>JBJKQE010000113.1:0-12608 GCA_046705645.1 Ignavibacteriaceae bacterium | reverse complement strand
TTATCTTTCTCATTATGAATTGCCTCCTGGTTTTATCTTTTTTATTCATTTAGAAAGTAAAAGACAATTTAAGGTCAAATGTTCGCGGTATCGGTACTTGAACAAAATCAAAACCTCTTACTGCCGTTGCCTGTGCAGCTAAATTTGTCTCCGGATCATAGCCTGGATAATTATCAAAAGAAAATAAGTTTCTTCCTATCAGGCTGATTCTCATTGTCTCTATACCAAGAGCTTCTGGATTGAACACATAGCTTACCGATACTTCTCTTACTTTTACGAAGGAACCGTTTTGTATCCAATTTTCAAATATTCTAAATACTGCCGAATTATATCCCTTCGGCAATTTACCCTGCAGTTCATTTCCGTATCCTTGTAATGTTCCAAAAGACGGGAAGTCGCCAAGTCTTTGGGTAAAATCAAACACATCATTTCCAAAAACTCCATCAAGCTGAATTCGTAATGATAAATGACGGCCAAATTGAAATTCATTTATAAATGATGCTATCCATTTGGGATTTGGATTTCCTATTACCTTTGAATTAGGATCACGTTGTGGAATTCCATTTACGTATACAATATTCCCGTTTGCGTCTCTTTGAAATGCTGATCCGTAAAATACTCCAAGCGGCTGTCCGTTAACGGCAGCTACCAATCCAAATGAATTTGGAATTATTAATACTCCGCCTTCGATTCCATTAACTACATTTTTATTTGCGGAATATGTAAGGGTAGACGTCCAGCTAAAATTATCTGTATTTATTGGTATTGCCCTTAGCAGTAATTCAACTCCTTTATTTTCCATTGTTCCGACATTTTCAAGTTGACTGGAAAATCCGGTGGAAGGGGATAAGGATCTAAAAAGTAGAAGGTCACTGACATTCTTATCGTAATATGTAAATTCAAGACCCAATCTATTAGATAATAGACTGATATCCGTACCTATTTCAAATTCTTTTTCTCTTTCTGGCTTTATATTTTCGGCACCCATTTGTGTGCTTGCAACCAAACCAGAAAGCCCCGAATAAGAAAGGGGATTAAAGTTTGTAAATCTGTCATAAGGGCCGATGGCAGATAAACCGCCTGATTCACCAAAGGCTGCTCTAAGCTTTAAGCTAGGTATAATTTTGCCAATTGCTCCTTCTTTCCAAAAATCTTCTTCCGAAAGAAGATATGAAAGACTTACCTTTGGGAAAAATTGCCACCTGTCATTTGCACTAAATACAGATGATGCATCAAATCTGCCTGCTCCGGTTAGAAATAATTTATTATAAAATCCTAACATTTCCTGAGCAAATACTCCGTATATAACTCGTTCACTTCTAAACTCACTTATTGCCTGATTAGCACCGCTGGGAACAATTTGTGAAACAGGTGATAGATTAGTTGCAGATGTACTAAGGCTTGTTGAGTTTTCATACTGCATTGTTCCTCCGACCAAGGACGTAGATTTAATAACCGGTGAAATATCTTTTATATATGAAATATTGATATTATGGTTCATTTGATAAAAACGTAAGTCAGCATCTTGAGCAAATCCATTTCCATAACCTGGAGCGGAAGTGCCTATTGGTATATAAGCTGTTCCATTCTGTATATATGTATCATATCCCAATGTATAATGAATATTCAGCCCTTCAAACGGAACTATATTCAATTGTGCATCACCTAAAAATCTGCTGGTTGACTGGGCAAATTTATAAAGATTAATTGCTTCAACCGGATTTGCTAATATTCCGCTATGCGGATATTCTCCGGTTACCGGGTTAAAGTTAGGATTGTAAGTATTCGGTCCAAAAATAAATCCTGTAAGTACTCCATAACTTGAAGCCAAACCTCCATTAGGTAAATCATTACTATGGTCGTAAGCATAAGTTGCACCGATAGAAAAATTCATCCAATTATTAACTACTTGATCTATTCTTGCTCTTAAATTTGCTCTTTGAAAATCAGTTGCTTTAATAATTCCTTGATTACCCAAATATGAGGCTGAAGTAAAATATCTTGTATTATCTGATCCGCCTGAAATTGATAAGTATTGGTTTGTACCGGTGGCAGTCCTAAATATATAGTTTTGAAAATCATATCTTGTAACAGGATTTCCATTTGCATCAAACGGCACCATATTTACGGGGAGTGTTTTTCTTATGTGTGCTAGCGAGAAACCGGTTGAATAGGTAATTCTTGGTTTACCTAAAGTGCCGCGTTTAGTAAAAATTTGTACGACTCCGTTATTTGCTCTTGATCCATAGAGAGCTGCTGCTGCTGCTCCCTTCACAACTTCTATATGATCAATATCATTTGGGTCAATATCAACTAAACGGTTTTGTTCGTAACCTCCCAAATCTATCAGCTCAGGAGAACTGTTATCTACAATTACTCCGTCAATAATATAAAGCGGATCTCCGCTTCCGAGGACTGTGCTTGTGCCTCGTAATCTTATAGATACACCTCCAGCGGGATTTCCGGAATTCTGTTCTACAAAAGCTCCGGGCATTTTCCCTGACAGTGCTTCATCTAAGGACGGTGCACCAGACATTTCTAATTGACGAGCACTTATAGTAGAAATTGAATTACCCAGTTCTCTTTTTGAAACTGCTGTAGCAACGCCGGTAACAACAACCTCATTTAATTTAAGTGCTGTTGTAATAAGGTAAAAATTAACAACGATAGTTTTGCCTTCAGAAACATTTATTTCTTTAGTTTGAGTTTCATACCCCACATAGCGAGCTTCAATCTTATATGTGCCGGGAGGAATATTATTTATTTCATAGTTCCCGCTATTATCTGTCGCAGAACCCTTTTGAGTACCCTGAACTATAATTGAGGCGCTTGGTAACGGTGAGTTGGATTGCTTGTCATAAACTACTCCTTTTATATCCCCTCCATTTTGAGCATATGCCATACTGCCAAACAGCAATAGGAATACAAACAAGATTAAATTAATCCGCTGCAATTTTATACCTCCACTTGTTCTGTTTGATTTTGTTAAAGGTAAGACTAAGGGAATTTTTACGATCCGCATCGTAATGTAATTGCCTAAAGTAAGTAAGAATAAATTTCTAAATATTCTTCTACCGTATATATTACTCTATAATTCCTCTTGTCCTTGTTAATTAATTATTGTTACTAAAAATTTTTGAGCAACATAATTATTATAAAAATTAAATACAACAAAAAATTTTAATAATTATTTTCAAATGCATTTACTCATGAATAATGATTATGATTTTTGAATAAATTCTCAAAATAAAATATTTTATAGCCGGCTCTCTTGTCTTGATTAGTTTGAATACTATTCCAATATATCTCCCGGCGGGAATTTAGGAAATTTAAGCTTTCATCCTTGCGGGATTATTTTAACGCCCGGTCCGATTACGGATTATTTACATTAGAGTGTGCAAAGAATAAAACTCTAGTATTAATAATTACACAAACAGATATGTATTCAATTGAAGATATCGGTTTAATTAAGATCGACTTATTAAGCAGGCATTCTCTGGGTGTTTTAGGAGATACGGTTTATCAGACAGAGAATAATGGTTCCATTTCAGCATGAACTCAGTAGGAATTTTTTATAGCATAAATATTTTAACTTAATAAATTAATTTTACAGAATTGACTACCCTAATAAGTTGTACATCAAATATTTATTAGTTTGTTAATCTCACTTGTCTCTGAAGGAAGATTTCTTTATGTAATTCTCTTATATACTTAAAATAAATAACTAAGAGGTTTTAAATACATGGGCATTTCGAAACTGAGCCAACATTATCAACTTAAAAGAAATATCGGATAACCTAAATTCCTCTTTTATTTTTTCTATTTTATAATATTATTTACGCACTTCAAGAAAATAGGTCTAATTGACTATTTAAGAAATGTATGCCGCATTATATTAGCATATCTGTGACTAAAATCGAAAGTCTCTTTAATATTTTTTAAATGAACAGTATAAGTTCTTTCATTAACTTTTGTAATTTCTTCAATATAATTTATATTGATTATTGTTGCGCGGTGTATTCGTAAAAAAATTTCAGATGGAAGATCCTTTACCCAATTTTTCAATGATTTTCTTACAATAATATTACAATTATTTTCGGTAATTATTTTACTGTATTCTCTTAAAGCAATGATGCAAATTATTTCCGAAAATTCAATAAGTTTTAACTTATTCCCGATTTTAACGAGAACGTGGTCATTCTTTTTTGCTGCTCCGTTGTATCCATCAAACGTATTTAATGAATTGTGAATTGACTGTTTTATAAGTGATAATTTTGAAAAACGATTATTTACCGATGTAAAAATACTTCTTTCTAAAAATTCCGCCGAGATATAATCATCTGCACCTGCATCCATAACCTCACGTTGTCCTTCGATCGAATAATTTTCTACAATTATAATAAGTGGTATTATTGCAAAAATTTCATCTGTACAAATTTTTTTTATGAATTTTAAATCGTCCACACCTTTCTTATAGCATAATAAAATTAAATCAGGTAAATAATGGACGGCAATTTTATACCCGTCTATATTATCATGTGAAAAGAAAATTTTATAATCAGGATAGGTTAATATTTTTTCTATCTTGGCAGATATTTCCCCTGAAGTTTCAATAATCAATACTTTTTTCAAAACTGCACTATTTTTATCTATTAAACATAAAAAACATCCGGGATATTTCCATTGTGATTATTAGATCTTCTATTCATTAAAATAATTAACTAAATAATTGTTAAGCGTTTATTATCTCTCGTTTAAGACAAAATTGTAACGCTTGTTGAAATTAATTTTTAAATAAGCATGATGTTTTCCAATTTTGTATAACAAATTTAGTTTTCATCATAATCCGCTGCTGTCTATTGTATGTTAGAAAAATTTGTTCAAGCAGAATCAATTCACAATCTAAAACCTTTCTCATCATTCACAGATTTTAGGATCATATATTTAATTAATTTTATTAAAAAGAGGTTTATATGTTCAATACAGGAAGTACTGCATTTATGCTGATCTCGGCAAGCCTGGTTATGTTAATGACTCCTGGTCTTGCACTTTTCTACGGCGGTCTTGTAGGAAGAAAAAACGTTTTAACAATTATGATTCAGAGTTTCTTTTCATTAGGATGGACAACCGTAATTTGGTTTGCTTTCGGTTATTCCTTATGCTTTAGCGGGGGACAGGGAGGAATAATCGGGAACTTAAATATGGCTTTTCTATCCGGTACAGATATTAATTCTATATTTCTCGGCAATCATCAAATTCCTTTATATGTTTTTGTAGCTTATCAAATGATGTTTGCAATTATTACACCTGCTCTTATAACAGGTGCATTTGCAAATAGAGTGCGCTTTCCCGCCTATGTGCTTTTCCTAACCTTCTGGTTAATATGTGTTTACTTCCCGTTGGTGCATATGATTTGGGGCGGCGGCCTTTTAGCACAGTGGGGTGTTCTTGATTTTGCCGGTGGAATAGTTGTTCATGCAAGTGCTGGAATGGCAGCGTTAGCTTCTGTTTTTTATGTCGGAAGAAGAAAGATATTTGAGAGAGGTCCGCACAGTCTGCCTTTAGTTGCTATTGGCACCGCTTTACTTTGGTTCGGCTGGTATGGTTTTAACGGCGGAAGCGAATTGAAAGTAGATACAATTGCGTCGGCAGCATTTCTTAATACAGATGTGGCTGCTTCTTTTGCCGCTGTTACATGGTTGTTTTTAGCCTGGACACTTGAGAAAAAACCTAAACTAATCGGTTTGTTAACCGGGTCTGTTGCTGGATTAGCTACAATTACCCCTGCAGCAGGCTTCGTTACTATAGGTGACTCTGCAATTATTGGAATTGTAGCAGGCATAATTTGTTATTTTGCAGTTTCACTTAAAAACAAATTAAAATGGGATGATGCGCTTGATGTTTGGGGAGTGCATGGTGTTGGAGGAACCATTGGAATTATAATGCTGGGACTATTTGCGACAAAAGCGATAAATCCTGCAGTGCAAGTTGAAGGACTTCTTGTCGGCGGTTCAGCCGAATTCTTCCTTAAAGAATTGATATCAGTAGTTGCAGTCGGTGCATACTGTTTTATTTTTACATACGTAATGCTGAAAATAATTAACTTAATTACGCCTGTTAAAGTTACACAAGAAGAAGAAGTGGCAGGATTGGATAGTTCATTACACGGAGAAATTGCATACGAAGAAGATTAATTTTCGTTAATTAGTTTTTCATTCAGTCAGCCTGGAAAAATATTCCAGGCTTTTATTTTTTGTATTTCATCTATCTTTTGCATTTAAAAGAAAAGTGCCTTCTCGATTCGGTTTTATTTAAGCATATTTAGAACTAAAATCTTTTCTTCCTAGTTTCACTTAAATAAAATACCCGAATTTTTAAAATTCTATTATTAGTGAAATGTTCATTTCCGATCATTGGTGTACGTATTCGGTCGGTTAATTTCTTATAGAATTTGAATTTGCGGATATTTCCAAATATAATGATGGCATTATAATTGTCCTTCACCAAATAATTCCAACTTAATGGATTAAATGGCAATTAATAAATATCGCCGATTATGTTTAAAAATTTTTTAAAAATATCGTTTCGAAACTTACTTAAAAACAAAACATACTCATTAATTAATTTAACCGGACTCGCTGTTGGATTGGCTTGTGTTATATTGGTTTTTCTTTGGGTGGAAAACGAGTTAAGCTACGACAGATTTTTTAATAATGCAGATAATATTCATCTTGTTTTACAAGGCTTTGATAACTCTTATTCAACCTCTACATCAGAACTAATGGCTCCGGAATTGAAAGAAAAATTTCCTCAAGTAGAAGATGTTACAAGTTATGGATATGTTGATCAAGATTTCCTGTTTAGATATAAAGGTAATGCTTTTACCGAACATGTCGCTTTTACAGATAATAGGTTCTTTAGTATTTTCAATTTCCCTTTTTTAGAGGGGAATAGAACTAACGCTCTTGCTGATCCCAATTCCCTTGTTATTACTAAATCGTTTGCAGTAAAACATTTTGGGGGAAGTAATGTAATTGGGAAAATACTAACTTTTGATTTATTAGGAGTAAAATTTAATCTGAAGGTTACCGGAATAATTAATGATTTACCTCAGAATACACAGTTTAGAAGACAGGCGTTTGTTTCATTGAATATTATGGATGCAAATTTCCCGCATATGAAAACGTGGGGAAGTTTTTGGCCGAGAACTTATGTTGTGTTAAAACCAAATACAAATATTAAAAAGTTTGAAAGTGAAATTACAAATACATTTAAAGTTCACTTCCCTGAAATTCAGCAAAAAACTCTTCATTTTAAATTACAGGATCTAAAAGATATTCATCTTTATTCCTCAAACATTCAAGACCTGGCGACACACGGCAGTATTTCATCTGTCTACATAATTACAATTATTGCATTATTGATTTTAATAATTGCATGCGCAAATTATATTAACCTTTCAACTGCTTTGTCGTTCAAGCGAAGTAAAGAAGTAGGCATAAAAAAAGTGATGGGCGCCAGACGTTTTCAATTAATAAAATCATTTGTAGGAGAGACGTTTATTTTTGTTTTCATTTCTATGGTTATTGCTGTTGCTCTGGCAGAATTATTTCTTCCCTTATTAAACGGATTAACCGAAAAACATCTGTCAATTGAATGGTCGAATTTTAGTTTAATTACCGGCTTATTCTTAATTGCATTAATTACTGGATTAATTTCATCCTATTACCCTGCACTTTTCCTTTCTTCATATAATCCTGTAAGAATATTTAAAGGAGAATATTTTAATGGGAATAAAAATATTAGTGTTAGAAAAGGAATAATAATTTTTCAGTTTACACTTTTAATTGCTTTAATAATTTGTACCCAGGTTGTTACAAGGCAGCTTAATTATGTTGAAAACGGCAGACTCGGATACAATAAAGAAAATGTACTTTGTGTACCATTAATAGGATTTAGTTATTCGATGATTGATGCCTTAAAAAATGAATTAGCAGGTAATCCAAATGTAATAAATTCTAGTGCCAGCCAGCCGGTTAACAACCGAAGTTTATCGAGTACAACTTCATTTTTCTGGAGAGGAAGAACAAGAGAGAATCAGCAATCAATTACAAAACTATATGCCGATGATAATTTTGCATCAACGTATAAGTTAACTTTAATAGAGGGAAGATTTTTTTCACCTCAGTTCGAAGCAAGCGATTCAAATTCTTTTATTATAAATGAAACAGCCGAAAGAATAATGGGAATGACTTCTCCTTTGCAGCAGGAATTTAAATTAGGCGGTAGAATCGGCAGAATTATTGGAGTAGTTAAAGACTTTCACTTCAGCTCATTTCATAAAAAAATTGAACCATTAATTATTGTTAAGCCGAACGATAAACAAAATACTCACCTTACTCTTTTAAGTGTCCGGCTTAAACCAGGTGATCTTCAGAATTCCGTTTCGTCGGTTGAAAAGATTTGGAAGAATGTAAATCCTTCTTCTCCTTTTAATTTTTATTTTCTGGATCAGTTTGTTAATGCCCAATACAGAACTGAACAAAGAACTGCATCGTTATTATCTTATTTTTCTTTATTGGCAATATTAATTGCAAGTCTTGGTTTATACGGTTTAACTTTATTTATGATAGAAACAAAGACCAAAGAAATTGGTGTCCGCAAAGTTTTAGGTGCTTCAATCAAAAACATTGTTGCATTATTAGCCAGTGATTTTATAAAGAGAATTTTAATAGCAAATATACTTGCCTGGCCTCTGGCATATTACTTTATGAATAAATGGCTGCAGACATTTGCTTACCGCATTGAGTTAAACTTGTGGATGTTTGCTTTATCCGGCGGAATTGCTTTAACAATCGCAATGATAACTGTAAGCATACAGGCAATTAAAGCTTCAAGGGCAAATCCGGTAAAGAGTCTAAGGTATGAATGAAAATAATTTAAGTTAGATATTTCCATTTTATTACAAGGTAATATAAATTCATTTTACAATATCTCCATTTAATTCATGGGGTATTAAAATTAAAAGATTAATTTAATTGATTATCGGATTATGTATTCAGCTTAGGTTCTTGAACATTACAATAAGTGAATCAGATTAAAATATAAAATCCCCCACCAGTGAGCTACTAAAACACCGATGGGGGAGACATTCTACAAATTATTTAATGAATACAGATAATTTAACCTATGTATATAAATATAAACAGTCAATGGATATCAAATTGGCTGAGTTTTATATCATAAAGTTGTAGAATCTATTACAATAAAATAAAATTCCTTATTGATGAAACTATCTGATCACCAGTAAAGGAATACCGTTCACAAAAATTAATTTATTATGGAATATTTAATGTATCCTTAATGAGTTTTAAAATTTCTCGGCCCGTAAAAGGCTTTGAAATATAATGTGTTAAACCTTTCGATAAAAATTCTTTTTCATCTTCCTTAGTAGCATACGCTGTCACTGCTATTATGGGTATTTTTTCGTAACCGGATATTTTTCTTATTTCTTGTGTTGCTTCAATTCCGTTCATATCAAAGCCGAGTCCAATATCCATCAGTATTAAATTATAAGAATTTTCGGAAGCTAATTTAATCGCGCTCTTCCCATCATTAGCGTTATCTATATTAAAATATTTATTTAATATATAGTTTAAATAATTTATACTTGCTGAATCGTTATCAACAACAAGGATTTTCATTGATGTGGGTTCATCAAATATACTAGCTAGCTGCTTTTCTTTTTTACCACCTTTTGTTTGATAAACTGATTGTATGAATGGAAATTTGATTGTGAAAGTTGACCCTTTTCCAACTTCACTTTCTACTGATATAGAACCATTCATCAACTCTACCGATTTTTTCGTTACAGTAAGCCCTAAACCTGTGCCTTCAAAATGCCTGTTGTATCCTTCACTTACCTGGCGAAATTCCTCAAAAATAAGTTCCAAACTTTCTTTGGGGATACCAATTCCAGTATCAATAACTTTTATAATTGACCAGAAAGAATTTTCAATATTTGTTGAATCAACCTCAACAGTTATACCTCCATGCTCAGTAAATTTAAGAGCATTATTTACTAAGTTATTTATTATTTGAATAAATATTCTTTCATCTAAATTTGAATACACATATTTTTTGACAACGGATTTCAGATATAGATTTTTTGTCGCTGCAAAACCTTCAAAATTCTTTAATGTTTCTTCAACAATTTGTCCCAAATTTATAGTCTTATATTTAATATCCAGTTTGTTTGATTCAAGCTTAGCTAAGTCCAATAAAAGATTAAGAGTATCTAAAAGTCTTTTCCCGCTGGCATAAATAGTTTCCGCCATATCTTTATGATATGCAGTTTTTATGTCATCTTTTAATAATTCAGAAAAACCAAGGATACCTATCATCGGGGTTCTTAACTCATGACTCATATTTGCAAGAAAATTAGATTTTAATCTATTCATTTCCTCTGCTTTATCTTTAGCATTTTGAAGTTCGGATTCATAAGCTTTTCTTTCACTAATATCCTCTTTTACAGCTAGGTAATGAGTGATTTTTCCAGCAGAATTTAAAATAGGAGATATTGTAGTAGATTCCCAAATACATGAACCATCTTTCATTTTATCTAAAAATTCCCCATGCCATTGTTTACCGGATGAAATTGTCTCCCATAATTCTTTATATTCTTCCTGGCTGGTATGATCTGATTTTAAAAATCTAGGATTTTTCCCTATCACTTCATTCTTATGATAACCTGATAACTCACAAAACTTTGGATTTACATATTCTAAATTTCCATTGATATCTGTTATCATAATGGAAACAGGACTTTGTTCTACGGCCCGGGATAATTTATTAATTTCTTCTAAAGCTCTAACGCGATCAGTTATGTCCTCAACTATGCCGTCAAAAAATAATATTTTTCCACTTTTATCTTTTACAGCCAGAGCATTTTCCCTAACATAAATAAAAGTGCCGTCAGCCTTTTTCCAGGCAGATTCAAAATCTACAACTTTCCCATTCTTTTCCATTGCATCAATAAAGACAGCTCTTTCATAAGTTGGTTCATAACCTTCTGCCTGAAGATTCCTAAAAGATAACTCTTCAAATGAATTATAACCAAGCATTTTGAGCAATGCAGGATTTGCCATTAGAATTTGCCCATCGATTGTCGTTCTGTAAATTCCAACCATAGAATTTTCATAAAGTGTGCGATATTTCTCTTCGCTTTCACGCAGAGCCTTTTGTGCATCGGCTATTTCTTCAATATTCCTTGTAATTGATAAAATATGAGGAACCCCGGAAATATCTATAATAATGGCTGACATAAGTCCGGTAATAATTTGTCCATTTTTTAACTTAAATTTTGCTTCAAGATTATTTACCTCGCCATTTTTCATTAATTGTTCAACAAGTTTTTCCCTTTCCTTCGGATCAGCCCAAATATTAAGCTGTAAAGAAGTCTTTCCAATAACTTCATCCCGTGAGTAACCTGTAATTTTTGTGAATCCATCATTTATGTCGACATAAAGTCCATTTTCAAGTTGATTAATATTGACGGAATCGGGGCTGGTTTTGAAGGCTTTCCTAAATAATTTTTCGCTATGGATCAGTGCCTCTTCCGCATTTCGGCGTTCAGAAATATCTGTGTGTGTGCCAACCATTCGTATCGGCTGTCCATCTTTATTTCTAGCCATAACTTTTCCACGATCTAGAATCCAAGTATAATTACCATCTTTTTTCAATATTCTATGCTCTACCCTATAAAATTCCGTTTCTCCTGCCAAATGTTTATTCAACTCCTTATAAACTTTTTCTCTATCTTCAGGGTAAATCCTTTTGTCCCATTCAGTAATATCATCTTTTATTTCGTTGTCTTCGTATCCAAGCATTTCCTTCCAGCGTTTTGAAAAGTAAACTTTATTTGAAATTGGATTCCAGTCCCATACACCGTCATTGCTGCCTGTAAGTGCAAAATTCCATCTCTCTTCGCTTTCTTTCAATTCATTTTCTATTCTTGTCTTTTCTGTTATATTATGAGCCACTCCTTGAAGACCGATAATTTTATCATTTTCTTTAATCGGGTATTCAAACGCTTCAAGATAAATTATGTTTCCTTCTGCATGTCTAATTTGCAATTGAACCGGATTTTTCGAAAAGTCTCCATTTAAATGTTCATTTGTGGCTTTAATAGCATACTTGTTTATTTCGTTATCTGTGATAAACCAATCCCTTCTTTTCTGCCACTCTATTGCCGAATGACCTGTCATTTTTTTTACGGAAGGAGAAATATATTTAATATTTCCGCCCGAATCCTGAATATAAAAGAATAGATGGGGAGTTCCCTCTATTATTACTTTCATGCGTTCTTCGCTTTCCTTTAACGCTTCCTCAGTTTTCTTCCTTAAAGTTTCATTTTCCAAATACTCTATTGCATAAGAAATATCTTTGGCCATCTCATCCAATAAAATAATTTCCTCCGCGGTAAAGAAGTCCTTTTGGCTAGAATATAAATTTATTACACCTATTATTTTATTATCTTGTACAATTATTGGGAATGTTGCCACTGATTGATAATTATTCTTAATTGCTTCTGATATACTACGAACTGT
>JBJKQE010000112.1:0-14976 GCA_046705645.1 Ignavibacteriaceae bacterium | reverse complement strand
AGCCCTTTAATGCGAGAGCCATTGTGATGGCAGCGGTTAATGTAGTTTTACCATGATCTACGTGACCAATTGTTCCTACGTTAACGTGAGGTTTACTCCTATCAAATTTTTCTTTTGCCATCTAATTATCTCCTTTACTATTTTACTTTTATTAATAATCCCATTTTATGCAGATATAACAGATTTTTTACCTAAAGATTTTTCAGCTATTTCTTCAGCTATGCTTTTCGGAACTTCACTATAATAACCAAATTGCATTGTATAAATTGCCCTACCTTGAGTCATTGATCTTAAAATAGTAGCATAACCAAACATTTCAGAGAGCGGAACAGTTGCTTTAATAACCTGAGCATCTTTTCTCGCAGAAAATCCTTCAATCTTTCCTCTCCGTGAATTCAAATCGCCCATTACATCACCTAGATACTCTTCAGGAGTAACTACTTCAACATCCATAATCGGTTCTAAAAGTATTGGCTTAGATTTCCTTGCTCCTTCTTTAAAGGCAAGAGATCCGGCTACTTTAAAAGAAATTTCATCGGAGTCAACATCATGATAAGAACCATCATAAATTTTTGCTTTAATATCAACAACAGGAAATCCGGCAACTACACCGTTTCGCATTGCTTCCTGAATGCCCGCTGATACAGCTGGGATATATTCTTTCGGAACAGTACCGCCAACAATTGCATTTGTAAATTCATAGCCTTTGCCTGGCTCATTAGGGCTAAATTCAACCCAAACATGTCCATATTTTCCACGGCCGCCGCTCTGTTTGACAAATTTACCTTCAGCATTAACCGTTTGAGTTATAGTTTCTCTATAAGCAACTTGAGGTTTACCGACATTTGCTTCAACTTTAAATTCACGCTTCATTCTATCCACTAAAATTTCTAGATGCAATTCGCCCATCCCACTGATTAAAGTTTGACCGGTTTCTTCGTCCACTTTAACCTTAAATGTCGGATCCTCATCAGAAAGTTTGATTAAAGAGTCTGAAAGTTTATCCTGATCAGCTTTTGTTTTTGGTTCAATTGCAATTTGAATAACCGGCTCTGGAAAAACAATTTTTTCAAGCATTACTGCGTCATGTTCATCGCAAAGAGTATCGCCGGTTTTTGTAAATTTAAGTCCAACTGCAGCAGCTATATCACCAGCTTTTACGTCTTCAATTTCCTCTCTATGATTTGCATGCATTTGAAGAAGCCTGCTGATTCTTTCTTTCTTTCCACTAACTGCATTGTAAATATAAGATCCTGCTTTTAACGATCCTGTGTACACTCTAAAGAAAGTAAGTTTACCTACATAAGGATCATTCATAATCTTAAATGCCAGTGCCGTAAATTTTTCTTTCTCATCAATTTTTCTTTTTACTATATCATTAATCCCGATATGATGAGCTTCAATTTCTTTGAAATCATTTGGTGCGGGTAAGAAATCGACAACCGAATCCAGTAATTTCTGCACTCCTTTGTTTTTAAAAGCCGAACCGCATAAGACAGGAATTATTTTTAATTCAATAGTAGCTTTTCTTAAAACATTTTTAATCTCATCTTCGGTAATTTCTTTACCTTCCAAATATTTTTCGAGCAAAGTATCGTCTATATCAGAAACTGCTTC
Organism: Ignavibacteriaceae bacterium; assembly: GCA_046705645.1. Lineage (GTDB taxonomy): Bacteria > Bacteroidota > Ignavibacteria > Ignavibacteriales > Ignavibacteriaceae > FEN-1297. The sequence goes on along the minus strand of JBJKQE010000112.1, from coordinate 13,359 downwards.
AAGCATTTCTGTTCTATATTTATTCGCAACTTCATGCAAATCTTCAGGAATTTCAAATTCATCAAATGTTGCGCCCATAGTTTCTTCATGGTACATACGAGCTTTGAAAGTAATTAGATCAATTACACCGGAAAAAAGATCTCCCTCTCCTATTGGAAGAGAAATAGGAATAGCATTAGCACCTAATCTATCTTTCATCATTTGAAGAGCATTATAAAAATCAGCGCCGGTTCTATCCATCTTATTTATAAAAGCAATTCTAGGAACACGGTATTTGTCAGCTTGTCTCCAAACAGTTTCCGATTGTGGTTCAACACCACCTACTGCACAAAAAAGTGCAACTGCACCGTCTAAAACTCTTAATGATCTTTCAACTTCAACTGTAAAATCGACATGTCCCGGAGTATCAATTATATTTATTTGATGATTGTTCCAGAAACATGTTGTAGCAGCACTTGTAATAGTAATACCGCGTTCTTTTTCCTGTTCCATCCAGTCCATAGTTGCAGCGCCATCATGTACTTCGCCAATTCTATGTAATTTCCCGGTATAATATAAAATGCGCTCGGTAGTTGTAGTTTTACCTGCATCTATGTGCGCCATAATTCCTATATTTCTAACTTTATCTATTGGTAGTCTTTCAGCCATTTCTTAATCTATTTCTTTCTTCTCTTTGTTTATACACTTAATCCTTACCACTTAAAATGTGCAAAAGCTTTATTGGCTTCAGCCATTTTATGCGTATCTTCTTTTTTCTTTACAGCGGATCCATCATTATTCGAAGCCGATATTAATTCCGAAGCTAATTTAAGAGCCATGGACTTATCATTTCTAGCTCTTGCATAAGTTTTAATCCAACGCATAGCAAGTGCAGTTCTTCTTTCCGGCCTGACTTCAGTCGGTACCTGATAAGTTGCACCGCCAACTCTTCTACTTCTTACTTCAATTACAGGCTGGGTATTACTTAAAGCTTTTTTGAATATTTCTAATCCTGCTTTCTTTGTTCTTTCTTCAATAATATCAAAAGATTTATAAACAACTTGACGAGCCTTGGATTTTTTTCCGTCGTACATAATTGAATTTATAAACTTAGAAACCAAAACATCATTAAATTTTGGATCCGGTTTAAGACTTTTCTTTTCTGCTCTTTTCTTTCTCATAAGATTTATTTAGCCTTTGGTTTTTTTGCTCCGTATTTTGATCTACCTTTTTTCCTGTCTTCAACTCCGCTTGTATCTAAAGTACCTCTTATTATATGATACCTAACACCAGGTAAATCTTTAACCCTTCCGCCTCTAATTAAAACGATAGAGTGCTCTTGTAAATTATGCCCTTCGCCCGGGATATATGCCGTAACTTCCATACTGTTTATTAATCTAACTCTTGCTACTTTTCTTAAAGCGGAATTCGGTTTTTTAGGAGTTGATGTATAAACCCTTGTACATACTCCTCTTTTTTGAGGACAAGCATCAAGAGCCGGTGCTTTTTTCTTTGATAATATCCGAACACGGCCTTTTCTAACTAACTGATTTATCGTGGGCACAAATTACTCCAACTTTTTAAATTCTCAAAAAATTTAAGACTTCTAATATAGCTTATATGCTAAATTTTGTCAAGAAATAGGTAAAATATTTTTAATTTTTAACATTCAATAAAGAGCAAAAAAATCCGGCTCATATTTAAAGGCCGGATTTATAATAAAAAATTAAACTTAAGCTTGCTGAACTTCTTCTTCTGTCTCCTTCTTTTCTTCAACTATTTCTTCAGAAGTTAAAATTATATTACTATATTTTTTCAAGCCAGTACCTGCAGGAATTAAATGACCCATTACCACATTCTCTTTTAATCCACGCAGATAATCGACTTTGGCTTCCGTTGCTGCATTTGCCAATACTTTTGTAGTCTCTTGGAATGAGGCAGCAGATATAAAGCTTTCAGTAGACAACGCAGCCTGGGTTATGCCTAATAGCACATGTTCAAATGTTGCTGGTTCAGCATCTCTGGCAACAATCAATTTTTTACTCTTTTTCTTTAAGTCTGCATTTATTTCTCTGAATTTGCTCTTAGAAATTAATTGTCCATCTTTAAATCTTGAATCACCTTTATCTTCAATTCTAACCAAAGACACAATTTTATTGTTTTCTTCGATAAAATCATTTCTATCAACAACATCTTCTTCAAGGAATTTAGTATCACCAGGAGATACAATTTTAATTTTTTGCAGCATTTGACGTACTATAACTTCAATATGCTTATCATTTATTTTAACACCCTGTAAACGATAAACATCCTGTATTTCATTAACCAAATATTCCTGAACTGCACTTGTTCCCTTAATTTTCAAAATATCGTGCGGATTGATTGGTCCATCTGTGATTTTTTCACCTGCAGGAATCTCATCACCTTCCTGAACAAGTATATGTTTACCTAACGGTACATTATATTTTTTCTCATCTGATTTATCCGGAGCAACCACAATAATTTCCCTTGAGCCTTTTTTACGTGTACCGAATTTTACATTACCTTCAATTTCCGAGACTATTGCTGTTTCTTGCGGACTTCTGGCTTCGAAAAGCTCGGTTACTCTTGGTAAACCGCCGGTAATATCGCGGCTTTTACTTTGCTGTTTAGAAATTTTTGCTAGAATTGTTCCGGCAGAGATATTTTCTCCTTCATCAACAGAGAGATATGCTCTTGTTGGAATATTGAAAGATTTCTTAGAACCATCTTCCGATTCTATTGATATACTTGGAGTTAGGTTTTTATCCTTCGATTCAATTACTACTTTCTGGACGTGACCTGTTTGTTCATCGGTTACCTGTTGAAGTGTAACACCATCAATCATATCTATGAATCTAACATTTCCGGCAATATCAGTTAATATTACTGAATTGTAAGGATCATGATTATAAAGTGGTGCTCTCTTTTTAATTTTCTGTCCATCATTGATAACTAGTTCGGCACCATATGGAACATCATATTTTTTAATTTGTCTATTATTATCATCATAAATTCCTATTGCGCCTCTACGGCCGGTAACTACTTTTACCATACCCAAGAAATCAGATTTTTCAACAAAAGCTATTCTTTCAAACTTAGCTACGCCGTCTATTGCTGATTCAACTTGAGACTGACTTGCAATTCTTGAGGAAGTACCACCTAAGTGGAATGTTCTAAGGGTAAGCTGTGTTCCAGGTTCACCAATTGATTGAGCTGCAATAATACCAACTGCTTCACCTATTTCAACCAGCTTTCCATTAGTTAGATTCCTACCATAACATTTTGCACAAACACCGCGTTTTGATTCGCATGTTAATACGGTTCTTATATAAACAGAATCAATACTTGCATCTTCAATTTTATCAGCTATTTCTTCCGTGATCATATCACCGGCAGGAACTATAAGTTCATCATTTCGAGGATCATAAATATCCTCTTGAGCAACACGACCGGTTATTCTTTCGCCAAGAGGTTCTCTTTCCTGTTCTACATCTTTAAGTGCAGTAATTTCTATACCGAGAATGGTTCCACAATCTTCTTCGGATATTATTACATCTTGAGAAACGTCAACAAGCCTACGAGTTAAATAACCTGCGTCGGCAGTTTTAAGAGCCGTATCTGCAAGACCCTTTCTTGCACCGTGTGTTGAAATAAAATATTCAAGAACCGATAAACCTTCTTTGAAGTTTGCGACAATAGGATTTTCTATAATTTCTCCAGCCTGGCCGGACAAACTTTTTTGAGGTTTCATCATAAGACCGCGCATACCTGCTAATTGTCTTACCTGTTCCTGCGATCCTCTTGCACCTGAATCAACCATCATATGCAAAGAGTTAAACCCGCTGTCTGCCACTCTTATTTTATCCATCAATACACGAGCAACATCATTAGTAGTATGTGTCCAAACGTCAATTATTTTATTATATCTTTCTGCATCAGTGATTACACCTTGCTCATGCTCGTTAAGAATACCTTCTACTTTTTTATTTGCTTTTTCAATAAGTGATTCTTTTTCTTCTGGTATAATCATGTCGGCATAACTAACCGAAAGACCGCCGGCAGTAGAATATCTAAAGCCCAATTCTTTTAAATCATCCAGGAACTTAGCCGTTACTTTATTACCAAGCTTCATAAACATTTGCCCGATAAATCCGCCGAATGTTTTCTTAATTAATAATTGGTTAAAGTAACCCATCTCCTTAGGAACAATTTGATTAAAGATTATGCGGCCGGTAGTTGTTTCGATAAATTTACCATCTATTCTTACTTTAATTTTTGAATGCAGACCGATAACTTTTGAATTGTATGCGATTATAACTTCTTCGGTAGAACCAAAGGTCATGTTTTCGCCTTTTTCACCCTCTTTTAGTTTTGTAAGATAATAGCAGCCTAAAACTATATCCTGAGTTGGTACAACAATCGGGCTGCCGTTTTGCGGTGAAAGAATATTATGACTGCTTAACATCAGTAAGCTTGCTTCAAGTTGAGCTTCATAGGAAAGAGGAACGTGAACCGCCATTTGATCACCATCAAAGTCAGCATTAAATGCGGTACAAACCATAGGATGAAGCTGAATTGCTCTGCCATCGATTAATATTGGCTGAAAAGCTTGTATGCCGAGTCTATGAAGCGTAGGTGCACGGTTTAATAGAACCGGATGCCCTTCAATTATTTTTGCCAGTATATCCCAAATTAAAGGATCTTTCCTATCAACCACTTTTCTTGCACTTTTAACAGTTTTGTTATGGCCTCTTTCAATTAATTTTCTAATTATAAAAGGTTTAAAAAGTTCAACAGCCATATCCTTTGGTAAACCGCATTGATGCAATTTCAATTCAGGTCCAACCACAATAACCGAACGACCCGAATAATCAACTCTTTTTCCTAATAGATTTTGACGGAAGCGCCCTTGCTTGCCTTTAAGCATATCACTTAATGATTTAAGAGGTCTATTATTATCACTCCTAACCGCACTTCCTCTACGGGAGTTATCGAATAATGCATCAACAGATTCTTGAAGCATGCGCTTTTCATTACGAAGAATAACTTCAGGAGCTTTAATATCGATTAGCCTTTTTAGACGGTTATTTCTTATAATTACTCTTCTATATAAGTCATTTAAATCGCTGGTAGCAAACCTTCCTCCCTCAAGCGGAACTAAAGGTCTAAGTTCCGGAGGAATTATCGGAATGTAGCTTAAAACCATCCATTCCGGTTTGTTGGCAACCTTTCCTTCTTCTTCTTTAAATGCCTCTAAAACTCTTAATCTTTTAAGAAGGTCGGCTTTCTTTTGCTGTGAAGTTTCAACAAGTAATTGATCTCTAAGTGTTTTAGATAAAACTTCAATATCGGTATTCTTTAAAATTTCTTTAACCGCATCACCGCCGATTTTTGCAACAAATTTTAGGGGATCGGTATCTTCTAATTTTTCATTCCCTTGAGGAAGTGAGTTAAGTACTTCAAAATACTGATCTTCCGATACCAAGTCCAATCTGCTTAATCCGGTTGGTCCAGGATTTATAACGACATAAGACTCATAGTAAATTATTTTTTCTAATTCTTTTAAACTTATACCGATAATATTGCCAATTTTAGAAGGCTGAGCTCTAAAAAACCAAATATGAACGACGGGAACTGCCAAAGCAATATGTCCCATTCTTTCACGTCTGACACTTTTTTGAGTTACTTCAACTCCGCATCTATCACAAATAATTCCTTTATAACGAATTCGCTTATACTTACCGCAAAAACATTCCCAATCCCGGGTAGGTCCGAATATTTTTTCACAGAATAATCCGTCTTTTTCGGGTCTAAAAGATCTATAGTTAATAGTTTCCGGTTTAGTTACTTCACCATAAGATCTCGATAAAATATCATCAGGGCTTGCTAAACCAATAGTGATACTGTTAATATCGCGCATTGCATTTTCTTGAACTCTATAAGGCATTTTTTATCTCCTAATTTCTAAGTGAAAAAATTATTCAACTATTGTTAATTAATTTTTATATCAAGGCCTAAGCCTTGGAGTTCTTTAATTAACACGTTGAAGGATTCAGGAATATTTGGTTCCTGTAAGTTTTCACCCTTAACTATTGCTTCATATACTTTAGCTCTACCAGCCACATCATCACTCTTAATTGTTAATATTTCCTGCAGAATATGCGAAGCACCATAACCTTCAAGCGCCCAGACTTCCATTTCCCCAAATCTCTGACCGCCGAATTGTGCTTTTCCACCTAAAGGCTGCTGAGTTATTAGAGAATAAGGACCAATTGACCTGGCATGAATCTTATCATCAACAAGGTGACTTAGCTTAAGCATGTATATATATCCACATGTAACTTTTTGGTGGAATTTCTCACCACTTCTTCCATCATACAATTCAGTCTTACTTCCTCTTTCAAGACCAGCTTTTTCCAGCCATTCATCAACATCTTCAATCTTTGCGCCGTCGAAAATCGGAGTAGCAAACTTAACTCCTAATTTTTTACCGGCCCATCCGAGCGCAGTTTCATAAAGCTGGCCAAGGTTCATACGCGAAGGTACGCCAAGTGGATTTAATACTATATCAACATGTGTCCCATTCGGTAAAAACGGCATATCTTCAACAGGAACTATTTTAGCAACGACACCTTTATTTCCATGTCTACCGGCCATTTTATCACCGACAGATAGTTTACGTTTTTTAGCAACATAGACTTTTGCAAGCTGAACAATTCCCGGAGGTAGTTCATCGCCGCTGGTAATTTTAATTTTTTCTCTCTTGTAATCTTCTTCCAAATCTGCTAAAATATCAAAATAATTCTTATATAAAGTTTTTATTAAATTATTTATCTTTTTTGATTCAAACCAATCTAATGTATAATCAAGTTTTGTTACATCTTCCATTGATGAGAAAGTAGTATCTTTAATTGTAGTACCGCTTCTTAAGATTACACTTCCTTCTAGCTCACGGATTCCGGTAGTGGCTTCTCCTTCAGTTATTTTTGTTAATTTATTAACTAACTTTTCATAATGAGATACAAGATTTTGTTTATGTTCATTTTCTAAATTATCTAATTGTTTTTTCTCAACTTTTTTAGATTCAGTATCTCTTTTCTTTCTACTGAAAAGCCGAGTTTTTATTACAGTACCTTTTAATCCCGGAGGCGCTTTAAGTGATGCATCTTTAACATCTCCGGCTTTATCTCCGAAAATAGCTCTTAATAATTTTTCTTCAGGAGTGGGATCTGTTTCACCTTTAGGAGTGATCTTTCCAATAAGGATATCACCTTCTTTTACTTCGGCACCTTCTCTTATAATTCCGTTTTCGTCGAGGTTTTTTACAGCTTCTTCACTAACGTTCGGAATTTCTCTAGTTAATTCTTCTTCGCCTCGCTTTGTTTCCCTAACCTGAAGTTCGAATTCTTCTATATGTAAAGAGGTGTATATATCTTCGCTGACTACTCTTTCACTAATTATAATAGCATCTTCAAAATTATAACCGCGCCAAGGCATAAAAGCTACAAGCACGTTTCTTCCAAGTGCTAATTCGCCTTGGTCTGTAGAACTTCCGTCGGCAAGGACCTCTCCCTTTTCTACCCGCTGGCCTTGATGAACAAGCGGTCTCTGATTTACGCAAGTTTCCTGGTTTGTACCGTGAAACTTTGTTAATCTATATACAATTTTACGTACATCATTAAAACTTGTAAGCGCTTCGGCACTATTAGGATTTATATCATATTTAACTACAACTTTATCTGCATCAACACTTTCAATTACGCCGTTATCTTCGGCAACAATAACTGCACGCGAATCACTTGCAAGTTTCTTTTCCATGCCCGTACCTACTATTGGTGTTTCAGGACGCAGCAATGGAACAGCCTGGCGCTGCATGTTTGATCCCATTAAGGCTCTGTTTGCATCATCGTGTTCCAAAAAAGGTATTAAGGCAGCAGCTGCGCTTACTAATTGTGCCGGTGCAACGTCCATATATTGCAAATGATCCGGAGTAACAATAGGAAATTCACCTTTATATCTGGATTTAACTCTTTCATGAACAAATTTGCCTTGTTCGGTAAGAGGTGCGTTCGCCTGAGCAATTGTAAATAAATCTTCCTGTTCTGCAGTTAAATATTCCACTTCCGAAGTAGCTTTACCTTTTTCAACTTTTCTATAAGGAGTCTCCAAAAATCCGTATCTATTTACACGAGCATAAATCGTTAAAGAAGAAATCAGACCGATATTCGGTCCTTCAGGGGTTTCAATTGGACACAACCGGCCGTAATGGGTATAATGCACGTCACGAACCTCAAATCCTGCTCTTTCTCTTGTTAAACCTCCAGGTCCTAATGCTGACATTCTTCTTTTGTGAGTCATCTCTGCTAATGGATTTGTCTGATCCATAAATTGAGATAATTGATTGGTTCCGAAAAATGCATTTATTACACTGCTTATTGTTCTCGCATTTACCAAATCCTGCGGAGTAAAGTTTTCCGTATCGCGCATATTCATTCTTTCTTTAATCGTCCTAGCCATACGCGCCATACCAACATTAAATTGCTGGCCTAACTGTTCTCCAACAGTCCGGATTCTTCTATTTCCCAAATGGTCAATATCATCAATAGCTTCATTACCAATTCTCAATTTAATTATATATTTCATTATAGAAATAATATCTTCAACTGTTAAAATTGTAATTGTTTCAGGTATATTAAGCTTAAGCTTATCATTCATTCTATGACGGCCGACATCTCCAAGATCATATCTCTTATCATTAAAAAATAATTTATCAATTAAAGCTTGAGCTGTATCCAAATCCGGGGCTTCACCGGATCTTAATTGACGATATATTGAATATAAGGCTTCTTCTTTTGTGCTTGAAGTATCTTTTCGAAGTGTATTAACTATTAAATCCATATCGGGTGAAGTGGCGGAGTTTATGAATTTTAAGGTTTCAACTTCTGCTTCTTTCAGTCTTTCAATATCTTCTTCTGTAAGTATACTGTCCTTTGTTAAAAATATTTCACCGGTTGACATGTCAAAAACGTCACTGGCAATTGTTCTTCCGACATAATCTTTTATTTTTACTTTTTTAACGGTTACTTCTTCAACTAAATCAAAGAGGTTTAAGATTTCTTCATCGGTAGCAAAATTTAAAGCCCGCAATAATGTTGTTGCCGGGAATTTTTTTCTGCGATCTATATACACAAACATCACATAATTGATATCTGTTGCAAATTCTACCCATGAACCTCTTAGCGGAATAATTCTGGCAGAATAAATTGGTGTGCCGTTTGGATGGATAGTCTGAGAGAATGCTACACCAGGCGAACGATGTAATTGAGAAACAACAACTCTTTCAGCACCGTTTATTACAAAGGTTCCTTTTTCAGTCATAAACGGAAGATTACCCAAGTAAACTTCCTGTTCAACACTGTTTACAAACTCTTGAGTATCGGGATCCTTCGTAGAAAGACGAAGTTTTCCTTTTAAAGGAGCTGCGAATGTTAACCCTCTCTCCAAACACTCCTGTACAGAAAATCTTGGCTTTTCGATATAATATTCAATGAAATCCAGCCTATAATTTTCCTTATTATCAAAAATCGGAAAATTATTAGTAAATACTGTTTGGAGTCCCTTGTTTTCTCTCTTATTGGGAAGAGTTCGTAATTGTATAAAATCTTCAAAAGCAGCTGTCTGAATGTCCAATAAATCCGGCGGCTCAATTACAGATGGAATTTTTCCAAAAGAAATTCTATTGTTATTCAATTTTTAAACCTCCAATTATTTTACTTTTCTTTCAATCCTTGCATAAAACAACGAGATCAAATTAATAAAAAGCGATTAGACGGACTTTTCCGCCTATCACTTTTTTAAATTACTTTTTCCTAAACCTAAAATTATTTAATTTCTACGGTAGCGCCAGCTTCTTCAAACTCTTTTTTAAGTTTTTCAGCTTCATCTTTGGAAATTGCTTCTTTAACAGTTTTAGGAGCTCCATCAACCAAATCTTTAGCTTCTTTTAAGCCTAAACCGGTGTGTGCTCTTACAACTTTAATAACATTTATTTTTTTATCGCCTACTGTTTTTAGAACTACATTGAACTCGGTTTTTTCTTCCACAGCAGCGCCGCCGTTACCGGCAGGTACCGCGCCTCCGGCTACAACAACAGGAGCAGCCGCTGTTACACCGAATTCTTCTTCCAATGCTTTTTTCAATTCAGATGCTTCTAAAAGGGAAAGGCCTTTTATTTTATCAACTAATTCAGTTACTTTTTCTGACATTTTATTTTTCTCCTAATAAATAAATTTCATATTAAAATTAAATTTATGCTGCTTTTTTCTTGGAGATTTCATCAATTACACTAACCAAATCTCTCATAACAGCATTTAATACACCAACAATACCAGAAGCCGGTGCGTCAAGGCTGCCTAAAATACTTGCTATTAATTCATTCTTAGAAGGCAAGCTGGCTAATTCGTTTAACTTGTCGCTAGGGTAGAATTGATCTTCAATATAGCAAGCCTTTAAGGCCAATTTTTGTGTTTCATCAAAATATTTTTTAATGATTTTTGCCGGTGCAACCGGGTTATCAGAAGCAAATGCATAACCCGTCATTCCCGTCAGATGATCAGCTAATTTATCATATTTTCCGGCTTCATCTATTGCTCTCTTAAATAAAGTATTTTTGATTACTTTATATTTAACGCCTTCTTTTCTAAAGTTATTTCGAATAGCGCTAATATCGGCAACATTTATTCCGGCATAATCGGTAAGATAAATAGCAGAAGAATTATTAATCATCTCCTTAACTTGAGAAACAACATCCGTTTTTTTATTCTTATTCATTTTTCTCCCATACCAGATTATAATTTAATCGTGTCGGTTAGAAGCATTTATTTTTTTAGTGCGTAATTTTTATTGCTTAATGTACAGCGATTTCATCTTTATTAATTTTTATCCCGGCACCCATTGTACTGGATAAAAACAAACTCTTTACATATTGTCCCTTAGCCGAAGAAGGTTTAAGCTTAATTATTGTATTTAGAAAAGCTCTTGTATTATCCGCAAGCTTGTCAATATCAAAATTTAGTTTACCTACGGAAGTATGAACAATTCCTGTTTTTTCAACTCGAAATTCAATTTTACCTGCTTTAACTTCCTTTACGGCTTTTGCAACATCCATTGTAACAGTTCCGCTTTTAGGATTGGGCATAAGACCTTTCGGACCAAGAACTCTGCCTAATTTTCCTAATTCAGCCATTGTATCAGGAGCAGCAATAACAACATCAACATCAGCCCAGCCGCCTTTTATTTTTTCAAGATATTCTTCAAATCCGGCAAAATCAGCACCTGCCTCCAGAGCTTCCTGTATTTTAGAACCTTTGGCTATAACCAAAACTCTTACTTGTTTTCCGGTTCCATGCGGCAGAGAAACAGTACCTCGGACCATTTGATCGGCATGTCTAGGATCAACTCCAAGCCGAATTGCACAATCCAAAGATTCAACAAATTTAACTTTTGAACTTTCTTTGAGGATTTTAATCGCATCTTCAATAGAATATTCTTTAGAATTATCAAAAGACTTACTTATCTCTTTATTTCTCTTAGTTTTTTCCATTTCTCTATTTCCTTTGATCTATAACCTTAAACTTATTATAGGATTAATCTTCAACCGTAATGCCCATACTTCTGGCTGTACCTGCAACCATGCTCATTGCATGGTCAATATCAAAAGCATTTAAATCCGGCATCTTTAATTGAGCTATTTCCTGAACTTGAGCCTTATTTACTTTAGCAACTTTATTTCTGTGCGGTTCAGGCGATCCTTTCTCCACTTTTGCAGCTTTTTTTAATAAAACTGCAGCCGGAGGTGTTTTAGTAATAAAAGTAAAAGATTTATCAGTGTAAACAGTAATTACAACCGGTATAATTAAACCATCTTTGTCGGCAGTTCTTGCATTAAATTGTTTGCAAAACTCCATAATATTTACGCCTTTTTGACCCAATGCAGGACCGACCGGAGGAGAAGGATTGGCTTTACCGGCAGGAATTTGTAATTTTATATATCCACTTATCTTTTTAGCCATTTTATTTACCTATTAAAATTCTTTATTATTTCTCTAATTCTGCTTGAACAAAATCGATTTCAACGGGAGTTTTTCTTCCGAATATTGAAACCATTACTTTAATTTTCATTTTTTCTTCATTTACTTCTTGAACTGTTCCGCTAAAATTGTTGAAGGGACCATCAATAATTTTTACCAAATCACCGTTCCTAAAAATCGTTTCCATTCTTTCACTGGATTCATCCTGAGTTATACGGCCAACTATTCTTTTAACTTCTTCCGGCTGTAAAGGATTAGGATTATTTTTCGTTCCTAAAAAGCCCATTACAGATGGAGTATTTAGAATAAAATCCTTAACTTGGTTATCAAGTTCTGCTTTAACTAAAATATAGCCCGGGAAAAAATTCTTTGTCTTGCTTTTCTTTTTACCATCTTTAACTTCAAATACTTTTTCGGTAGGGACAAGAACATCCTCAATTTTTGCTTTTAATTTCTCATTATCTCTTAATTCTGCTTCAATAAGATTTTTAACCTTATTTTCATGCCCCGAAAAAGTTCTTACGACATACCATTTTAAATCCAACTCAGACATTAAATTAAAAAATCCCTTTAAATAATTGTGTGATTATAAAGTCTATAACATAAGTAAAAGCGGCAATCATTAAGCAGGAAACGATAACAACATAGGTAGATTCCTTAAGTTCATCCATGGTCGGCCATGTGACTTTTTTCATTTCCTTTACAACATCTTCAAAAAAAGCAATTATTTTTTCTTTCATAATACAAGCTCTTAATTGTTTTAGCAGCACGTCAGGAGGGACTCGAACCCCCAACCTGCGGTTTTGGAGACCGCTGCTCTAGCCAATTGAGCTACTGACGTAGCAAAATTATTTAGTTTCTTTATGGATCGTATGCTTCTTATCCCAGCGGCAGTACTTTTTATATTCAGCCCTGTTAGGATGAAGCCTTTTATTTTTAGTTGTCGTGTAATTTCTTCTTTTACACTCTGTGCATTCTAAAGTTATTATTTCTCTCATTGTATTTCTTAAATAATTTTCATTCTATTTGAGAACTATTTAACTTCTCATTAAAAGGTTAAGTTCTAAAAAATATTTATTTACTTGAGCTGACGACCGGGATTGAACCGGTGACCTCATCCTTACCAAGGATGTGCTCTACCAACTGAGCTACGTCAGCAATTTAACAGCTAGAGCGGGAGACGGGACTCGAACCCGCGACCAACAGCTTGGAAGGCTGTGACTCTAGCCAACTGAGTTACTCCCGCATTGGCAGAATTAATTTTTTCGTT
>JBJKQE010000111.1:0-6020 GCA_046705645.1 Ignavibacteriaceae bacterium | reverse complement strand
AATAAAGATAAGCAGTCATTATTTTTCCGTGAGTGTCGTGGCTTTTAAAATAAATATCATAAACTCCGTCTGGCCATTTTTTTGTGTCGAAAGTAATTTGTTCACTTCTTTTGGCATTTTTTTCGGCGATAACTTTACCGCCGGCAGCAACAACTTTTACATTTACATCAAATTTTTGAATTTCAGGATTGAGCGTTCTGTCTGTTTTTATAATCAGATTTTCTTTCTTGAGAGTTTTTATGATGCTTGGTGATAGTTTAAAATCGTCTATAAGCGAAAATTTATCCGGCTCGATTATCCGGAATCTAAATCCCCACGTCCATCCATCGTGAACGGATTTAATTAGAATTGAGTTTTCTCCTTTTATCATACCTACTTCAATTTGATTATCTTCAAGTGCGGCTTGATGATCATTTCTGCTTTCATAAACAAGCTTTCCGTTAACCCAAAGTTTGTTGCTGTTGTTTTGAGCAAACGATAAGATTACTTTTTCATTTTTTTCTCTTTTTATTTTAGCAAACGCATATATGACTTTACTGTTAAATTCACCTTCTTGAAGCACATTAAAAAAATTAATGTAATTGTACGGTGAGTGATAGTTCTTCCATTCAAATGTTGCACCGTCCGGAAATTTGTGAGTCATTCCAGGTTCAGGTTTAATTCCTAATTCGCCGCCGTGATCTTGAAGAAAATCCGTATTATATCCTTTGTCTTCCTGATTCGGAAATCCGCCTATAACAAGCCAGTCATGAATAAATCTTCCTGTAGCTGTTCCCCATGGGAAACGTGTTTCATCCTTTAGAGGAGTCTGCGCATTGATACAAAAACTAGTGGACAAATAAATGATGAGAATGAACATTCTTGTGAAAAAATTCTTACTCATGATCCATCTCCGCCTTTTAATTAAATTATATTTTTAAGAACTATTTGTTTTAGACTAAACAGATTTATTTTTAATACGTCATAAATTCATTTTTTAATTGAAATTTGATTCCGGGTAATTCATTTTATTAACTTATTCATATCTTAAACTCTTTACAGGATCCGCGGTAGCTGCTTTAATTGCATGTGTACTTACAGTTGCAAGAGCAATTATCAAAGCAATAATTCCTGAGAGTATAAATATTCCGAAGTTTATGTTTATTCTGTAAGCAAAATTTTCAAGCCAGTTGTGCATTATAAAATAAGCAACCGGCCACGCAATTATATTTGCGATGATTACCCATTTAATAAATTCCCTGGAAAGGAGAACAATTATTTCGGGAACAGTTGCACCTAAAGTTTTTCTAATGCCTATTTCTTTAGTCCTTTGTTCGGTTACAAATGCAGCTAAACCCAAAAGTCCTAAACTTGCAACAAATATAGCAAGTATGGAAAATACGGCTGCAAGTTTGCTTGTCCTCTGGTCGGCAATATATAAATGAGCAAGATTTCGATCTAAAAAATTATAATCGAACGCTTCGTTGCCTGCATACTTTTTCCATACATTTTCAAGTGATGAAATCGTACTTTGATAATTCCCCGTCTTTATTCTTACTGATAAAAATTGACCGTATTGTCGGCTTTTATATAAATGAAATATCAAGGGACGAATAGACTGATGCAGCGATTCATAATTAAAATCCGATATTACCCCAATAATGTTATATCTTCTAGCCTTAATAGGATCGGGAGCAATTAAGTCCTTTCCGATAAGATTTTTGATACCGAATGTTTTTACCACAGCCTCATTAATAACAACAGCAGAAGTATCGGAGGGATGATCTTTTGAGAAGAACCTTCCTTCTTTCATTTTTATATCGTAAGTTTTATCAAATCCGTAATCGCACCACATTTGCTTTAAATCCTGCAAGCGGTAATTTGAAGATCCTTCAATTCTAAATGCTTCGTCTCCAATTTGATTCCCCGGAATGGAATTTGAGTTGCTGACATTAATTACCGAAGGAATATTCAACAATTCTTTTTTAAATGATTCTATTTGATTTCCTATATCATCCGTTTTATTAATAATAATAATCTGTTCTTTATTAAATCCTAGGTTTTTTGTTTGGATATATTTTAATTGATTATAAATAATAAATGTACCGACAAATAAAATTATGGTTACGGCGAATTGAAATATTACCAATCCGCTTCTCAGTAAAGATTTTCTCTTTCCTCTAATATCACTTTTTAAAACTTTAACAGGCTGGAAAGATGATAAATAAAATGCAGGATAAAAACCTGCAATAATACCCACAATCACTGCAAGACAAATCAGCAGCGGAATAGTAGCTAAGTTTTCAAATAATCCCAGCGAAATAACATTTCCGGAAATACTATTAAAAACCGGCAGCATAACTTCTACCAGAACGACGGCAAGAAGTACTGCTAAGATACTTGTTAATATTGCTTCCGAAATAAATTGTCTTACGAGCTGAACTTTATTTGACCCAAGCGTTTTTCTTATCCCAACTTCCTTCGCTCTTTTTTCAGACCGAGCGGTTGATAGATTTATAAAATTTATACAAGCAATAAGAAGAATAAAAACTGCTATAACCATGAAAATATATACATTGCTTGCATCGCCGTTCGGCTCAATTTCATAATCAAGATGAGAATAAAGGTGTATTGACGTTAAAGGCTGTAAAATAAAACCGTACTTTAACCCTTTCTTTCTTAATTGATCTAAAGACACACCTGTCACTTTTTCTATTTGAGGACCTATATATTTCAGTATATCTTGATTTAGTTTTTGTTGGAATTGTTTATAATCCACACCTTTTTGTAATACAAAATAAGTGTAATAATTATTACTGAGCCAATAAGGATCTCTGCTGTCGGAATATGTTGTTAAGGAACCGAGAAAATCAAAATGGAAATGAGAATTTATCGGGACATCCTTAATTACACCGGTAACAATCCATTCTCTTCTATGGTCTGCATTAAGAATTTTTCCTATTGGCTCTTCATTACCGAAATATTTTTTAGCCATTGATTCCGTAATCACTACTGTATTCGGTTGAGTTAATGCGGTTCTCGGATTTCCTTCAAGAAAATGCACGGTAAAAACATTAAAGAATGTTGAATCAACACAGTAAAACCTTTCTTCGCTAAAAACTTTATTTTCATATCTTAAAACCGGGGAACCGAAGTTTCGTATTCTTGTATATGCAATTACTTCGGGGAAGTCATGTTTAATTACCGCACCCATAGGTGCAGGACTCATTGCCATATTTATTTCATTATTGTTTATTCTTCCTTGAAGATGAACGCGGTAAATTTGGTCGGCATTTTTGTTGAATTTATCGTAGCTTAATTCATTCTGCACATATAAAATAATCGCTATACAGCAGGCAATACCGACGGCAAGACCAACAATATTAATAAAAGAGAAAGCCTTGTACTTCTTCAAATTCCTTATTGCAATACTTAAATAATTCATTAACATAAATTCACCACTGTAGTTTATAGAAAACGGAACACTAATTTTTGTGAATCCAAAATTTTTCCAGTGTCAATGAGTGTTGTATTAAGACTATTTCTCAACCCATCCGTCTTTTAATTTTATAATTCTGTTACCATATGCTGCGTTTGTTTCAGAATGGGTGACCTGAATAATGGTTGTTCCCTGCTTGTTAAGCTTTTTTAGCAAATCCATTATTTCTTTACCTTGATCGGAATGAAGATTCCCGGTCGGTTCATCGGCAAGGATTAATTTCGGTTCTGCTATAATTGCCCTGGCAATTGCCACAAGCTGTTGCTGACCGCCTGATAATTGATTCGGAAACAGATCCTTTTTTGCAACTATATTAAATCTATCCAGCGTCTCAGCAATTCTTCCTTTTCTATCGTTTGTTTTTACCTTTTGATACAGCAAAGGGGTTTCCAAATTTTCAAGCACGGTTAATTCATCGATTAAATGATACTGTTGAAATACAAAACCTATATATGTTTTATGAAGCTCGGAAAGTTTTTTCTCTTTCATTTTGTGTACAGGTTCATCATAAAAATAATACTCACCTTCGGATGGTGTATCGAGCATACCTATAATATTTAGCAAGGTCGACTTTCCTGCACCGGAAGGTCCCATAATCGAGATGAACTCACCTTCTTCAATCAGTAAATCAACATTTCTTAGCACGTAAGTTTTTATAACTTTGTTGCTGTAATATTTTTCAATGTTGTGTAGTTTTATCATCAATTTCCTTTCCTTTGTGCCTCTGTGTCTCAGTGGTAAAAGAATTTACCACAGAGTCACAAAGTCACAGAGATTTTTAAACGTGAAATTTTTCCTTATAATTTTCCGTAACCACATGTCCGTCGAATAAATGAATAATACGATGTGCGAATTCTGAATCATGAGGAGAGTGAGTTACCATCACTATAGTCGTACCTTCCTCATTCAATTGAGTTAATATATTCATTACTTCTTCCCCATTTGCAGAATCCAGATTACCGGTTGGTTCATCGGCAAGTATTAATTTTGGTTTAGCAACAACAGCGCGTGAAACAGCTACTCTTTGCTGCTGACCGCCGGAAAGCTGCTGCGGGAAATGATCCTTGCGATGCATGATCTGCATTCTTTCAAGCACTTCGGTAACCATCTTATCTCTGTCCGAAGAAGAAACGCCGAGGTAAAGAAGCGGAAGTTCGACATTTTCATAGACAGTTAATTCATCAATTAAATTAAAACTCTGGAAAACAAAACCGATATTTGCTTTCCTTAAATTTGCCCTTTGTCTTTCGGTATATTTTGATACCTCATGATCAATGAAATGATATTCACCATCCGACGGATTGTCGAGTAATCCGAATATGTTAAGAAGAGTTGATTTTCCGCAGCCGGATGGGCCCATTATTGCTACGAATTCTTTTTCATTTATTTCGATATTTACATTATTCAAAGCAGTAGTTTCTACTTCTTCGGTAGTGTAAATTTTTCTGAGATTGTTGGTTTTAATCATATTTTTTTCCTTTATTTTACTTAGTGCCTCCGTGTCTCTGTGGTAAAATACCTTTAACCACGGAGTCACTGAGACACAGAGATGTAATTATTTTAGTATCAACTTATCAACGTCACCAAAATTATCATAAGAAGATGTAATTACTTTATCGCCCGGTTTTAAGCCGCTTAGAACTTCAAAGTAATCCGGATTCTGCCTTCCGAGGCTTATTGATCTTTTTACAGCTTCTGTTTCTGAATGGTTAACAACAAAAACCCATTGCCCGCCGGTTTTTTGGTAAAATCCTCCGCGAGCCAATAATAGGGCCTTTGTCCTTTCACTTAATTGTAATCTTATTTGTAAAGTCTGTCCTCTTCTTATACCGTCAGGAACTTTTCCGTCAAAGTTCATATCGACTTGAAACTTTCCGTCCTTAACCTCAGGAAATACCTTTATAATTACCAGTTTAAAATCATTACCGTCAATCTCAACAGATGCGTGCAGTCCTTTAACAACTCTTGCAATATAAAACTCATCAATGTCTGCTCTTACTTTAAATCCGTCCAACGCATCAATTTGCCCTAATTGATCTCCTGGATTTTTTGATTGTCCGGTCTCAGCATTTAAAGAGGTAAGCTGCCCGCTAATGGGAGCTTTCACAGTTAGATTATCAATATTTTCACGTATCAGTTCCAGGTTTTTTTGAAGTCTTTCAATTGATGATGCAATTTGCGTTACTTGTGAAAGTTTTAAGATGGAATCCTGCGCATAATTTTGGCGTGTTAATCTTAATTGTTCTTCATCATGAAAGAATTTATCCCTTACTTGCTCAAACTCTTGCTGGGAAACAAGTTTCTTTTCCCACATAACTTTTTCCCGATTAAAAAGCTCTTTAGAATTAATATAATTATAACTTGCATCAACAAGCTGGGTTTGCAATGCAATACTGTTTTGCTCAATCTGCAATCTTGTATTTCTTGCTTCATTTATTTGCTGATAAGTTGCAGCTTCATTTTGCAAAGCATTCAGTTGAACATTCGGATTTGAGAGTTTTAATATTTTATCACCCATCTTAAGCATTGCGCCTTCTTCAAC
>JBJKQE010000110.1:0-14616 GCA_046705645.1 Ignavibacteriaceae bacterium | reverse complement strand
AGATTTTTATTTATAATAAAATCATCTTCATTTCTTAAATAGTCCAAACCGTACAATAAATACCAGGTAGGATGATTTGATGACTTTGAATCCTGACCAAATTGAAGTCTTAAATCACCTAAAATGGAAATAACTTTATCATTTGGCCAGGTTCCCACACTCATTCCTACTTGAAAATAATTTAACTTATAATGCACACCAGCATTCAAATACTCCAGCATTCCTACGCCAGCTGAAATATTTAGTTGCCCTTGGGAATATATTTTTTGAGTAAAGCTTGTAAATATGATCATTATAAAAATGAAGAAAATTTTATTTTTAATAAATATTATTGTACTATTATTCTCGATTTGTCCGTACGCATGTCTCATTGTAGTTGCAAAATCCCCGCCATAAAATATTGTGGCCAATTATGTTCATTAAAACTTAAGCATATTATTGTTTAAATGCAGAAAAAATATATGTAATAAAGAAGCAAAACCGGTTTGCTTGCCTGATGGATGCATGCATCCATTCAACCATGCACCAGGCTCAAATCATATTTTCTGAAAATGCTAATCAAAACTTTTGTTATTATACAATCTTTGCTTAAAGTGATTTAGTGGGTTATTTTTTATTTGTTGTTTTTATATATTCAACTATAATTGAAAGGAATTTATATGAAAGAAAATTTAATGCGTGAAAATCTTGTTGAACTGCTTCACAGCGGTCATGCACACGTTAATTTTAAAGATGCTGTAAACGGTTTGAAACCTAAAAACCGCAATATTAGACCCGAAGGAGGTTTACATTCTGTTTGGGAGCTTCTTGAACATATAAGACTAGCACAGGAAGATATTTTAAGATATACGCTGGATCCGAAATGGAAATCTCCCAAATGGCCGGACGAATATTGGCCGAAAGATGAAGGAAAAATCTCGGATGAAATGTGGCATAATTCAATTAAAAAATTTGATGCCGATTTAAATGAGTTAATTGATCTGGCTAAAAATTCTAAAATAGATGTTACATCGGAAATACCGCACGGCGAAGGTAGAACTTACCTGCGTGAAATTATGATGGCTGCTAATCATAATTCTTATCATGTTGGACAAATTGTTTCAGTCAGAAAACTGCTTGATGACTGGAAATAATATGAAGAAATTTTTTGCTGTTATTTTTCTTTTTTTTATAACAATATCACAAGCTTTCGCGGATCATTACCCGAGGAATCCTAATATCGATATTCAGCATTATACTTTTAATATAACCTTAAGTGATTCCACAAACGAGATTTTCGGCAAAACATTAGTTGAAGTAAAGTTCCTGACAGAAAATGTAAAAGAATTTGCTTTAGACCTGGTAGAAAAATCTCCTTCATCAGGAACTGGAATGTTGGTTCAGTCGGTTACAATTAATAATTCAAATGTAAAATATGAACAAAAGGATGATAGATTAATTATTCATCTAATTTCCCCTTCAAAAAAAGATGAAATTAGAACTTACGAGATTTCGTATTCCGGTATTCCGGCAGATGGATTAATCATTTCAAAAAATAAGTACGGAGACAGGACATTCTTCGGAGATAACTGGCCGGATAGAGCACACAACTGGCTTCCGGTAATTGATCATCCATCAGATAAAGCAACATGCGACTTTATAATTACAGCGCCTTCAAAATACCAAGTTATTGCAAATGGCGCATTAGTCGAAGAAACTGATTTAACAAACGGAATGAGGCTGACACATTGGAGAGAAAATGTTCCCATACCGACTAAAGTAATGGTTTTCGGCGCTGCCAAATTTGCTGTTCAATACTTAAAAAAATTTGACTGCATCCCAATTGAAACCTGGATTTACCCGCAGGACAGAAAAGCAGGTTTTTATGATTTTGAACCGGCAGAAAAAATTATTAAGCTGTTTACAAAACTTATCGGACCTTTTCCATATGAAAAGCTTGCTAACGTGGAATCAAAAACTAAGTACGGCGGAATGGAAAATGCCAGCAATATTTTTTATTCAGAACATGAGGTTACCGGGACAAGAGAAAGCGAAGTGACAGTAGCTCACGAGATTGCACATCAATGGTTTGGAGATGCTGTTTCGGAAGAAGATTGGGATCATATATGGCTGAGCGAAGGTTTTGCTACTTTCTTTCAAAATGTTTTTACCGGATATGAATTCGGACAGGATAGTCTAACTAACGCTTTAAAAAGAGAAAGATTGCAAGTAATTAGGTATGATGAAGTATTTCCAAATTCTCCGATAGTAGATACAACAGTAACTAATTTAAATCGTTTACTGAATATAAACTCTTATCAAAAAGGCGCGTGGGTTTTAAGAATGCTGCATCATGTACTTGGTGATTCAACTTTCTGGCATGGTATTCAGCTTTATTATAAAACCTACAGAAATAAAAATGCTTTAACAAAAGATTTTGAAAAGATAATGGAAGAAGCATCGGGAAAAGATTTTTCATGGTTTTTTAATGAATGGCTGTTTAAACCGGGACTTCCTTATCTTGACATAAAATGGAATTATAATGCAAAAGAAAAATTGTTGACATTAAATATAAAGCAGACTCAATCTTACGATAATGTTTTCAAAATGCCGGTTGACATAGCCATATATTCTAAAGATAATCAAAAGCCGAAAATGGAAACAATTGAATTTGATAAAAGAGAAAACTCATTTAATTTAAAATTAGATTCTGTCCCGGATAAAATAATTCTTGATCCCGGAACATGGGTATTAATGAAAGCAAATTTGGAAGAGGAATGAAAAAAGAATTATTAAAAGAAGAAAAAGAAGCTTTGGCTGAATTTGTCCGCAACGAATGTGTAAAAACTGCTTTGGAAGCATATAAAGAAGCTTCAATTAGAGGTTTGTGTCACGAAGGTGCATGGGAATATGCAATTGATTCTACAAGAAATTTAAAGACTGAAGAATTAGTTAAAAAATTTTCAGAAAGTAAATCTCAAATCTCATAAAATTAACTCTGTATCATTTATTCATTTCAATTCCCTCCCTTATTTAATTTGATTCTATCAACAATTAATGTGTTTTATTTTTATTATTTTTGAGTGCGGATTCTTTCTAAGAATAAAATATTTACGAAGGTATAATTTATGTTCACAGGATTACTGGCAGGAGTGATTGTCGGTTTTGTAATTGGATTTTTCGGTGCCGGTTCTGCAGTTGTCGGACTTCCAATTATTTTAATGTTTTCTAACCTCGACGGTCATCTTGCTCTAGGTACAAACGTACTTGGTATTTCAATGATCGCTCTCTTTATTTTTCTTTATAGGACTTATAAAGGTGATATACTTTTTCGTGAAGCTGCTACATTTACAATACCAGGCGTTATTGGAAATTACAGCGGGATTCAAATGGGATTACTTTTTCCGGGACATAAACTTCTTTTTCTATTAGGCTTTATATTATTTCTTATTGCCGGATGGATGTATTATTCAAGCAGTAAAAATGTAAAAAGCAGCACAGCCTCAAATAACCAGATAATAAATAAAGATCAAACAAAAGACAGCAGACGAATAATTTTAATCGTATTTTCAGCTTTAATAATCGGTGCAGCCGCAGGATTTTTTGCAATCAGCGGAGGATTTATGATTGTACCTGCTTTAATCCTTGCAGGTAAACTTGATATTACCGAAGCGGCCGGGACAGCGATAATTCCTATCGTAGTTTTTACAGGTTTGGCAGGAATAGAATATTGGTTTGCCGGATCAGTAGAATTTAATATAGCGTATGCAATGGTTCTTCCCGGTATTTTATTCGGAATTTTTGGAATATGGCTTTCAAAACGTCTGCCAAAACCAATAATGCAAAAGATGTTTGCCGGTTTTCTGGTTTTGATAGGTGTTTACATGATTTTTAGGTGAATTAAATTAAAAAATTAGGATTAACTATTCCCATCTCTAAATAAATAAATCCTTTTTTAAACTTACTCATCTTATCTTAGTACAATTCATAAAATTATTTCATTAAACAAAGAATAAGATGTCAAAAAAGAAATCAGTAAAAAGAAATATAATTGAGTGGTTAATTATTTTAGGAACAATTGCTTTCCTGTATTTCACCGGCTTGTATTCAGCAGTTATCGGGAAAGTACAGGAAGGAATTTTATTAACCGGTATTATGCAGCCGGATATAAACATCCCTTTAAATGAACAGCAAACCGCGGATTATAATTTAAATCTAATTAGTTTTAATAATGCTGAACTAAGCCTGGAAGATTTAAAGGGGAAAGTAATATTTTTAAATTTTTGGGCTTCCTGGTGTCCGCCATGCAGGGCAGAAATCCCGACAATTCAAAGTCTATATAATAAGATGAAAAACAGGAAAGATTTAGTTTTTATTATGGTTTCTTTGGATAATGATTCTTCTAAGGCAAAAGAATTTATTAAAAACAGTAAATTTGATTTTCCTGTTTATTTTGTAAATGGTTATTTCCCGAAAATTTATGATAGCGGAACAATACCCTCAACTTATGTAATTTCTAAGGAAGGGAAAATAGTTACAAAGGAAGTTGGAATGGCGGATTATAATACGAGAAAATTTCAGAATTTCTTAAATAAATTGACTGCTAATTGATAAAAGTATAGTTTGAATCTAAAAATCAGTGTCTATTTTTTTCAGTATTACTTTTCTCTTCAAAAACACTATCGGGAATTCCTTTGTTCACTTTGTAGTCATTATATTTTATTGTTACTTTTCCTGAAATATCCTTAAATGCTCTTCTTCTCCCCCCTTGATTTTCTTCTTGTCCAATCATATCCGGTGTATTTAGTTTGCCTGCATTAAAGGAAAACACCATAGAATCAGGCAGAGGATATTTCATATCTTTATTATAATCCAGAATTAAAGAGAACGTACCATTTGTCTTTGTCGAGGATTCAACTTTTCTAATTACATTTTTATTTTGATCTACCCATAAAGTTGTTAAAAGCAAATCTCCTTTATCATTAAGAGGAATAATTTTTATAACAGAAGTAATGTGACCATCTATAGTATCTATTTTTGCAAAAATTGCCGTATAATCACCTTTTAAAAAAGATAAAGGTGAAGTATACAAACCATTTTTCGGAAGCATTGCAAAACCTTTAGATTCGATATGAATTTTATCCGGCTCTTTATAATAAAGTTTAGCCTTCATTTCAGGAACTTTAATAACATTCACATCTACTTTAATATCAACATTTACCGTGTAATCTTTAACTTTATTAAATTCTTCTTTTAGGTTTTTTATTATTACATCCGGATTTTTGGTTTGACTAAATCCTAAGGCAGAAAAAAATAAAAATATTAAAATAATTTTTTTCACTTTTTACTCTTTTAATAAAATTAATTAATTGCTCGATTTTTACAAAAACAATATTCTTTTATATCACCCTTTCGGGGTTAATAATCTTTGTGATAACTTTTTCCATAATTATTTCATCTCTTCGAGATTCAAATACGCATTTATTTCTTTTTCAAGTCCGAAGGACTGATATTATTGTAATTAAACACTCTTATTAAAGAATCTAACTCTGAAAGAGTGACATAAATTTTCTTTCTGATGAAATTTATCATTTAAGTTAGAATATCCTTCTTCTGAAAAATGATCAAAGCTACTGAATAAAATACAACAATATGTCCGAATAAAATCAAGCTGGATTTTACAATTTCGTATGTATCCATAGGATTATCAAAAAAAGCTCTCCAGGTTCCCATATAATTTGTAAATAGGTAAGGTTTAATATCCTGGAAAACACCGATATTTATTGCAGAAATAATTATAAAAATGATAATTATTGCCATAGTCGTAATAATAGGTCCTATGGCATTTTCTACAAGGGCTGAAAACAGAAAAGCAAGAGATGCAACAACTCCCATACTAAGAGTTGCAAATAAATAGGCTAATAAAAATCTCCAGAGAATGTCATTTTTAGCAAGAACAATAATACTGCCGTTGCTGAAATTTAATAAATCACCTGTACCAAATATTAAAGACCCTAAGCCTAGGCTTAATATTGCCAGAAAAAGTATTAAAAGGAAAGTATAAATTATTCCCGCTAAAAACTTTGAAGTAACAATACTGAATCTTGAAACTGGTCTGGTTATTATTAATCTATAAGTCCCGGC
Source organism: Ignavibacteriaceae bacterium (assembly GCA_046705645.1). Classification (GTDB taxonomy): domain Bacteria; phylum Bacteroidota; class Ignavibacteria; order Ignavibacteriales; family Ignavibacteriaceae; genus FEN-1297. Next base: position 8,493 of record JBJKQE010000110.1, on the reverse strand, counting down.
AGTTGCTTCGCCGGCTAACAAATCGCCAGCAACCAAAGTGATAAGAAATGGAATATGGACCGCCAGGCTGTTTAGAATTAAATAAGATACAAAGTAAGAGTTAAGCAGGTTCCCGACAAATATAAAGGACTGCTGTAAATCCCTTGTCATAAAATTTATCGATCTCTGACCTTCCATCTTTAAAGCAAACTCAATAATAGGAATAAGGACAAGAATAGCAATGAACCCGATATAAGTACGCCACTTCTTAAAAATCTTATATAACTCTATATTTATTAAAGTAAACATCAGGCTTCCTTTTGAGTTATACTTAAAAAATATTCTTCCAACGATCTGGTTGGAATTACAGCATTAACCGCCAAGTTATTTTGAACGAGATACTTATTTAATTCCGGAATTTCTTCCGGTTTTAATAGAAATGTAAGCTTGCCGTTCACTGCCAATTCGAGTTTTTGTATCCAAGCTGTATTATCGAGGAGTTTTTTTGCATTTTCCCAATCACCAACCTCAAATGTTACTTTTAGATTATTAGCGTTCAATAATTCTTCAACTCTACCCTCAACTTTAGCTGAACCTTTGTTGATAATAATCATTCTATTTGCAACTAATTCTACCTCATATAAAATATGTGAAGAAAGGAAAATGGTTTTTTGTTTTTCTTTGCTTAAGTAAATGATTAAATCCCTAATTTCCTTCATTCCTTGTGGATCTAATCCGGTAGTCGGCTCATCTAAAATTATCAATTCAGGATCATGCAAAAGAGCTTGAGCAATTCCAAGTCTTTGTTTCATTCCGTGGGAAAATGTTTTTACTTTGCTTTTAAATCTTTTATTCAACCCCACTAATTCTAGCACTTCCATTATTCTTTTTTTTGAATAATTGCTGCCTGAAATTCTACCTAATATCTCTAGATTTTTATAAGCTGACAGATAACCGTAAAAATCAGGTTTTTCAACAATGGCCCCTATTTTTTTTAAGATTTCTTTTCTATGATTTTGAAGTGATTTGCCGAATATCTTTATTTCTCCTTCATTAGGGGTAATTAGAGAAAGAAGCATTCTGATAGTTGTACTCTTCCCTGCTCCGTTAGGACCTAAAAATCCAAAAACATCTCCCTTAAAAACATTCAATTCCAGATTATCGACAGCTTTTAAGTCTTTAAAATGTTTTGAAAGATTTACAACCTCTATGATTTTCTCTGAATTCAAATTTTTCCTTAATTTTCTATATCATTCATAGTATAAATTATTATCTATTTCACAACAATAGAAAAATTATAACCGTATATTTAATTAAATTTGATTTAATTTACCTGGTAAATTATATGAGCGGTTAAATTTTGTTATTGAATTTTTGTCCTGTAAATATAAATTGATTTTATCATCAGTTTAAATATACGCAAAACAAAAATTTTTCTTCTTTTTTGATGATTATTTTTCACTAAAAATATTTCAAGAAGATTAATAAAAAATTTTTGAAAAATTTAATTTGGTTTTTTAAAAAAATATTCCAAAGTTTGGCGTAAATCTTTCCGCGCGAAACTTTTTTCTGAAAAAAAATTTTTTGTTCCTATTTCCTTTTAATTCAATTTTAGTTAGTTTGAATTCGCCGGTTAAAAAATTCAAGCACATTAATTTTTGCAATGAAAAAAGAAACTAAACCATTAGAACTTATCAAAATTATTATAACCCCAAAAAATAAATTTGATTAACTTAAGATTTAAACTTTGCTGGAAGGGAGTTTGTTGATGCACATTAAGAGGATGTTCACGGAAGAAGGTAGAGACCCTCTCTCGTCGATTGAATTTACAAAACGGACTTCGGAAATTAGAAACCCCGATGGTTCGATTGTATTTAGAATGGAGGATGTTATAGTTCCGGCTAGCTGGTCACAGGTAGCTACAGATATAATTGCACAAAAATATTTTAGAAAAGCCGGCGTTCCAAAGTTATTAAAGAAAGTAAATGAAAAAGGCGTACCTACCTGGATTCAATCCTCAACAGCTGATACTGATAGACTTGAACAATTATCGGAAAAAGAAAGATTTTCATCAGAAACAGATGCTCGTCAGGTATTTCATCGATTAGCTGGATGCTGGACATACTGGGGATGGCAGGCAAAATACTTTAACAGTGAAGCAGATGCCAAAATATTTTATGATGAATTAATTTTTATGCTTGCTAATCAAATGACAGCCCCTAATAGCCCGCAGTGGTTTAACACTGGTCTTCATTGGGCATATGGAATTACAGGTCCTTCTCAAGGTCATTATTATGTTGATTATAAAACAGGTGAATTAACTGCATCTAGTGATGCCTACACTCATCCTCAACCTCATGCATGTTTCATTCAATCGGTAAAAGATGACCTTGTTAATGAAGGCGGTATAATGGATTTATGGGTCCGCGAAGCGAGATTATTTAAATATGGTTCCGGAACAGGTTCCAATTTCTCTGAAATTAGAGGAGCTAACGAATCCTTAAGCGGAGGAGGAAAATCTTCCGGGCTTATGTCTTTCCTAAGAATAGGGGATAGATCGGCAGGAGCAATAAAATCCGGCGGTACAACAAGACGTGCAGCTAAAATGGTAACTCTCGATCTTGATCACCCGGATATTGAAGAGTACATAAATTGGAAAGTAGTAGAAGAACAAAAGGTTGCATCTTTAGTTGCAGGATCTAAATTGTGCAATTATCATTTAAATGCAATTATGAAAGCCTGCTACGACGAACATCCCGAAAATGACCGGTTTAACAAAACATTAAATAAAAATTTACAGCATGCAGTTATCGAAGCAAGAAAAGCTCAAATTCCTAACAATTATATAGATAGAGTAATACATTTAGCAAAACTAGGATTTAAGTCTATTGAATTTCCGGCTTATGATACCGATTGGAACTCCGATTCTTATTCGACGGTATCGGGTCAAAATTCAAATAACTCAATTAGAGTTACCAACGATTTTATGAATGCAGTTATAAATGACGGAGATTGGAATTTATACTGGAGAACTGAAAAGAAAAAAGCACAAGCCGAAAAAAGAACACCTAAAGCTTGTAAAACTTTAAAAGCAAAAGAACTTTGGGATCAAATATCGTATGCCGCCTGGTCATGTGCAGATCCAGGAATCCAATATCATACAACAATAAATGAATGGCACACTTGTCCTGAAGACGGAAACATTAAAGCTTCAAATCCTTGCAGTGAATACATGTTTTTAGACGATACTGCGTGTAATTTGGCATCTATAAATGTTGCAAAATTTCATGATCTTAAAACACATAAGTTTGACATTGAAGCTTATAGACATACAACAAAGCTTTGGACAATTGTTTTAGAAATTAGTGTTTTAATGGCTCAATTCCCAAGCAAAGAAATTGCAAAATTAAGTTACGATTTTAGAACCCTTGGACTAGGGTATGCAAATTTAGGTTCATTATTAATGCAGCAGGGAATTCCATATGACAGCAACGAAGCATTTGCAATTTGCGGGGCATTAACTGCAATTATGCATATGACCGCTTATGCAACATCTGCTGAAATGGCTAAAGAACTTGGTACATTCCCTAATTATGAAAAGAACCATGGTCATATGCTTCGTGTAATCAGAAATCACCGTAGAGCGGCTTATAACGTGCCTCACGAAGAATATGAAGGCTTATCCATCTACCCGGTCGGAATCGATCCGAAATTCTGTCCATCTGATCTATTGAAAGCAGCTAGAGAGGATTCTGACAAAGCTCTTGAGTTAGGTACTCAATATGGATATCGTAATGCACAAGTAACGGTTATTGCTCCTACAGGTACAATCGGACTAGTTATGGATTGCGATACTACCGGAGTTGAACCGGATTATGCTTTAGTTAAATTCAAAAAGTTAGCCGGCGGCGGTTATTTCAAGATCATCAACCAATCAATTCCTCCCGCTCTTGAAAGACTTGGCTATAATAAAGATCAGATAAATGAAATTGTAAAATATGCAAAAGGATCGGGTTCATTAAATGGATGCCCTTACATAAATCCCGAATCATTAAAAGCAAAAGATTTTACGGATACAGTTATTTCGAAAATTGAAAAATCACTTCCTTCAGTATTCGACTTGAGTTTTGCTTTTAACAAATTTACAATTGGCGAAGAATTTCTTACCAAAAAATTAGGTTTCTCCGAAGATCAGATAAACTCTTTTGATTTTAATCTGCTTACAGCTATCGGATTCTCAAAACAAGAAATTGCTTCTGCTAATGATTATGTATGCGGAACTATGACAATTGAAGGTGCACCTTTCCTTAAACACGAACATTATCCTGTTTTTGATTGCGCAAATAAATGCGGTAAAAAAGGAACACGTTTTATTCGACCTAAAGCACATATTAAAATGATGGGTGCAGCTCAGCCGTTTATTTCCGGTGCAATATCAAAAACCATTAACCTTCCTAACCAGGCAACCATTGATGATGTTAAAGAAGCTTATATGGATTCCTGGAAATTGGGAATAAAAGCAAACGCTCTTTATAGAGACGGATCTAAACTCTCACAGCCATTGAATTCCATAAGCGAAGAAGAACTGGAAGCAATTATAGAAGACAAAGAAGATAATGATATTATAAAAGTTGCTGAAAAAATTATTCATCGATATATAGCTAAAAGAAGAAGATTGCCTGATAGAAGAACCGGCTACACACAAAAAGCTAAAATAAACGGGCAATCGGTTTATATAAGAACCGGTGAATATGAAAACGGCCAGTTAGGCGAAATTTTCATAGATATGCATCGTGAAGGTGCCGCTTTCAGAAGTTTGTTGAACTGTTTTGCTATCTCTATTTCATTAGGATTACAGCACGGCGTTCCGTTAGAAGAGTTTGTAGATGCATTTGTATTCACACGCTTCGAACCCAGCGGAATTGTTTCCGGTAACGATAAAATTAAGATGTCTACATCAGTTATCGATTACATTTTCAGAGAATTAGCTGTAACTTATCTTGGAAGAAACGACCTTGCTCACGTTGATCCGGATGAATCAAAATCAAAAGTTTCACCTGGAATTGTGAAGAAATTTGTAGAACCCGAATTTGTCAGTGAAGAAGTAGTTAGTGAAAGAGTAGTTGAACTCGATAAAGAACACGCTAAATCATACAACTATTCACTGTCATCAAATGAAGCAAAATATCACCGACTGACAGCTCAGCCTAAATCTTCAATACACACAAAAGTAAAACAGGCAATTGAAAAAGGTTATACCGGTGATGTTTGTACCGAATGCCAGAGTATGACTATGGTACGAAACGGCACATGTTTAAAATGTATGACTTGCGGCGCTACCTCAGGCTGCAGTTAAACGAATAAAATAATAATAATATTTTCAAAGCCGTTCAAAACTGAGCGGCTTTTTTATTACTCTTTCAGTATTAAATGTGTACATTTTCCGATTTCTGAGCTAACAAATAATTCCGCTTTTTATTTAGATTATATAGTAATTTCCATATATTTAATGAAAGATTAATAAATGCTTTATAGCTAAATATTATTTCTTTCAAAATTTAAAAGGGTGAAATTATGAAAACTTTCATATCTGTAATCTTGACAATATTTCTTTTCTCATTTATCAGCTGCAGCACCACTAATTTTATACACAATTATGAATATATGAAGCCAAATGCCAATGTAAATAATAACATTGGATATTTAAAGATTTTTACAGCTAAATTTGAAGAAAAAGGACAATTTGCAGATGACCCGATAAAAGAATTTTATAAAGGATATTCAATCTATTCAACGAACGGAGATTTTATTAGAGATGTAAAAAATTCTTATGAAACTCCGGCATTAGTGCTGTTGGAAGAAGGTGAATATGTAGTTGTTGCAGAACTGCATAAAAATGTTGTTCAATCCTTTTTAATTATTGTTGAAAAAGGAAAAATGCTGGAAATTGATGAAAGCATGGTTGAAGAGCCACTTGCTGTATATTAATATATTATAGATCTAAGTCTATTCGTTTTTATTTCTCAATTAATCTTAGAATTGACGGCAGCACAATAAGTAATAACGGCAGAGCAATAATAAACCCGCCTATAATTGCAATTGCCAGCGGCTGATGCATCTGAGCCCCGGTTCCGATACCGAGTGCCAGAGGAAGCAGAGCAGTAATTGCACCGAATGCAGTCATCAATGTTGGTCGCAGCCTTAATGAAATTGAGTCAACAATAGATTCTTCTTTCTTAACAATCCTTTTCTTGGAATCCGCATATTGGAGATAAATAAAAATTGAATTCTCACCTATGATGCCTACAATCATAATAATACCGGTGTAACTTCCAACATTAAGAGGAGTACCCGTAATAAAAAGTGCCAGGAAACTTCCGGCAATACCTAATATTGCAACTATAATAATAGAAATAGAAACTCGTATCTTTCTGAAAAGAAACAAGGAGACAGTAAAGACTAAAAGGATAGCAAGAATAAGTATCTTCATTAGATCGCCGAAAGCTTGCTGCTGCTGAGCGTAAGCCCCACCGTATACTATTTCATAACCTGGAGGCAAATGGATTTCTTTATTAATTTTCTTTTGAATTGCAGCTATTGTACTTCCAAGATCCCGGTTGTTTAATCTTGCAACTACGTCATAATCCTGTTTTAAATTTTCTCTGTCGATTTCGGCAACACCTTTTATAAACTTTAGTTTTGTAAATTCACTTACCGGTTTAACCGAGCCGTCGTTTAGAAAAATAAAGCTGTTTTTTATATCATCCAGGGAGTTTAAAAGCTTGCCGTCGAACATTCTAATATTAAATAACTGGTTCTGACCCAAAACATTTCCTACTACAGTTCCTTTTATTTTGGTATTAAGCTGATATTGAAGTTCGCTAGGCGTTAAGCCGTATTGAGCCAGTTCACTATTTTTAGGCTGAAACAATATATTCGGACCGGCTATGGTTATCCCGTTAAACACGTCCGCAGTTCCCCTAGTATTTTGAATGATGTCTGCAATTTTATTAGCGTAATTTTGAAGTGCAGCCTGATCATCTCCAAAAATTCTTATTGATATTGGTTGTTTTGTACTGATCAAATCACCCAGCATATCTTCAATTTTTTGTCCGAAGTCAACTTGCAATGCAGGCAACTTAGCTTCAATTCTTTTTCTAATATTATCCGCAACTTCATCCGTAGTCAATGTTCTATTTTTCTTAAGTGTTATTGTATAGTCTCCAGTATTAGGTTCTGTAATAAAAAATCCGTTTTGTGTTCCGATCTCCCTTGAAAATGACTGCACTTCCGGTGTAGTTTGTAAAATATGATCAACAACATCCAGCATCCTGTCGGTTCCATCCAGCGAAGTACCGGGAGGACTTACAAAATCCAAAACGATTGAACCTTCATCCATTTGCGGTAAAAATCCGGAAGGTAATTTTGGAATTATATATATTGAAAAGACAACTAAAACCGCCATAAATAGGAATGAAAGTACCGGCCTGTCTATGAAAAAATAAACCCATTTCCTAGTTTTAACTTCTTTATGTTTTCCTAAAGAAGATCCTTTTTTGGTTAGGAGTAAATAAATTACCGGCAGCCCGATCCATGTAACAAAGAAAGAGCACACAAGAATAATAATCATTGCATTCGTCAATACTTTAAAGTATGCACCGGCAACGCCGCCCATCATAAAAAACGGAAGGAAGATCACAATAGTACTCATAGATGAACCCACCATTGCAGGGAATAAATATTTTATAGCTTTCGTTACCAGAGTATCACTGGTTTCTTCAGGGTTCTCTTCGTGCGTACGATGAATTTGCTCTACTATCACTATAGCATCGTCAATTATAAGACCGACAGCTGCAGCTATTGAGCCTATTGTCATTATATTTATTGTATAACCGATTGCATATAAAACAATGAATGTTAAGCATAATGTAACAGGAATTGTTATTAATATTACCGAGCTGGCCTTAAATGATTTTAGAAAAAGCACTGTAATTAAAATAGCCAGCAAAAGACCTATCCAAACTACATCACGTATGCTTTTGATTGCTTCTGATACAAAATTTGCCTGGTTATAAAACGGCCGAAGCTTAACTCCAGGAGGCAGGATTTTCTGCAGCTTGGGAAGCTCACTTTCAATAGAGTTTACTACATCAAGCAGATTTGCATTTGGCTGTTTTAAAATATTTATAATAGGAGTAATTATTCCGTTTGCTTTTATTTTTACATAGCTTCGTTCGGCACCTATTTCAACTTTCGATATATCTTTTAACCTTATTACTCTTTGAGGAGTATTTAAAATTACAAGGTTCGCCAGCTCCTCTTTACTATTCTGAGTTGCTTCACTTAAGGTTAAATAAAGCCTATCGTAATCGTTAATATATCCGGTGGAAGAAATAAAATTAGATGCGGTTATTTTATCCGCAACCATTTGTGGAGTAATATGCAGGTTAATAAGTTTTGCAGGATTTAGTATAACATGATATTCTTCAACTTTTCCTCCGCCTACATCAACTT
>JBJKQE010000109.1:0-8100 GCA_046705645.1 Ignavibacteriaceae bacterium | reverse complement strand
TTGATGCGGGCGCTTCACTTGGTTTTGAAATTCCAATTCCATTTATTCCTAACTTTGAAATACACGGTGACTATTCTCATGATTCAATTTCTACTGTAACAAATACTGTAACTTATACACAAGGGCTTGATGTTCATTTAGGACCAATTAATCCCAGCGTACCTGGCGGCGGATATTATACAGTAACACCTTATGCATATTGGGCAAGAGATGGTGCGTTAGTATTGGATTATGCTGTGAATCCGGGAGTAGCAAATGTAAATGAACCTGAAACATGGTGGCAGCAAAGGTACGCTCATGCATCCGACCCAGCTTTAATACTACCTTGGAGATTGGACAATTATAAAGGATATAATTATTCTGCAGATAAACTACAGCAGACAAAAGAAATGATATTCAACCCGGAAAATCCAAGTCCCGGAGATACTGTAAATATCCAGGTTAGAATACATAATTTTAGTTTAATTCCTACTCCTCAGCCTGTTCAAGTAGAATTTTATGTAGGTGATCCTTCAAACGGCGGAATACTAATTCAAAGCTTAAGCGGTAAAACTCTCTTTTCTACAAGTGATTTTTTGCCAGCACGTGGAAGTTCTATTATAAGCTTTGATTGGCATATTCCATCAAATACACCCGATAATCCAAGAATCTATGCGGTGCTAGATCCTAATAATACATTTCCTGAAATACATCAAAGCAATAATATTGGCTGGAAAGTAATGAATATTCAAAGCAAAATTAATGGAATAACAAACAAGATTAATTCACCTAAATCATTTTTATTAAGCCAAAATTATCCCAACCCGTTTAACCCGACTACATTTATTAAATATGTCATTCCTAATAGCGGAATGGTAACACTAAAAGTGTATGATATATTGGGAAGGGAAGTAAAGACACTAGTAGACGGTTATGAAAACAGCGGAAACTACAATGTAAATTTCAACGCATCCAATCTTGCAAGCGGAGTTTATTTCTATCAGCTTAGAACCGGTAGTTTTATTTCCACAAAGAAGATGGTGCTTCTAAAATAAATTTAGGGAGCGAAAGCTCCCTTTAGCTTTATTTCTAGGTTATTAAAGGAAGTGCTTACCTAAACTTGTTTGGAACAAAGATAAAATTTACTTGATACTTACCTTTCTCAATTAAATATTCAATCTCTGTTTTTTTGAAGGAATTCTTTAATTAATTGAATATTTGCAGTTTTTAATTTAAATGATAAAAAACAAAGATAATTCAAAATTATTTATTAACTTTTAGTATTATAATTGAAAGTATAAATACTAATTAGGTTTATTTGTTCAAAAAATAACGGATTATCTTAGATTACTTTAAATTAAAGTTCAGATATAAAAAAATTATTTAAAAGGGTCTAATTTCAAGTAAATATTTATTTTAATCTTTCGGGGTGAACTTGGCATATAATATATTAATTATTGAAGATGATAATACTGTAAGAAGTTATCTTAAAAGGGTGATTCAGAAAAAGTTTTCATTTAATATTTCAGAAGCTGAAAACGGCAGCATTGGATTAGAAGCCTTGAAGAAAGTAAAACCGGATATAATATTCCTTGATATCTCTATGCCGATAATGAGCGGATTAGAATTTCTGGAAAAAATTAAACATGAACCTGCTTATTCTAATATACCTATTTTAGTTTTAACAGCACATAACGATAGGGAAACAATACAAAAAATTCTTAACCTTGGCGTAAGTGATTATATTTTAAAACCAATAGATGCAGCCAAAACATACAATCGAATTCAGGAATTAATCAACAATCTTAAAAAATAAGTTTTTTATTTTCCTTAAAACTTAAAACCGGATTAGAGTAATTTTCATAAACTTTAATAGAGTAATCCCTTAAATGCTTTAGTCATCACTTTTGTTTTTAGTAGAATCGTTTAATGCCTGGTATTGTTTTTTAGTCATTGTCGGCAGCTTTTCCATGAAAGCAACAATATCCCAAATTTTTTGGTCGCTATGAGTCTTGCCGAAAGAAGGCATACCGGTAAGTTTAATTCCATTCTTTGTAATCCAGAATAATTGTTGTGCCGGCATCTCTTTAGCAGAGTGCGCAAGATTCGGCGGATGCGGATAAAGTCCTTTCCCAATTTCACTTCTTTCAATTCCTGGTGCACCATGACATGTCTGGCACATTGCTTTATAGTGAATGAATCCTATTCTTACTAAAGAAGTATCATTCAAATTATCAGGTACTTTTATGTCTTTAGAGTGATGTTCAATAGAGTTATCTTTAACTGCATTTATTAGAGTTAAAGTAAGCCGATTATGAGGTACCATTGCGCTTATGTTATATATACCGGACTCAATGAAAATAAATGATATAGATATTATAACAACAAGTACAATAATTATTCTGACAGCGTATTTCATTTCCTACCTTATAAAATTTGTTTAACGAAATTAAATGTTTTCTATAAGGTAATTTGAATTTCAAATCACATTAATAATTCTTTACAAGGATTGTACTTCAATAAATGATAACTTAAATTTTAACCTTCATTTAATCGGTCATTCTTTTTATTAAATAAATGGTTAATAAATTTTAGATCTCAACTTTATTTACTTTGCTTCTTCTGAAAATGACAAGAATAAGGCCGATTGACATTATGAAGACACCGAGCCAGACAAAACTAATAAATGGTTTTGTACTAACTTCCACGGTCAATATTTCACCAAGTTCATTATTCATTTTCTGATAAGAAGTATTGGATGCTTTAGCTTGATTATTATTTACGTATGAAATCGGTGAAAAATATAAATCTTTTGTAAAGCTTTCCAGAATATAAGGCTCTCTCATTAAGCTGTTGTTGTAACCTGAATAAAACATAACTGGAGAAACGGTATATAATTTCTTCTTTTCCTGTACATTTATATCAAATGTATATTTATCGGTGTTAGCTATAAGTTTCGGCCCTTTAAAAGTTAAATCCACATTTAACACATGAGTTTTGATTCCTAACGGAAGATCCACCTGCTTTGAGCGGCCTAAGGTAGAAGAAGCTAAAACGCCGAATAGGAAAAGAGCAAATCCAATATGAGATAAATGTCCTCCCCAAAAATAAACTCCGCTTTTTATTACTCTCATCAACATTTGAATATTTACTGTAATAGTAAAAATTATTGAAAGAAGTAAAAAATCGTAGATTACATTTTTAATATTTAGCGTGACTAACATTAATATTGTAATTACTATTGAAATAATAAGTGCAGGCAAAAAACTCCTCATCCATTCTTTCCCGTTAGTCTCTTTCCATCTAAGGAATAAACTAAAACCAATCAGCAGGCACATTATTATTACCAGAGGAAGATTCATTTGATTATAAAAGCTTACTTCTACCGATGATCCTATTAACGGGGAAGATGTACCAACAAAAACAACCAAGGCAGAAGCAACCAGGAAAAGGGCACCATACAAAAGTCCGGATTCTCTGGATAGAAATTTCTCTCTATTTTCACTTGAATCAGTTAAGGATTTTCTTCTGAAAATTATTCCCCCTATACCTGCTATTGTAAATGTAGAGATGAAGAAAATTAAAAATATATAAACAGCTGCACCGGGATCTTCAAAGGAATGTACCGACGCTTTAGAAAGAATGCCGCTGCGTGTTAAAAATGTACTGTATAAAACCATTATAAAGACTAAAACTCCAAGAACAAGATTTGTTTTAGCAAACCGACCAATCCTATCTAGTATTTGTGTCTGTTTTTGAATCAATAATGTATGAATTAAAGCAACACTTATGATCCAAGGAATAAGACTGGCATTTTCCACCGGATCCCATCCCCAGAAACCGCCCCATCCTAAAACACCATAGGCCCAGTAGCCGCCTATCATTAAACCCAATCCAAGTACTGCTGCTGCTGTTACTGCCCAGGGCAAAGCTAATTTAACCCATTGAGTATATTTATTTTTTATTAATGCTGAGACTGCAAATGTAAACGGAACTGCTGAAAAAGCATATCCCATAAACAAAATAGGCGGATGTACTTCCATCCAGAAATTTTGTAAAAGAGGATTAAGCCCTTTTCCTTTTATCAGAAAATCATTAAAAGGTATGCCGTTTGATTTGAGAATTGATACCAATTGGGGACTCATCAGCACATATTGCTGATTTGAACCCGAATTGCTGTATACAAAACTCTGGAATACAGGCATCTTTAAAAACGCCTGGTTGATATATTTTATATCAATGTAATTCGGATCGGTCCAGATTAATGTAAACGGGCTTTTAAATAAAGGAGTAACCATCATTATCAAATAAACTATTATCAAAGAATAAATCATCATAAAAGCAGGTTCAAGATCATTTCTCTTAGAGGAATAATTTTGCAAAACAGCTCCGATTATTACTGCTAATAGAAGCCACAGCAAAAAGCTGCCTTCCTGACCTGCATAAAATGTAGATAACAATAATCCAGTGGATAAATCTGCATTACTGTAATTAAAAACATAATTATATTGATATTGATGAGTTAAAATTATGAGTAAGAAAAATATACTAGCAGCTATTACCAATGCAGCTGTAATATGATAGGAATATCTTGCGTAAACAAGAGCTTTATTATTTCCTTTAAAAGATTGGTAATACATTATTACGCTGTATACAGCAGTAATAAGTGATAAAGTTATTATTATATTCCCGAACATTTATAAACTCCACAAATACTTTTTAAAAAATTGTGTTATTTTATCGTTTAGTCTAATTATAAAGTCTGTGTTATTAAACCGCCGTATTTTTCATTTATCTCTTTGGAAATCTGTTCCGGCTTCTTACCTTTTTCCAGATCTTTTATTATGAAATTTCTTTCTGTTACAGCTTTTTCACAATCACAAACATTTAATGAATCGTTGCACTTTCCGCAAGTACATCTAAATCTTGAAGCTACTTCATAAACTTTTGAACTAATTGAAGGATCAATGCTCTGTTTTTCGACAATTACAGGCCTGACAGGATTGTATTTATGAAAAAGTAAATCAAGTGAGCCGGCAACAGCGACCGAAAATATTATTATAAGAGTAATAATCCAAATACTCTTTGTCTTCAATAAGGAACTTGTTCGACTATTTTTTATTTTTTTATGATTATGTGTCTTTTGGTTATGAACTTTTTGGCTTCGATTTCTATTTGTCTTTCTTTTTGATATATCATTATCTGATATAATCTGTTTTTTCATTAATTCTGAACCGCAATTTAAACAAAATAAACTTCTGCTATTATTTTTTATACCACATTTCGGACAAATAAAAGCATCATTGGGTCTTTTATCGTAAAGATTTGAACCGCATTCAGCACAAAATTTAATTTCGTCAGGATTGCTGTTTCCGCAATTATCACAAATTTTGATTTTTAAATTCCTTTCCAATTAAATGTGCTATTAATATTCATTCTTTAACACGAAAACCATGTTTTAATAAATTTTCTTTAGCTTCTTTAATTGTAACTTCTTTCAACTTCATACCGCATTTGGGATCGATTCCCGGCTTATCAGATAAAACATTAAAATCCATGGGACATTGAAAAACTTTTCCATCTTTGTTTTGATCTATTGCTTTAAGATTAATGATCCCTTTATAAAATTGTGGTTCATTGGTACTGGTTCTAGATATATTTTCCATTTTTACTTTATGTGTTTTATCTATTTGTTTGTTTTGTCCTAAAGAATAAGATACGGACCAGAGTAAAATAATTATTATCAAGCTTACGGTTCTTAGAATTTTTGATTTCATTTTAACCTTCTTCATATTATTAAAATTCACTAAATGATTTGCATTTATTTACAGCAGTCTTTACCCTGTGATGCTTTTTTAAATTTCCTTCTTAGGAAAAAGATAAATAAAGCAGCAGCTAATATTAGAACGATATATTTCATTAAATATTTCCTTGATTATAAAATATGAACACTTAATTTATAATAATCACAATTTAGATTATTAAGAGGCGAAAATAATTTCGCCTCTCGTCCAATTAATCATTCCCTTTCAACAATTTCTTTAATTCGAATTTTTTTACAATGTAAAAAATAGCAGGATAAAATGTTAAGCCTATAATCATTGTTGTTGAAATACCGCCGAACATCGGAGCCGCTATTCTTTTCATAACATCAGAGCCTGTTCCGGTACCGATAAGTATCGGGAATAACCCGAATAACAATGCCATAACAGTCATCATAACAGGCCTAATTCTATTTGCCGCACCATGGAAAGTAGCTTCACGAAGTGCCTCAAATGAATTCATCAATCCATCGTTTTTCATTTTGTCGTAAGCTATATCTAAATAAAGAAGCATTACAACTCCCATCTCAGCACTAACTCCGAGCAGAGCAATTACTCCTACCCAAACAGCTACACTTGTATTGTAGCCGGCCAGGTAAAGGAACCATACTGCACCAACCATTGAGAAGGGGAGAGATAGAAGAATGATTCCGGTCTTGACCACTGATTTTGTGTTTATGTAAAGCAAAAGAACAACAAGCAATAACGTTAAAGGTATAACAAGAACCAGTCTTTTTGCTGCTTCCTGCATATATTCATATTGGCCGCTCCATATTATTGAATATCCGGCCGGTAGTTTGAGCTCAGAATTTAAAATCCGTTGAGCATTTTTAACATAAGTACCTACATCAATATTTTCAATATCGATATAAACCCATGCATTAGGTCTGGCATCTTCAGATTTAATTACCGGAGGACCTTTTTTAATTTGCAGATCAGCCAACTCAGCCAGCGGAACACTTCCGCCGCCAGGTATAGGCACAAGTACCCGCTTTAATGCTTCAATATTGTTTCTGTAATCTCTTTGATATCTTAAATTGACCGGGTATCTTTCCAAACCTTCAACTGTTTTGGTAATGTTCATCCCGCCTATTGCAGACATAATTACATCCTGTACATCCTGAACTGATATTCCGTATCTGGCAATTGCATCACGATCAATATTAAAATCAATGTAGTTGCCTCCATAAGACCTTTCGGCATAAACGGATCTGGTATGAGGAACTGTTTTTATGATTTGTTCAATCTGCTGTCCGATTTTTTGAAGCACTTCCAAATTAGGACCGGCTATCTTTATACCAACCGGAGTTTTAATACCGGTTGAAAGCATGTCGATTCTGGTTTTTATCGGCATAGTCCATGCATTAGTTAATCCTGGAATCTGTATTGCTTCATTCATCTGATCAACAAGTTTCTTTTCCGTTATTCCTTTGGGCCATAGATCTTTTGGTTTTAAGCGGATTGTTGTTTCAAGCATTGAAAGCGGAGCCGGATCAGTTGCTGTATTTGCACGGCCTGCTTTTCCAAAGACACTTTCAACTTCCGGAAAAGTTTTAATTATTCTATCAGTCTGTTGAAGTATTTCTTTGGCTTTAGTTATGGAAATTCCCGGAAGGGTAGTGGGCATATAAAGCAAATCACCTTCATCAAGCGGCGGCATAAATTCAGATCCTAATTTTGAAAAAGGAATTATTGTAACTAGAATAATGACTATTGCTGTACTGATTACCCACCATCTTTTACTCACTACAAAATCAACAACCGGTTTATATATTTTTATTAGGAACCTGGTTATCGGATTATCTTCCTCTTTTCGCATTTTACCGCGTACAAAAAATCCGATTAAAACCGGTACAATAGTTACTGCAAGTATTGCCGCTGCTGCCATTGAATATGTTTTAGTAAATGCCAAAGGTTTAAATAATCTACCGGATTGCTGTTCTAATGTAAATACCGGTAAGAATGAAACAGTAATTACCAAAAGTGAATAAAAGATAGACGGACCGACTTCTTTTGAAGATTCAAGTATTACTGTCCAATGAGGGCGCTGTTTCTCTTTTGGCTTTTCCTGCTCTTTTACCATATGGCTTTGAGCATTCTCAACCATTATAATTGCAGCGTCCACCATTGCCCCTATTGCTATAGCAATACCTGAAAGAGACATTATGTTCGCATTTATTCCCTGGAGCCTCATTACAAGAAATGCTGCAAGAACTGCAGTAGGTAATGTAAATATTGCAACTAAAGAACTTCGTACATGTAAGAGGAAAATAATAATAATAAATGCCACTACTAAACT
>JBJKQE010000108.1:0-22210 GCA_046705645.1 Ignavibacteriaceae bacterium | reverse complement strand
TTGCAATTAAAAGAATAAAACAGTTTTTTAATGCGGAAGCAGTAATAATTTTTAATGATGAAGATAAAAAGCTTAACGCAAAGCCTCATGCCGCAAGTATGTTTTTAATTGATGATGCAGACTGGCTGGTAGCAAACTGGGTTTATAACAACGGCAAGAAAGCCGGCAGATTTACCAATACATTACCTTTAAGTCCTGTTACATTTTATCCTTTGTCAAGTAAAAGCGGAGTTCTCGGAACTATCGGTATAAAAACGGAAAATAATAAATCTTTATCATTTGATCAGGAGAATTTTCTGGATACATTTATTGTACAGGTTTCAAGTGCGATTGAAAGAGAATATTTGAATGATTTAGCAAAAAAGTCTATGGTTGCTAACGAATCGGAGAAGCTGTATAAAACATTATTCAATTCTCTTTCACACGAGCTGAAAACACCGATTGCCGCTATTATGGGAGCTGTAAGTTCATTTAAGGATGAAAATATTTATCAGAATAAAAGTGTCTGGGGAAAGATTATGGACGAAATAAATATTGCGGCCGACAGGCTGAACAGGCTTGTTGAAAATCTTTTAGATATGGCAAGACTGGAAACCGGATTTATATCGCTTAAAATGGATTGGCATTCTATATCTGATCTGTTTAATTCTGTACTTGAAAAATTAAAAGATGAGTCCGGCAATCATAAGATAATTTTATCTGTTAGTGATGATATTCCGGTATTTAAATTTGATTACGGACTAATAGAACAGGCTTTTGCAAATATTATTCATAATTCGCTTGCTTATACGCCCGCAGGCAGTGAAATTAAAATTGAAGCACAAATGGAAAACAATAATTGTGTAATTACAATTTCAGATGACGGCACCGGATTTCCGGAAGAATCATTATCCAGGCTTTTTGAAAAATTTTATCGTATACCCGGAACAAAAGCCGGCGGAACCGGATTGGGGCTTTCTATTGCAAAGGGTTTTATAGAAGCCCACGGCGGGAAAATAGATGCCTCCAACTTAAAAAAAGGCGGCGCCGTATTTACGGTTTCACTGCCGGCGATAAAAGAAAATTGAGGATTGAATGACAGTAAAAAATTCAATTGTAATAATTGACGATGAAGTGCAGATAAGAAAGATTTTATCTATTGCATTGGAATCATCCGAGTATAAAATTACGGAAGCGGAAAATGCAAAGGATGGAATTGTTCAGGTAGCTACTTCTCATCCGCAGCTGGTAATTTTAGATATCGGCCTGCCTGATATGGACGGGTTCAGCGTAATAAAAGAATTGAGAGTGTGGACAAATCTTCCGATTATTATTCTTTCAGTCAGAAACTCCGAAGAAGATATTGTTAAAGCATTGGATTTAGGGGCTGACGACTATCTTACCAAACCTTTTAATACCTCCGAATTGATTGCCAGGATAAGAGCAAACATTAGAAGATATCAGGCCATAGAAGGAGAAAATATTTTCGTTAACGGTGATTTAAAAATAGATTTTATTTCAAGAGTCGTTTATAAAAAAGAAGAGGAAATTAAGCTTACAAATATTGAATATCTGCTGCTGGCTTTATTCCTTAAAAATACCGGAAAAGTTTTAACCCACAATTATATCTTAAAAGAAATATGGGGGCCTTCTTCAGTTGAAAATGCACAATACTTAAGAGTATTTATCGGTCAGTTAAGAAAAAAGATTGAAGATAATGCATCCAGCCCGAAATATATCGTTACCGAATCTGGTGTAGGGTACAGGATGAAGTTTATTAAATGAAGAATTAGCTTAAATTTAAAAACGTTGGGCTAAGATATACACAAAGAGGAAATATAATTTTTAATAGATCTGCAGTTTGATTTTACAAAATAACCGCGGCCGGCAAGAACATGCAGCTTATCCTACCCAATTATAAAGAATTTTTTTTACATAACATAGGGGAGTGTTTTTTTAGTTGTAGAAAATGTTCCTTCCGCTAGCCTGGATACAGGCTATGTTTATGCTGATTATCATATCCTGAATTCAACTAAAAGTCAGTTAATTTATTCAAACTAAGAAGATGATCCTCCTACGTTAAAAACTTCGGAGGACAGGTCCTTCTGCGATAAATCTTCTGCCTCCGCTAAAAGTTTTGGTATACAGGTCGAAGGATAATTTTTTATGAAATAATGTTAACAATCCTACGAGGTTAATGTTAAGGAATCATAAAATTAAAGTATTAATGTTAAGAATCGAGGAGTTGGAGTTTGTAAAATAATTTATGCCGTAAGTAAATAAAATATATTATTCCTTCCTGCAACTCTATATTTTTAATTTCATAAACCTATTTCTGCTCGCTTTCATTTTTGCAAAATGTATGTAGTCTTAAAAAATCTATTTATAGCGCATTTATAACCTTAGATGTAATTTTCGTTAGAAAAATTGATTTTCAAAAAGTCTAACATTTCTCATTCTTTCAAAAAATCACATGTGGCCTCTGAATTAATTATACGGTTTGATAACATTTTGAGATAGATGCTCATATTCATTGGTTTTTAAATTATTTATAACATCCAGTTGCTTTTGAATAAAAAATATTTGATTTTATATGAGTTTTTTCATCTACTCCTATAGGTAAAAAATATTTCCAATCAATCAGCGGATTCTTCTAATTATCTCAATTCCTAAAGGCGTTGATGCAGTTCTTTATTCCAAGTTCTGTGTTTACGTTTAGCATTTAAAGTGAAGGCAGTTTGAAAATTTTTCAGCTGAAGGTAGTTATAAAAAAATAAATAATGCATATAATTAGTAAAACAATTTTATGTTAAAATATTATCAAGAGACTTTGCTAAGGTCGGCCTGCTTATCGTAGCTTTAAAAAATTTCCGGGAACTAATATGATAGACAATAAAATTCTGTATTATTTTATTATTTAGAAATTTGCGATGGGGGTCTGTCCTCCATTACCATCTTTATAAAATTTATAAAATTATGATTGGTAAAAATATTCTTCATTATAAGATAATTGAAAAACTCGGCGAAGGCAGACCTGCCCTCCGGAACCTTCTTAAAAGATATGAGGTCTCAAATGATTGGTGAGACTATTCTTCATTATAAAATATTAGAGAAATTAGGCGAAGGGGGGGATGGGAGTGGTGTATTTTGCAGAAGATACAAAACTGAAAAGAAAAGCTGCAATAAAATTTTTACCTCTTATATACAATCTATTGTTATTAGAAAATTTTAAAGGAATAAATTAACTTTAATTAACATTTAATAATTGCGGTGTTTACTGACCATGGGGGTAGTTTTAGCCTGTAATTTCTTTTATTGAAATTCGGTTCCTTAATTTAGTGGTGAGCGTTTCATTTTGTTCCGGCTGAGATTACCGAAACTCAAATTCTATTATTCTCAAGAATAACAATATGCGTAAAATTCTCTGTCAAATTATAACATTATTTAGTTTTGCAATTTTAATCCTCCCTAATAAATTATACCCGCAAACAGACAACTACCATATAGACCATTATACAAGCAAACAGGGTTTACCTAGTTCTACGATTCGGGATATAATTCAAGATAAGGAAGGTTATTTGTGGTTTGCAACAGAGAACGGCGTAGTAAGGTATAACGGATACGAATTTCAATCTTATTCTGACATTCATGGCGCTGCCCATTGTATTTATGTGGATCGAAACAGCACTCTATGGGTTGGTTCCTCGCATGGTCTGGAAAAGTATTGCAGTGCATCCAACAACTTTACGGATTATTTGCCCGATCCTTCGGTAAAGGGACAAGCAGCCGGAAATGATATTAGTGATATTGTTGAAGATAAGAAAGGATTATTTTGGGTAACAACCGGGACAGGCGTATTCAATTTTAATAAAATAACAGGGAAATTCTCGCCGGTGCAATATGATTATGATTCAGCCAACGGCATATCAGCCGGTTATAATTTCGCTTATGTTGATAAGGATGGATCACTCTGGTTCGCAAGCGAAAGAGGACTTGACAAGTATAACTATGAATCCGGAAAAATACTGCATTATTGGCGTAACCCCCAAAATAACAACATAAATATGTCTTCTGTTTCAAAATATTTGATCAACGGTATTTGTGAAGACAGCAATGGGACTTTGTGGTTAGGCACCCTCGATGGCATAGTCGAATTTAATAAAAAAACTGACACATTCCGGAATTATGTTCCCGATCCCAAGATCCGCCTTCCGTATCTTGCTAATCAAATTAATTGTTTTTGTTTTGATTCTTCAGGCTTGCTCTGGGTTGGAACCGGTACCGGTATTTTTACATTTGATACCAGATTGAAGACATTCACTCCTAAATTCATAAACAAATCCGTACATGATTATTACATAGGCAATAGCAGCGTTCAGTCGCTGTACATCGACCATTCGAGAACTTTATGGGCAGGAACCTTAGCGAACGGTATTTATAAAGTTATATTAAGAAAACTGCCTTATAAAGAGTATCTTCCGGGAAGGGTAAATCAGATCGTTAAAGAGAGTAATAGAATCTTATGGATTTCAAGAGGTCTTGAAAACTGGATAAAATTTGACATAAAGACAGGTCAAATTACACGAACAAATATTTCACGTGTCCATTTAAGTGCAGATCAAAATGGTAACGTATTCTATGGGAGAAATAATTCTCCTTATATCACGAAAATGAAAAATGGAAAATTAACAAGTTATGATCTATTAACCGAAATCTCCGTTAATAGCTTTGACAAAACAAAAGGTATGTGGTATGGATCTTTAAGCGGCGGACTTTATTACATTAATTTTAAGACCCGAAAAGCAAAAAAAGTTGTTGAAACAAAAACTTATATTGCTACAATTTGTGAAGATTCATCCGGTTCTATTTGGGCAGCAACATTTGCCGGAAATATAATCTGCTATAATCCTCAAAGTAAATTTGTTTCGCGGTATTTTTCCGATCCAAAAAATCCTTCGAGTATCGGCGGAGAAGAAATTTTCAAAATTTACCAGGATAAAAAAGGAAGATTATGGTTTGCAACAAACGCCGGTCTGGACAGATTCATTCCTTCGACGGGAACATTTCTTCATTATACGGGAAAAAACGGATTATTGGGAAATTCAGTTTATAATATTCTTGAAGACGATCACGGAAATCTCTGGCTCGGTACGGATAGGGGCATTTCAAAATTCAGCCCGGAAACCAATCAATTTAAAAATTTCGATGTATTAAAGGGCTATACCTTAAGCCACTCGTGGAATCGGCAAGCGGTTAAAACGGGCAACGGAGAAATGTTCTTCGGACGCTCTTACGGACTTATTGGTTTTTATCCCGACAGCATTAAAGAGAATAATTATGTACCGCCGATTGTTATTACATCATGCATGCTGTTTGATAAACCAATTCCTTTCGGAAAAGAAATAAAGCTGCCTTATAATAAAAACTTCCTGTCATTCGAGTTTGCTGCATTAAGTTATTATGACCCGGAAAGGAATCAATTTGCATATAAAATGGAAGGAGTAGATAAGAACTGGGTATATTCAGGTACAAGGCATTATGCATCATATCCCAATTTGGCGCCGGGGAAATATATTTTTAGAGTTAAGGGATCTAATAATGATGGTATCTGGAATGAAAATGGGACCTACCTTTCAATAATTATTTCCCCTCCGTTGTGGGAAACCTGGTGGGCATACATTTCTTACGGATTTATTTTTCTTTTTTCTTTATACGGTTTAAGACGTTATGAATTGAATAGGCTAAAATTAAAAGACAAAGTTAAAATGGATGAAGCTGTGCTGAAAGAGAGAGAAGAAACAGATAAAATGAAATCCAGATTTTTTGCTAACATCTCTCACGAATTCAGGACACCGCTTACCTTAATTCTCGGTCCTGCGGAAAAAATTATTTCAGACACGTCTGAGGATATAAAAAAGGATGCTAACATTATTAAAAGAAACTCGAGAAGGCTGCTTCAGTTAATAAATCAGTTATTGTACCTATCAAAGCTTGAAGCCGGTAAACTTAGACTTGAGGCATCAAAAGGAAACATTGTTTCGTTTGTAAAAGGTGTTGCTTTGTCTTTTGAATCACTGTCCGAATCGAGAGACATTACGTTGGAACTTATGCCGGAAAAAGAATATATCGAATTGTACTTCGATAGAGATAAGATGATGAAAATTTTAACGAACATAATTTCGAATGCTTTTAAATTCATATTGAACGAGGGGAGAATTACAATATCTGTTAAAGAAATAGAGAATCATTTCGTTGAGATAGTAATCAGAGATACAGGAATTGGAATAGCCAAAGAAGAAATTCCAAAACTGTTCGACAGGTTTTACCAGGTGGATAGCTCGCATACAAGGGAATATGAAGGAACCGGTATCGGACTAGCTTTGACAAAAGAGCTTGTAGAGTTGCATCACGGCAAGATTGATGTTGAGAGCATAAAAGCAGATGACCGGGAGGAGATTAGAGGCTGGACTGAATTTAAACTGCAATTTTTATTGGGTAGAGAACATTTGCTGAAGGATGAAGTAGTAAACCCTGATGAGACTGTAAACGAATTTAGAATTAATAACAGTGATAATAAATTAATAGAAGATTCAAATCAAATTATAAATAAGAACTTAAGGATTGACGATATTGATGGAGAGAGTGATAAAACGATAATACTTGTTGTGGAAGATAATTATGATATGAGAACATATATAAAAGAATCTTTTAATCCTGATTATATAATTGAAGAAGCAATTAATGGAGAACAGGGTGTAAGAAAAGCTGAAAAAATAATACCTGATCTTATAGTTAGCGACATGATGATGCCTAAAATGGACGGGAATGAATTGGTAAGAATATTAAAGAATGACGAAAGGACAAGTCACGTCCCAATAATTTTGCTCACGGCGAAAGCTGGCTATGAAGATAAACTTGAAGGATTGGAAACAGGGGCGGATGATTATCTGACAAAACCTTTTGATATAAAGGAGCTTCAGATAAGGGTAAGAAATCTTATAAATATCAGAAAAAAATTACAGGAAAAATTCAGTAAAATTGAATTCAAACCCGTAAAAGATAAGAAACTCAACAGCCTTGATGAAAAATTTATGACAAGAGTGAATGAAATAATTGAGAAACATATAACTGAAGAAGAATTTACCATAGAAGACTTCGGTAAAGAATTGGGAATGAGTAGAATGCAGATACATAGAAAATTAAAAGGACTAACAGGAAAATCAGCGAGCAGGTATATAAGGAGTTTTAGACTTGAGAGAGCAAAACAAATGTTAAGCAAAAGCGGACAGAATATATCTGAAATAGCTTACTCTTTAGGATTTGGAAGTCCTGCATATTTCACCAGGTGTTTTAAGGAAGAATTTGGTCACCCCCCAAGCGAATTGAAATGATAAATATTTATTATGAAATATTTTGCACTAATTACAATTTTTAATCTATAACAAATCTTCTTATTCTTGAATCCATTCAAATAAAAAACTTAAACTTTCTATCCTCAGATCTTTATCCAGTAAAACCTGATATTTAAAACAAGAAAAATCCCCCTTTTTTCATAAATGTTACATTTAGACAAATCTTTGTTACAATTTTAATATGTAATAACCTTCCCGAACTGTTTTATTTATGTCAGAAAAATTAAAAAAATAGTAGGACAAAGAAATGAGCAGGAACAAAGGTAAATTTAGCATAAGAAGTATGTTCATACTAAGGAGTTTAATAACTTTTGCTATAATATTAATATTCGCTTTAATAATTTATGCCGACAGCGGCGGCATTACGGGTTTAACAAAAAGGGGCCCTGCACCTGGATGTACATGTCATGGTGCAGATCCGGATACGAGTGTTAAAGTAGCTATAAATGGACCTGATATACTAGCTCCGGGTCAGACGGCAAATTACACTCTTACAATTAAAGGCGGCCCGCTGGCTGCCGGCGGAACAGATATTGCAGTATCGGGAGGTTCATTAGTTCCTGCTTCAGGCAGCGACCTTCAATTATTGAACGGCGAACTTACACATAAGCATCCCGAAACCCCGGTTTCAGATGTTGTCACATTTCAGTTCACCTATACTGCGCCTACTGCTGCTGGAGAACAGATAACAATATATGCCAACGGTAATAGCGTAAATCTCGACGGTACTCCAAACGGTGATAAATGGAATTTTGCCCCCAACAAAACGATTGCTATAGGGGCAAAACCGGAAGTTCGTACTTCACCTCCGTGGATTCTTCAACGTGCTGCCGGTATACCACAGTCGGCGGATCCTCAATTAATCTTCTCAGCGGTCGATAAGAATATTTGCTGGGGATGCAACTATACTAATTCCCAATTTCTTCGAACAACTGATGGAGGAACAACGTGGAGAGTCAATACAGTGGGTAACGGGTTAGTTTGTTCAAGTATTTCTGCATTAGATTCTTCTACAGCGTGGGTAGCAGTGAATAATCCGGGAGGTATACTCAAAACAACTGATGGGGGGCGCACTTGGATAAAGGATACTGCTGCTTTTATAAAAACCGGAGGGAATCCGAATGCAATACATTTTTTTGACAATGACAACGGTGTTTGTGTCGGTAACCCGAATGGAGGTGATTGGGAAATATACACAACATCAAATGGCGGAGCTAACTGGGTCCGTGTAAACTCCGCAAATATTCCTGTTCCGGATTCAGGAGAACTGGGAGGAGTTTCGGGAGAAGTTCCGCTCGTGCCATCTATCGCGGGAAATAATTTTTGCTTTGCCACGTACTCCGGTTCTTTATACAAAACTACCGATCGCGGAATAACATGGACTGTTACCCGAAATGTATTAAATGGCTATCCATTTAGCATTGCTTTTAAGGATAGTTTAAATGGAGTAGCTTGTTCTCCTAATATTAAAGCTATTTCAATTACTTCAGACGGAGGTAACACATGGGAGCCTGTTAATGTAGCTTTTAATTCTCCTTCCCCTTTTACAGTTGCATACGTTAAAGGGACAGACAATGGCTATCTTATTAGTGCATTCGTCCATGCGGATTCAGGGGAGAACTTAAATCCCGGCACGGCATACTCCGGTGACGGCGGAAGAACATGGGAAGTAATTAACAATCTGCCTAATTTATTTGGAGATTTCGCATCGGATGGAACCGGCTGGAGCGCCGGTGTGAGTGATTCAATATATAAATGGATTCCATTTTTTGACAAAATAGTTCCAACAGCAGCATACATTGATAAAATAACAGCAAGAAAGAATGTTGATTCGGTTTTATTCATAACGACATTCTTAAATCCTAATAACAGCAAGTTTAAAGCTGATCTAATTTACACTAATTTAGAACATACATTCGTTGATTCAGTTAATCTTTATGATGATGGTCTCCATGGAGATTTAAATTCGAATGATGGGATTTATGGAGCTTACATTCCACCAATTTCAATTGAGGATTTTTTCCAGTTAAATATAAGCACGACTGCAGATTCCACAAACGAATATGTGAATACACCAATTCTTCAATACGGGTTTACAACCGCAGGTCCCGTAAAATTCGATTCATTATCAATATCAAAGATATCATCCAATATTTACAACGTTAAGCCTTTGTTTAAAAATACGGGGTCATCATACATGATCCAAAACCTGGCTGTAAAAATATCATCTTCGAATAAATTAATCATATCGCAAATAATACCGGATTCAATTTATATTCCTAGTATCGCGCCTGGCGCATTAGGAGGGCCGACTAATGGTATTGATGTGACCGTAGGTTCGCGTTTTGCCGGATTATTCACTCTCAATTTTGAAATTATGAGTAATGGGCAGACATTCTGGGCAGATACAATTTCACAAGAAGCAACCGGCATTGAAGATAATAATCGAATACCTCTCAGTTTCAATCTTTCTCAGAATTATCCTAATCCGTTTAATCCTTCTACGAAGATAAGTTATTCTATACCTGAACAAGCCCTGGTTACTCTTAAAGTCTTCGATATACTTGGAAAGGAAGTTAGAGCTTTGGTCAATGAAGAAAAACGCGCCGGCACTTACGAAATAAACTTCAAAACTTCTAATCTATCCAGCGGCATTTATTTCTATCAGCTTCGTGCAGGAAGTTTTGTCGAAACTAAAAAGATGGTTCTTTTGAAATAGCATTAAATGATACTAAAGAAAGACAAAGGCATTTAATAAAAGATCAATAAACCGATTACATCAAAATAGGAGATGACAATATGAAGACTCGGATTATCCCAGGATTCAGTGACCGGCGGTTATACAGTATCGCTGTTACTGCATTGATTGGCTTTTGCACGTTATTTAGTACCGCAACGGCAGGGAACAAAGGCGTGAGCACCGGCAGCGCTATTGCAGGCTTCTGGCACGTCGAATTATTATTACCAAATGGCAGTCTGTTCCATCAAGGAATTCAGCAATACTACTCCGATGGGACTGAGATGGAGGACGCTGCCGCACCTGCTGTAAATCCTGCCAACTTCTGCATGGGTGTTTGGAAACAATCAGGAGATACAGTGCAGATATACCACATTGTATTTATGTACAATGGGAATGATACCCTTCCACCTGTTAATTACGGAGTACTAACGGAAACAAATATATTAAGCGGTGATTCTGATTCGCTTAATGGTACTTTCGAGGTTAAAGTGTATGATCTCAACAGCGGTAATCAGCTAGCGGGTATAAACGGCACTACTAAAGCAAATCGAATAGATTTTAACCACCCGTTTACTCTCTTTAGTAACTTAACCGGCATTAACAGCAGAATGCTTACACCGGCAAATTATGTTCTTTCACAAAATTATCCTAATCCTTTTAATCCTACAACAACAATTAATTACACAATTCCTAAATCCGAGTACGTTACAATAAAAGTGTATGATATTCTTGGAAAATTAGTACAAACCTTAGTAAATAAAGAACAGACGACGGGAACTTACCATATACAAATTAGCGGTGCTAATCTTTCAAGCGGAGTATATTTCTATCAGCTTAAGGCGGGTAATTTTATACAAGCAAAGAAAATGATCGTCTTAAAATAATGAAGTAGCTGGTTAAAATATTAATATAGAACTTATAACATCAAAATGGAGATAATATTATGAAAAATTCAAACACGACTAAATTCAATAAAAAATGTGTACACTGCCTGGCCATTATGTTGGCCACAGTTTGTATGATCTCCGGAACTGCAAGAGCGGGGAACAAAGGACTAAGTACCGGCAGCTCCATTATGGGCTTCTGGCACGTCGAGTTACTCTTGCCCAACGGCAGTCTATTCCATCAAGGGATACAGCAATATCACTCCGATGGGACTGAGATGGAGGATGCCGCTGCTCCTGCAGTAAGTCCTGCTAACTTTTGTATGGGCGTATGGAACCAATCCGGAGATACTGTGCAGATATACCATATAGTTTTTATGTATAATGGAAACGATACTCTTCCTCCGGTCAATTACGGAGTATTAACGGAAACAAATGTATTGAGCAGTGACGGTAACTCGCTTACCGGTATTTTCGAAGTTAAGGTGTATGATATTAACAGCGGCAATCAGCTGGCGGATGTAAACGGAACTATCAAGGCAAGCCGCATAGACTTTGACCATCCGTTCACTCTCTTTAAATAAATGAATTAGGTTCAACGACAGGCCGTTTTAACGGCGGCCTGCATTTGATATGATTGAAAATAACAGTCAAACATATTGTGCCGATGCGGGTAATCTTATTCGTACTATCTCTATATCTAACTGATTATAATGTTCATGATGAAAAGGCTGCAACTCTTGTAAATGAAAGAAAAGTACAAAAAATTATGAAGTTAACTTTTTGCCAAAAGAAGATCCCCTTTTGGAGGAAATACAGAAGACCTTTCCATCGGCATTTACTTTTATAAACTTTTTGCGGGCAGTTAAATTGAATGTAAAAAGATGATCGTGTTGAAATAAGATGGAGGTTATAGGAGAACTAAACTTTCAACTATTTAAAAACGGAATTATTGAAGCTCTATAATATAAGGTCGTTTAATAATAACATTAAGGAGGTCTGATATGAAAGCACTAAGAACCATGTTTCTGCTGCTGTCATTAGTTATTTTTTTCTTTTTCTATTCATGTAAAGATAATGAAACATCAACTATAGAATCTGCACAACAAACGGATGCTCTTGCAAAGCATCAAAAAGATACCGCTGTTGTTTCAGTCTTTGCAACGGGTTTGAACAATCCTCGAGGACTTAAGTTCGGTCCGGGCGGATATCTGTATGTTGCAGAAGGCGGAACAACCGGCGGAACACTTTCAACCGTCGGTATTTGTGATCAGGTTCCGGGAGTTGGCCCTTATTTAGGCGGATACTCATCACGCATTTCTAAAATCAGCCCGAGAGGTGTTCGTACAACAATAATCGACGGACTGCCCTCCAGTGAGACTAGTGCTGCATCCGGATCGTTTGTAAGCGGTGTTTCAGACATTGCATTTGTCGATGGTCGGTTATATGGAATCGAAGCAGGTGCCGGCTGTTCACACGGGCTGGAAGGAACAGATAATACAGTCTTTCGCGTTCATTCGAATGGAAGAATAACTACCGTCGCGGATCTAAGTGACTTTGTTAAAGCAAATCCTGTAGTCAACCCTGATCCTAGTGATTTTGAACCTGATGGTACTTGGTACAGTATGGTTAATGTCCGTGGGGAACTTTATGCTGTCGAACCTAATCATCAGGAAATAGATCGAATTAATCCGATTACAGGGAAAATAAAAAGAATTGCAGATCTATCAAAAATATATCCTCCCAGCACCGGATGGTACGGACCTACCGCAATTGCTTACCATGGTGTCTTTTTCTTAGGTAACCTCTCACAATTCCCGATGGTTCCCGGCGTTTCCAGCATATTAAAATTGACACCAAGCGGGCACATAAGCACATGGGATAAAAATCTTACTGCTATAGTTGGTATAGTCTTTGATAATAGGGGTATAATGTATGTGCTGGAAACTTTTACTGCAGCTGGTTTCCCCGGACCGGATGCCGCCGGAACCGGTAAAATTATTAGGGTTCTGCCTTCGGGAGAACAAAAAACAATTGCTGACGGATTAACATTTCCAACAGCTATGACTCTTGGTCCTGATGGGGCTCTCTATGTTTCCAACAAAGGATTTGGATTTCCCGCCGGTGCCGGTGAAATTGTAAAAGTAACTTTATATTAATTTATTTGGAAATGCCTGACCTTTTCGTGTCAGGCATTTCAATATGGTTTCCCGAATGGGATTTTTAGGTAGAACTGTGAATAGCGGTTGTTGGAATGAATCTCTAATCTGCAATAGTTATGTCATTTGATAATGACCAAACATTTTACCCTAACATGTTTTGCTTAAGCAAAATTATCCCAATCCGTTTAATCCCAGCGCAAAAATAAAATATTCAATTCCAAATGTAGTGGACGCAAAATTTGCGTCCACTACAAATGTGCAGTTGAAAGTATATGATATACTCGGCAGGGAGATTATCGTATTAGTAAACGAAAAGCAGAAACCTGGATATTATGCAATAAACTGGAACGCGCGTAATCAACTAAGCGGAGTATATTTATATTAGTTTAAACCGGCAGATATTCGGCAACGAAAAAACTTCTGGTTTTGAAATAAGATGTTGCCTTCAAGGATACGATTGGTAAACAAAGTTTTAACCTTGAAGGCTGCCCAAAGACTTTGCCGTGGAAAAAAAATTAAAAAGAGGCTGTCTCAAAAGTGTCATTCCGGGCTAGACCCGGAATCTCTTAAGTTGATGATAAGATCAAAAGGCATTTTTAATAAATTCTTTTCTCTTGTCCAAAGGACTCCTTCGGAGAAAGAACAGAAGCAAGAGTTTAAGACTGCAATTTTAAAACTGCTTTTCTTGGCGCAATCCGCCGGAGGACGGACAGGAAAAAGTAGCAAAAGAAACATGCACTAAGCCAGAGGCTGACATGTTAAAAAGAAATTCTGAAATTATACTTTGAATTTGATATTCTATCTTGGCATATAAAGAAAAATAACACTCCGCCGGAGGCGGATCAAACAGATTTTTCTTTATGTGTTAACATTATATTCGAGAAAAACTCTTTCAGTATAATTTCCGGGCGAATTTCTTTTAATGTGCGGATTGCGGTTATGTCATTATATTTATTATTCTATCTAAATATATGATGTCCGGTATTTATAATCTAAAGATAGAACGCTTGTGATAATGAAAGGTCTACATGCTTTTCTTTTAATGCACAAAAAGCAGCAAAATGAATTAACTAAATTATTTTAGAAAAAAAATTGAACGATGGCAAAAAAAGGGTTTTCAATAGTATTAATAATAGAGGGTATTTGGATCTTATGATTTAAAAGAGAATTTTTCATTATTCAGGACAAATTCCAGCAGCACTTTTTAAATATTATGCCCGGAATGACAGAAAAGAGGGAATAGTCATTCCGGCCTCCGAGCTGGAATCTGAGATTCTGGCTTCCGTCTGGGCCGGACAGGTTCGCCAGAGTGATAACGTCCCTTTTGTCATTCCGGGTTAGACCCGGAATCTAAAAATATAATATTATTGAAAAAAGAGATTCCGAATCAAGCCTGTCTGCCGACCAGACAGGTTCATCAAATTTCAGATGAAAAGAATATCGTAAATGGAAGTGATTCTATAAATGAAAGGAATTTCACAAATGAAAAGGATTTCACAAATGAAAAGGATTTCATAAATGAAATCTCTACGGGGATTAAATTTAAATCCGGAATTAGGAATAACCCAATGGAATTAAAATCAAATTCATTTGGTAAAATTATAAGATGGTTTAAATGACGTGTAAAATTTGAGGCAGGCAAAATCAATCCGGGTTTTAAATGGCAGACCAGGTTTTATGACAGTTTTATCAAATTGCAATAATCGATTGCAATTATTTCTTCCAGTCTTACTTTTAAAAAATGTTCTGAAGGTACTTCATATACAGCTGCACTTTCCGAAATTTTTTTTATCAATTTCTGAGCTAAATTATAAGCTGAAACAGCGTACTTTCCCGAGAAAACAATTGCATCTACACCATCCATAGCTGCTATTGCCGCACCGCAATTCAGAAGTATATTGTAGAATAATATATTAAAGATATTTTTATATTTGATTTCATTTTTAAGAATTTCTTCAATGGAAACCTTTTCACCTGCTATTGCCGATAGTCCGCTTTGACGTGTAAGTATGTTGTTTATAGTCTCAACGGATAATTCTTTCTTTTCTTGTAATGTAATTAAAATACCAGGGTCAATTTCACCGCATGCTGTGTCTCCCGGTATCCCCTCAAGCGGTGTTGACCCGCTTGATACTGTTACCGGTCTACCATTAAGTACGGCCGCTATTTCAGGGATTGGTTCAAGACATATTGAAATTATTTTTTTTGCCTCTTTATTTTCAGTCATTGCTTTTTCAACCGCTGCTTTATGATATAAACCGTTATAACCATAACGTTTTAGATCCATATTTAAAATACTGCTGTCCATCGCATAAAGTCTTTCCTTTAAAGGCAGATCTGCAAAAAATGCTGTTTCAAAAAATAAAATGATTTTTGTTTCCGGTACAATATCTTCAATCATTTGGATAAGCTTTATCACTACGGGCATATTCAGCGGAGATTGTCTAACCAAATCGATTAAATTTTCAAGATATTTCTTATCATATACCAAAACATCATTAAACCGGTCTCCTCCGTACAAAACGCGAATTGCAATTGCAGCCGGCTTTATCTCGGTGATTAAATTTTTAATATTATTCTTTGCATTTGGTGATCCCCTAAAAGTAATTTTACCGTGATTAAGCTGCTGCAGAGAATCTTTTCCCGGAACTTCATCTTCCTTTGGTACCGAATAAACAAAATATTTTATATAAATATTTTCAGGAATTAATACTAGTAATTTTTTCATCGTTTGTCTTCTTGTTATTTGAACTTTTTAAATTATAGGCACTTCTAGCTATGGCTAATTCTTCATTAGTTTTCACAACAATTATCTTCATTTTGCTTTTGCTGCCGGAAATATCACAAGGATAAATCTTGACATTTTTATTCTTTATTGCATCCATTTTTATTCCCCAGTATTCCATATTTTTGCATACTTGTTCCCTGACAAAAGGCATCGTTTCACCGATTGTATCGGTAAAAATTATAGAATCCGTTCTGCCTAAAAGTGTCAAATATTTGCCAAGATACTTTTTTATTCTCCATAGATAAACATCTAAAGTTGTTTGTGCTCTACTATTATTTTCTGCATTTGCAATAATATCTCTTATATCGGATGAAGATCCGGATAATCCAAGTACACCGCTTTTTTTGTTCAGTATGTTGTTGACTTTGGATGAATTGCCTTCGGAGTATGCGACCATTCTCAAAATTATCGCAGGATCCAGATTACCGCTTCTTGTACTCATAACCAATCCTTGAAGCGGAGTAAATCCCATTGTATTATCAATAGATATGCCGTTCCTAATAGCACACAAGCTCGCTCCTCCGCTCCCAAGATGACAGCTTACTGCGTTGAAACTTTCGACCGGAATGCCTAAATATTCAGCAGCTTCTACAGAAACATATTTATGACTTATTCCATGAAATCCGTATTTCTTTATCCCGAGGTCTTCACAAAGCTTTTTAGGCAGAGCATATGCAGAGGCATAGTCAGGTATTGTTGAATGAAACGTTGTATCAAGAATTACTGTTTGAGGCAGAAACGGATACCTGGATAAACATGATTTAATTATTTCAACGACCGGAGGGTTGTGTACCGGGGCGAGTTCCTTGATCTTATCCAATGCAGATAACGGTAGTTTATTAACAAAGGTATCTCCATTAATTTCCGGCTGGCCTTTCACTAAACGGTGTGCAATAATATCAGGCATAATGTTCATTGAGTTTTCTACGATTTTCATTACTTCATTAAAAGCTTCAATATAGTTTCTTATAGTAACTATAAATAATTCTTCGTTTCCGTTAACTTCATGAATTATCTGCGAAGGCAAGGATGTACTTGAACCGATCCTTTGTACTTCACCTCCAAAGAGCTCTTTTTCCGAAGGCATCGTTATCATTTTATATTTTAAAGAAGAACTTCCGCAGTTGAGAACAAAAATATTTATTTCTTTTGCCATTTTATTATTCTCATTAAATTATATATCCAAATCGGATGTCCAGCCGAATACCGGTATCCCTATCAAGTTGTGAATTATAGATGCGGTGCCGAGGATACATTCCTGTATATTTTTAACTTCGACAAACTCACCTGCAGTATGAGCTGCATTCTCATTACCCGGCCCGTAACCGATAGTAGGTATTCCGAACTTCTTGGTTAAAATGCTTCCTGCTGTTCCCATGCCCACTCTCGGCAGCTGCCATTTACCCGGCAAAGTTTTACATCCTGCCGATGAAAGTGCCTGTCTTGACCTGTCCATGAGTGCTGAAAATGGATTCGTTTCCCACGCCTTACTTAGATATCTAACCTGAACTTTCTCACCATTGCTTAGTCTTTGAATTTCTTCTTTCAATTTTATTTCAAGATTAAGAGATTTTTTCTCCTGAATATTTCTAAGACTAATATCTTTTATATTGTTTATCACTATGTCGGTATTTTCATCCTCAAATAATCTTTTATTAAATGTAATACAAGCATCGGTGTTATTTAAACTATATTCAGGCTGATTGACCGACATTAGTACTCTTGATCCTTCCGAGTTGTTTACATTGCTCGCGTTAAAAAGATTTTGGTATACTGCTTTAGTGGCATCAAATAAAAAATTCGGATTTGGTGAATCCATTCCGATAGTAAACTCTGCCCAGCCGTCATGCCCGTAAAATAATCCCAAATCAGTCGGCTCACCTAATACAGCATAATCAACTTTCATTTTCAAATCGGGAAGGGTTTTTGAGATCAAATGCTGCACACCTAAACTCAAGCCGTTTTCCTCTGAAACTGTAACGGCGATAATAAGGTTGCCTCTTAACGGTATAAGCGCCCGGTGCAACAGCATGTGCGCACCGAATATTTGAGCTGCAATACCTGATTTACAGTCTGAAGCTCCTACTCCGTACATTTTTCCATTTTTAATAGTTCCAGAATAAGGTGTTTCTTCCCAGCCGGGATCGTTCTCTAAAGGAGTTACAGTATCCAAATGAGTATTTAATAACAGAGTCGGTTTGGCTTCGTAGCCGAATAAAATACCGATTACATTACCAATATCATCTATAAAGACTTTATCAAATCCGAGCATTTGAAGTTCTTTTGCTACTAATTCTGCCGCAGCTTTCTCGTTGTTGCTTTTGCTCTGGGTTCTAATCAATTCGGATGTAAACTGTAATGCATCCTTGGTTAAGTTTTCTGCGAATTCTCTCATCATTTTGTACATTTTCAATTCCTCGTTTATTTGTTTTAATTATGTATCAAATAGGACAAATGATATACCAGAATTAAATATTTCGTTTTTACTTCATTTTAAGCTATAATTCATTGTCGAAGCAGAAATAGTTTTGTATTTTGCATAGATTACTTTTGCATATTGCAATGATTTTATGAAAGCCAACGATTTAAAATTAGAAGAAATATTCAATTTTACTGAAGGGAACTTAAGTATTAAAGGACGTGAGGTTGTTCTGCACAGCCTCCATGCTTTTGCTCAATTCAGAAAGGATTTAATAGATTCTACCGAGTTGAATCATGCACGAAGTATACTTTCCCGATTCGGTTTTTTTCAGGGACAGGCGGACGCCTCTCTCTTAATAAATAACTTTAAATGGGATAATAAAATTGAACTGATAAAAGCCGGATGTAAACTGCATTCGCTTGAAGGGATTTCCAAAGATATAATTAATAAACTGGAATATGACGAACTCTCCGGGAAATTTCTAATGGAAGTCAGCTGGCACGATTCAAAAGAAGCCAGCGAGCATCTTTTTACATTTGGTAAATCTTCTCATCCGGTCTGCTGGATTTTAGCCGGGTACTTCAGCGGATTTGCATCCTTCGCCTTAAATAAAGAAATATATTTTGTCGAGAAATCCTGCAAGGCTCAAGAAAATCTCATCTGCTTCGCCGTAGGTAAAGATCTGAATTCATGGGGTGATGAAATTAAACCGTACTTAAAATATTTCAATGCCAGTGATATTAGAATGATGATCGAAAAGCTCACCAAGCAATTGAAAAAAAAGTCCCAATTGTTAAAGAAATACGAGAAAGAAATAGAGGCTCTTTACTTAATGACGAATCCGTCATTTGTTGAAATCCATAGCAGCTCGTACAAGAAGATATTAAATGTCGCACAAAAAGCAGCCCCGTTCGACTCAACTATCTTAATTACCGGGGAAACAGGAGCAGGTAAAGAAGTACTGGCAAAGTACATTCATGAAATCTCTCCTCGTTCTGCTCAAAATTTTATCGCCGTTAACTGCGGTGCATTGCCCGAAACTCTTCTGGAAAGCGAACTCTTCGGCTATACAGCAGGTGCTTTTACCGGTGCCTCAAAAGAGAGGATAGGATTATTTGAAAGTGCTAATAAAGGGACAATATTTTTAGATGAAATAGGCGAGATAAGTACTGCTATGCAGTTAAAAATGCTTAGGGTTTTACAGGAACATGAAATACTGCGGATCGGGGAAAGTATACCTAGAAAAGTGGATATCAGGATAATTGCGGCTACTAACAAGGATTTAAAACTACTAATTCAAGAAGGCAAATTCCGTGAAGATCTTTTCTACCGTTTAAGCGTAATGGAACTTAATGTTCCTCCTCTTAGAGAGCGTAAAGATGATATACTTCCGCTTACAAGGTTTTTTACCGAGAAGATGTCGCGGAAATTGCATATAACAAACCTCCGGCTGGATTCTTCTTGCATTGAATTCCTTCAGGAATACTCCTGGCCAGGCAATGTTAGAGAATTGCAGAATGTAATTGAAAGAGCTGCTATTTTATCTACAGACGGAAGAATACAGCCGGAAAACCTTCCAAAGTCAATTACACAAAGTAATTTAACAAAAGAGAAATCAGATTTTATATTCAAAGAAGATTTGACAT
This sequence comes from Ignavibacteriaceae bacterium, assembly GCA_046705645.1. Lineage (GTDB taxonomy): Bacteria > Bacteroidota > Ignavibacteria > Ignavibacteriales > Ignavibacteriaceae > FEN-1297. The sequence goes on along the minus strand of JBJKQE010000108.1, from coordinate 2,177 downwards.
TGGAAAAAATGGAACAGTCTTATATTGAGCATGTTTTAAAATTGACTGAAGGTAATAAATCCAAAGCTTCAAAGATTTTGGGAATAAATGTATCAACTTTATGGAGGAAAATGAGAAATAGTTAGAGTCATGAATTTTACACTGTAATATATAAAAGTATTTTTTCTTGTTTCAAACTTCGAACACCGGCAGATTAAAATGCGGTTATAATCCCGGTTATAATAATTTTGAAATTAAATTAGAGGCATTTCCTCTCTTCGGAAGAGAAAATAATTTTAATTATAATTTCTTATTTTTTATTCAGCTGTATTGTTATAGAAATCTAAAATGCAGTTCGACCCGCTATGTAACAATCAATTTTGCAAAAAAGTTCTAAATAATGATTTTGAAAAACTTGTTCAATCCGGATACCATTATGCTGTTTGCATAATGATAATAAATAGGAAAAATTATGAAAAATAATCTACGTTTTTTACTCACTGTATTTCTCAAAATAATGACATTCAAAAAAATACAAAGCCCGTCTGCTCAGTATATAAATAAATATTATTTTCTGTTAGCCTTATTGTTTATCCCCGTATTAGGCTACTCCCAGCAGCGCTACCATGCAACTTATGAAAAGTTGAAAGAATATGAGGGAGTGTATGAATATAGTAATCCTTCTACACTTAAAATAGCTGCTTCTCCAAAAGATACGTTACTGTATGCGATTATTGGTAAAAGCAAATATCCGTTGACGCCTTCAGGCAAGGATCTTTTTTTGAACATGTCGAAGGATGAGGTTCGGTTTTTCAGAAATGACTCCAATGCCGTTGCCGGCTATATTACAGGTAAGCACACCTACAGATTGTTAAGCAGACATGTATCTTTTCCTGAATCAATGTGGTATCCGAGATTAAATGTACCTAAAGACTATCACTACATTTATCAACAACCGAAAAATTGGGATGACGGACTGCAAGTAGGCAGTATTACTCATTCCGGCCTGGACACGGCATTATTAGGCGAAATGATGAAGAAAATAGTGGAGGGTAACTATCCCAATGTTCATAGTGTTTTAATCGTCAAAGACGGTAAGCTAATTTTTGAAGAGTATTTTTATGAGTATACTAAAGACAGCCTCCAAGAATTGCGTTCCGCAACAAAAAGTTTCATATCGGCACTTACCGGAATTGCTATTAATAAAGGATTCATAAAAAGTATAAATGAAAAGGTACTTCCATTGTTCCCGGAATATAAATTCAGCAATATGTCCGCAGACAAAGAAAGAATAACTATTAAAAACATGCTGACCCAGCAAACCGGGCTTGATTGTGACAAAAGCAATCCTAAATCAGCGGGCAATGAAACAAAAATGGATTATTCCGCTGATTGGGTAAAATATACATTAGACCTTCCGATGATTGATACACCCGGGGACAAAGGAATGTATTGTTCAGGCAACGCAATTACACTTGGGCGCATTATTGAGAAAGCAACAAAAAAACCGTTACCTGAATTTGCCCGCCAAACACTTTTTGCACCATTAGGTATAACAAAATTCAAATGGAGTTTCAAGCCGGACAAATCCAGCGCTGAGACTTTCTGTCAACTATACTTATGTCCAAGAGATATGGCAAAGTTTGGATTATTATATCTGGAAAAGGGTAATTGGAAAGGAAAACAGCTTATACCTTCCCAATGGGTGAAGGAATCTTTATCAAATCATTCAATCATTCAGGGTGTCCATTATGGATATTTATGGTGGATTAAATATTTAGATTCCGGCGGTATCAGATACTACGGCAAAGCGGCACAAGGTAACGGCGGGCAAAAAATATACATTTGGGAAAAACAAAATATGGTAACTGTGATAACCGGAGGGAATTATAATAGGCAGTCCCCCTCTGACGAACTAATAGAAAAATATATATTACCATCCTTTAATAAGAAATAATTAATTTAATGTAATTAAATTTTGTTTATTAAATTGTCTTATATAATTCTCTTATTATAAATATTACAAAAACTGCCTAAAAAGCGCATCAATCTTACATTTAAGAAAAAAAATTGAACGATGGCAAAAAAAGGGTTTTCAATAGTATTAATAATAGAGGGTATTATAGATCTTATAAATTAAAAGATAATTATTCATTATTCAGAACAAATTCCAGCAGCACTTTTTGACAATTATGCCC
>JBJKQE010000107.1:0-14302 GCA_046705645.1 Ignavibacteriaceae bacterium | reverse complement strand
ATTCATTTTATGCTCTTTTCTCTTACACTATAAACACAGAAAGGACTGGATTTATCTCTCGTTCTCAAGATAGTTGTAAAACCTGGCATCAGCTTTGTCCTGGTGAGGAAGATATAGAAACAATTTCGCTTAATGATAAAGGTTATATATTTATCGGAACAGATACCTCAGGGATTCTTCTTTCAAAAGATTATGGTAGGCACTGGAAAGCTTTTGGGCCTGATAGTATTATTGCCACAACTATGATAATATGTGATTCAACTACAATTATTGCAGGGTCAAAATGGGGTAACTTAATCATGACTGAAGATTTTGGAAAAAGTTGGCAAAATATCGATAAAGAATTACCGAGTGAAAGGAGTATAAATTTTATAGCTGTTGACCGCCATTCATTTTTATACATTAGCGGTTGGAAATTGGGATTGAGGAAAAGTATTCGGCCGTATTATTTATTGCTTAAGAATATGCCTCATATATAGATATAAAAGGTTTCAAAATAGAATCAATTTGAAATTGTAAGGAGTTATTTATTTTTCAAAATATAAGACAATTGATTTAGCGGCTTGAAAAATAATTTCCTTTCTAATCAAAATAAATTAACTGAAAACTCAAACTTAAAATCTGCGTTCGAATCCTTAACACCGGGACGGCAAAGAGCAAATTTGTTTTATTTTTCTCAGGCCAAACAATCTAAAACACGGAAAACAAGAATTGAAAAATTTATTCAGCAAATCTTAAGTGGTAAAGGATTAGATGATTAGTACATTCGATTAGAAAATCAAATTTTCTAACTTATTACTGCTACCAGTTTTTATTCATAATGAAATTATGTGAAAATTATTTTCCCTTAAAAAAATCCGGATAATTCTAATGCGGATATTTGATTTTCACCATACAATTTTATAATTCAAATCTAATCGACCGACAGCTATTAGTTATTGACTATAATTTATTAGTATCGGGATTGGTCATGTTTTTATCCTCTTTCATTTCTAAAATTATTTTTACCAAAATGTAGAGAACCGGCATTAAAACAAGCGGTATAATCTCTCCAAAAATCCTATATTCATATATGAGTCCTACGAATAACATTGATAAATAAAAAGGTATTATTGCCAATGAAGCACGCCGCAGGAAAATATTATCAAGCTTTTGCCAAAAGATAATAATCAACAGGTAGATAAATCCGAAGTTTCCCAAAATATAAACCAATTTAAATATCGATTCTATTTTAAAAGGCAATCTTATGGTGCCGGCTGTAATAGCAGAATAATAAATTGTTGAGAAAAAATTCAGATTATAGAAAAGCTGAGTACTAAATTGCCCGCCGTACCGGTCGGAAAAAATTAAGCTTAAAAATAATTTAATTGTTATCCAAATAATAAATTGTCCAAATACGTGTAAAAATAAAGTCTTGCGAGGCATCCTTTTCCACCAGACGAATAACAATATAACTGTAAGAAAACAAGAAGTTTCGCGATTAAATGTTGCAATAATAAAAAGAGGGTAAAACCATCGGAAGTTTTTATTATGAATTAAAATTAGCCCGCAGATAAAAAAAAGTAAACCAAAGGTATCATATGGATACCATATGGCAATGTAGCGCGGTAAAATTAATTCAAATGGAATGATAAAATAAAGTGAGAAAGAAAGAGTTTGAGAGATTTTTTTATTCTTAATAAAAATATTAATATATTTTGAAAAACAGTATCCTGATAATATCAAAGCTGTAAATTCCAAATAAAAAAATATGTATTTGGGTGAAATGCTTATAAAATCAACAAATACTTTTGCTATCCAAATAATTAATGCACGATAAACAAACGGCTTGGAATAATTTTGCTTAAGAAAATCTTCATAAGGAATGTAAGGAGCGCAAAGAGAAAATCTATATCCTGCAATCAAAAAGGAAAACAACACTAATATTACCAAATAAAAAATGTTAAATGTTTTCTCTTCTATTGTCCCGTTATTTGTAGACCGGTTAATTAATTTTATATAGTTATTGTTGATTGTCCCTCCGTTAAAAATATCTTTTAAATTTCTTATAGCAGTTACTTAAAGCTAAACTGTTTTTAGATCAAATTTTACTAAGCTTATAACTACGACCTTAATATTCCTAAATTTACTATAAAATTTTCAAAAAATTATGAGAAAACATAATGTTCAGGATGCTAAATTAATAACTTTGCACAATCACGACGTGACACTTAAATATTATGAAAGATCAAAATCTTATTATGCATATAGAAGTTTTCGCGGTCCACTTAAGATCTAAATACTATCCGTCCTCATGCAGGTTTATATAAACTTTTATAAATTAACAAAATAAATCTTAAGGCTGATGATTATTTAAGTAAGAACAGTAAATGGAATGAATAACTTGAAAAATTAAGAACGAAAGTTATTAACTGCCTTTCCCTAAGAATTTAAACGGATGCATCCTTACAGTTCGTTTCGGGAAAGTAACATAGTTTAAATGCATGGAATTTAAAAATACTGTGTTTTTTTATTTTTTAAGGAAATGTTAAATATGGTTCAAAATAAAAAGATAATAGGACCGGATAATACGGCAGTAAGAACAGCTTTATGGAGAGCTTTGCACCTTCAAATTGATGCGTTACCTCATGTAATTGAAGATGAAATCGGCTTGAAATTAATAGCACCGCCTGATGGCTGGAAGCAGCGTCCTGATATGAAATTTACAAAACGTCTTCGTGCATCCATAGTGGCCCGTGCCCGCTTTGTTGATGATTTAATTATAGAACAAAGTAAAAAAGGCATTGGTCAATATGTTATTCTAGGTGCAGGTCTTGATACATTTGCCCAGCGCCGGCCGGATATTGCTTCTAAACTTCAAATATTCGAAATTGACCGGCCGGATACTCAAACCTGGAAGAAGCAGCGATTAATTGAACTTGAATTTGGTATTCCCCAATGGCTGAAATTTGTTCCTGTTGATTTTGAAACTTCTTCCTGGTGGGAGGAATTAATAAAATCGGGCTTTGATATAAATATACCTGCTTTTGTTGCCTGCACAGGGGTTACATTATATCTTACAAAAGATGCAATATTTTCAACACTTTCTCGAATTGTAGGTCTAACTTCAGGTTCAAAACTTGCAATAACATTTTATACCCCTATTGAGCTTTTAGACGAAGAGGATAAACAAATGCAGCAAATTGCTGAAAAAGGAGCTCGCGAAGCTGGTACTCCAATGATAAGTTTTTTTACACATGATGAAATATTGACTTTAGCTAATAATTCAGGTTTAAAAAATTCTGAAATAATATTGTCGAAAGAACTTTTTAGTCGTTATTTTACTAATAGAACAGATAACCTAATTCCGGCAAGCGGAGAAGAATTTTTATTAGCAGCAACATAAATAAGGCTATAGAGGTTCTGTTTATTTTAATACCTAAAATATAAGTAGTGTAGTTATATAGAATTAAAAGGGAGAGTGAAATGAATCTAAAAGAACTAGTAGGAAGCGGGGATAAAATCGGATTGTTCATGCTGCCATTCTTAATTATAGGTCTTACATTGAATATATTGTTTCCCTCAACATTCAATGTCGGCGGACCTTCATCCGATTTAATTATTTTATCAATTATTATTTCAATTTTGGGAATTATCATCTGGATGTGGACGGTAATATTAATATTATCAAAAGTTCCCAAAAATGAATTAATTACCAATGGTCCCTATTCAGTAGTAAAACATCCTCTGTATACCGGTGTGGCTATTCTTGTTATACCATGGATAGGCATTCTATTAAATTCATGGATGGGAATCATATTTGGATTAATATTATACATCGGATCAAGAATATTTTCTCCTAAAGAAGAAGAAAAATTGGCAAATCATTTTGGTAAATTATGGGAAGAATATATAAAAAAAGTTTTAATACCATGGTTGTAATTTCTAATGGTAGTTTTAGTGTAAATTAGATTTAAGATAGACTTCAAGTTATTTTTATGCTGTTAGTTATTGATACTATAATTTCAAATAAAAATTATGTAATAAATAACTCTTTATTATAACAAGGTTTATATTTTTATTAATTGAGAGTCGGAAATTTTATTTCGGCAAAGTAGATGTTACTGCTCAAGTTAGTTCTACATTTCCTAATTTAACAATTAAGAATTTGTTAAATTTAAAAAATATATTTTAAATATAATTTGTAGTGTATAATTAATCGGAATGGATAAAATGAATACTGAAAAAAGCTATCAACTTTTTAACGAAGCAAAAAAAACTATACCCGGCGGTGTTAATTCACCGGTTAGGGCCTTTAAAGCGGTAGGCGGTAATCCGTTATTTATAAAGAAAGGTAAAGGATCAAAAATTTATGATGTTGACGGAAATGAATATATAGAATATATCGGAAGCTGGGGGCCTCATTTATTCGGGCATAATCCTCCGTTTATAAAAGAAGCTTTGCTTAAAGAAATTGAAAACGGAACGAGCTTTGGCGCACCGACTGAGCTTGAAGTAAAAATGGCAAAACTTATAACAGAATTAGTGCCTTCTGTTGAAATGGTAAGGATGGTTAACAGCGGTACGGAATCAACAATGAGCGCGGTACGTGCTGCCCGCGGTTTTACCGGAAAAGAAAAATTTATAAAGTTTGAAGGCTGCTATCACGGCCACGCAGATTATTTTTTAATTAAAGCTGGTTCAGGCGCACTAACTCTTGGAATACCCACAAGTCCGGGTGTTACCAAAGGTAATGCTGCAGACACACTTTTAGCCGATTATAATAAAATTGAATCGGTGAAAAAACTGATTTCAAAAAATAAAAATGAAATAGCTGCAATTATTATTGAACCTATTGCCGGTAATATGGGAGTTGTACCTGCTGAAAAAAAATTTTTACAAGAATTGAGAAATATTTGCAGTGATGAAAACATGATTCTAATTTTTGATGAAGTTATGACCGGATTCAGAGTGGCAAAAGGAGGTGCCCAAGAATTATATAATATTAAACCGGATTTAACTACATTCGGTAAAATTATAGGCGGCGGACTTCCAGTCGGTGCTTTTGGGGGAAGAAAAGATATAATGGAAATGATTGCACCAAGCGGCCCGGTTTATCAAGCAGGAACCTTAAGCGGGAATCCTCTGGCGATGGCTGCCGGTTATGCGGCACTTAGTTATTTAAAAGGACATCCTGAAGTTTATAAACAGCTTGAAGAAAAATCTGCATACCTGGAAAAAGGTTTTAATGAAAATCTAAAATCTTTAAAAAAGAATTATGCTTTTAATAGAGTAGGTTCCATGATGACTCTATTTTTTGTGGAAGAAGAAGTTAAAGATTACAAGACCGCAGTTAAGTCGGATACTGCTGCCTATGGTAAATATTTCAGTGAAATGCTAAATCAAGGAATATATTTAGCACCTGCACAATTCGAAGCTGCGTTTGTTTCAACTGCACATTCAAAAGAAGATTTGGATAAGACTATAAAAGCTCATTACGAATCAATAAAATTAATTTCCTAATAAAAAGGTGACTCAAAATATTAGTGAGTCACCTTTAAACTTTTCAAACCTTCCTAAGTTATAACATGTTAATTTTTACACCAACCTGTGCCTGGATTGTTAATATAGACCATTTAACATCGGAAACTACATTGGTAAGGCCATATCCGAAAGTTAATTGGGGTGCAATAGCAATTCCTTCTGCAACCGGTATATCATAACCAGCACCTGCTTTAAGCTCAAATCTTACCTGTGTATCTTTAATTGTCCCTTTTGACTTTTGAGAAGTAGTCCCATCCTGATATGTTACGCCGGGAGTAGTGATTTTAAGGGTGGATTCATACTCGCCGGAAATATTAAAACCTAAAACAGGCCCCATAACAAAAAAGAAGTTGGATCGCTTTACACCAAGTTTGAATAAAGTTTCTATCTGAAAGTATGCTAGACTTGCACTAACATCCTCAGAATAAGTATACGCTGTGCCTGTAAAGGTTCCTGTCTCTGAGTAAGAGCCGCTGCGATTATCGTAAAAAGCCAATCCGGCAATTAAGCCGATATTTTCAGTAAAATTCATATCTGCATATCCGCCTATCATCATACCAAAACCATTTCCGCTTGCAGGTAAATCAGATCCTGTATGAAGATTGAAATTCAGACCCAATGCTGGTGATAATGATAGTCTGAACTGGGCGAAATTAGTAGAGGAAAAGAAAATAATTAAAAGAGACATTATAGAAATGACCGTACACTTTTTCATAAGCCACCCCTTTAATTTATTATTATTTATTGTTTATTTAGTAAGAGCCCGCTTTTAATAACAGAAGGAGAAAAGTAAAAATATTTATTTTTTCACAATATTAAGAATTGATATAATGTAACATAACTACTGTTGTGTGTTTTGTCAAGTAAATATTCAATTTTAATACTATTTTAACCGGAAGCTAAAATTTTTTTAATTCTTATTTAACGAATAATACTTTTAATACATAATATTTTTAATTTTTTGAAATACTAAATGAAATACCTCAATTTAAAAAATTTATTTTTTCCAATTTTAATAACTGCTGTAACTACATTAAGCCTGGGATTTAACAGCAATTCAAGTTCTAACACAAATGTAATTCATAAAGGTAATCTAATTTATCTGGCAAATACCGTTGTGATTAAATTAAAAAACACTCCGGTCGTAGGATTGTTAAAAGCTCAAAATGTAACAGCACAATTAAACTCGGAATTTAAACAATTCAAATTCACTTCATCTAAAGCAATATTCGGTAATCAATCCAATGCATCAGCATTTGGACTAGATAGAATTATGTTTGTTAAATATTCAAGTAATGCCGACCCTCAAATTGTTGCAAATAAAATTAAGAAACTCAGCAGCATAGAATGGGCCGAACCTAAATATATTAGGAAGGTTACGTTTACGCCTAATGATTTTTATTATTCTTCTCAATACGGGCTTGCATTAATTAATGCAGCAGGTGCTTGGAATATTTCAAAAGGTGATGCAACAGTAGTTATAGGAATTGTTGATACGGGAGTCGACTGGATGCATCCGGATTTGTACGCAAACATCTGGCATAATCCAACGTGGCAGAATGATGCTGCGACTACGCCTAGCGATTCTATCGGATGGGATTTCGGCGGAACGAATGGAATACCCGATAACAATCCTAAGGAAGACAAACCGTTTCATGGTACAGCCGTTGCCGGGGTTGCAGCTGCCGTAACTAATAATAATAAAGGAGTTGCCGGGATCGGTTATAATTGCAAAATTATGCCTGTTAAGGCTGCCCAGGGAAATATAACCGATGCAAGCGGGAATCCATATATCGTTTACGGTTTTGAAGGGGTTATGTATGCAGTTAATCATGGTGCTAAGGTAATTAACTGCAGCTGGGGAGGAAGCGGATATTCAAGTTACGAGCAGTCGGTTGTTGATTATGCACTTTCTAAGGGAACTTTGATCGTTGCTGCTGCAGGAAATGATCAATCCAATGAAGATTTTTATCCGGCATCTTATAAGGGTGTATTAGCTGTTGCAGCAACAAATCAAAATGATAAAATGGCATACTTTTCAAATTATGGTTCAAATGTTTCGGTTACTGCGCCCGGAGTTAATATTTATTCCACTTGGGATACTGCTTCTTATATAACTGACGCTACCGGAACATCGTTTTCCTCACCGTTAACGGCCGGTTTAGCAGGCTTGGTATTTTCACATTTCCCGGGCTATACTCCCGAACAGGTTGCACAGCAGATTAGAGTTAATAGTGATGATATTTCAGCTAATAATCCGGGTTATCAATATCTTATAGGTAACGGAAGGATTGACGCATATAAAGCTTTGGCAGATACAAATTCAGAAGCAGTAAGAGCAACAAATGTTGTTTTTTCGGATGTCTCTCCCGGAGGCAACAGCAATAATATTTTTGAGCCCGGCGAAACAATTTCAGTAAAAGCGGAATTTATGAATTACTTAAAGCCAATTAATAATTTAAGCGTTTCTTTTGTCAGCATAAATTCTTATTCAACTGTTGTGAACGGAAGCTTCAATATTAATAATGTAGCCGAATTGGATTCGTTTGGTAATTCGGCTTCTCAATATACTTTTACAATTTCAAATTCAGTTCCATATGATGCAAAATTGAATTTCATTTTACAATATTCGGACGGAGGCAGTTATTCTGATTTTCAATTAATCAGCGTTACCGTTAATCCTTCATATGTAACACAATCGGGAAACAATACTGCACTTACTATAACAAGCAAAGGTAATCTTGGTTTTAACGATTATCCGACTGATTTGGAAGGACAGGGTTTTGAATATAACAACGGCCCCAATCTGCTGTTTGAAGGTGCTTTAATGACAGGAAATTCATCTTCTCATATTTCAGATGCAGCGCGTGGTTCCGACCAAAATTATGAAGATACTTCATTCTATGTTTTAAATCATATAGTCTTAAAGAAACCTGGTTCAATTGCATCTGAGCAAACAGCCGGTTCATTTAACGATAATAATGCGGAAAGCGCTAAACTCGGTATAACAACAAAATTCCAATCATACACATATTCCGCTTCGCCTAATAACAATTTTATTATCCTAAGATATGATTTTACAAATAACTCTGATTCTACTATATCTAATTACTATGCAGGATTATTCCTTGATTGGGATATGGTTGAAGCATCCGGAGACAGCGATTATACTGCTTATGATAATACGGGAAATTTAGGTTATGTTTATCATGAAGGCGGAAATCCTAATACCTGGATAGGAACAGCATTAATCTCTTCAAATAATTACGGATATTATGGAATATTAAACGATGGATCCGACGGAGGAATAAATATATACGATGGTTTTACTCCAGCCGAAAAATGGAAGGCAATTTCCAGTGGAATAGGAAAAAATCAAGCCGGTCCCGGCGATATTTCCGAAGTTACTTCTTCGGGTCCTTACACAATTGCAGCAGGGCAGAAAATTGATGTAGGTTTTGCAATTGCAGGCGGAAACAATTTGAGTGATTTAAGGTCAAGTATTGCATATGCGAGATCAATTTATCAAAATATAATAACAGATGTAAATAATGAAAAAGCTGTTATTTATTCATTCAGCTTATCGCAGAACTATCCTAATCCTTTTAATCCTACAACAACTATAAAATATCAAATTGCAAAGACAGGGTTTGTAACTTTAAAAATTTATAATGTTTTAGGACAGGAAATAGCGACACTTGTGAATGAAGAAAAACAGCCCGGCAATTATTATGCGGATTTTAACGGAACAAATTTGCCGTCAGGAATTTATTTTTATAAAATTATTGCAGGGAACTTTGTAAGTACGAAAAAGATGATCCTATTAAAGTGATTTTTATAATAATTTTGATGAGGCTGTTTCATAAGAGGGAATTTGTTATGCTGAACTTTGCCAAAGGCATTTAGGCTGTGTGAAAACTGTCATTTCGGGCTAGACCCGGAATCTAATTATATGTTTTTTGAACGAAAACAGACGCTGAATCAAGTTCAGTATGACAAATCCTTATTCCTCATACAACCTCCATTTCTTTGGAAAATTTACTATCTATTTTTAATATAAATTAAAATGTTTAGATTCCGGGTCACTCGTCCGACTTGCGTTGAGCGAAACAGGAGCCCGGAATGATAATTTGAGACAACCTCATCTTCATAATTTCAAGAGATGCTAATTTTTATTTTTGCCTTTCAAAATAAACCTCTATTTGTTTTCAATAATTGATGAAGCTTTTTTAATATTGTGATTTGTATCCACAAGTTTTAAATAATTTTCAATATTTTTAATTTTGTAACAAACATAAACCAAGCGGATCTAAATTCTAAAATTATTGATTAACTGGCCTAGCAGTAATCTTTCTTTATTCAATTTTAATTATGCGCTGGTATTATTAAAAATTAATGAGCCAATAAATATGATTAAATCGATTTAGGAGATTGATATGAATAATAATATCTGTAAGTTTTATGAAGAAGTGAAAAAATCCGAATCAACACTTACAACCCCTGAATTTTATCCGGCAATCCGGTTTTATACAATAATACTTTTTTTATTGGTAGTTCAATTTTTTTGTTATGCTCAGCCTGTTCCTATAAACAATTATAGTGCACATTTAAAAAAAGTCTCCGGGAATATTAAAAATTACGATTGGCTCCAATTCAATTTCGATCCTCAGCACAGCGGAAACAATACCAAAGAAACAAAAATTAAAAAGGATAATGTAGGCAGCCTTCATCAGTTATTTAAAATATCTTTGCCCTCTGTAGCCGACGGTGCGCCTGCGTATCTCAGTAATGTAAAAACAAATTCCGGGATGATTAATTTAGTTTTTGTAACCACTAAAGACGGACATATTATTGCACTTAATGCCGTCAATGGCAAAACAATTTGGTCTCATCAATACGGGACAGGCAATTATCGAATAAATAACGGATACAGAAAAACGTACACAACTTCTTCTCCTGCCGTAGATCCGGACAAAAAATTTGTTTACAGTTATGGGCTTGATGGTTATGTTCATAAATATCAAGTAGCAAATGGCGAAGTAATAAAAGGCGGCGGCTGGCCTGAATTGTGCACTTTAAAACCATTTGATGAAAAAGGTTCTTCTGCCCTTGCAATTGCAACTGATAAAAAAGGCGAATCTTATCTTTATGCTGCAAACGGCGGATACCTTGGCGATAGAGGAGATTATCAAGGACATTTAACAACGATAAATTTAAAGGATGGTACTCAGCATGTGTTTAATGCTAACTGCAGTAATCAGACGGTTCATTTTGTGGAGAAACCAGGTAAGCCAGACTGTCCTGCTGTTCAAAGTGCTATTTGGGCAAGATCAGGTGTAGTTTATGATGCATTTACTGACAGAATTTATATGGCAACAGGCAACGGTCAATTTAATCCCGAAAAACATAATTGGGGCGATGCCGTTTTTGCACTTAATCCCAACGGGACCGGTATAAGCGGCGGACCTGTTGACAGCTATACCCCTGCTAACTTCCAGCAATTGGATGATGAAGATTTGGACCTGGGTAGTACTGCTCCGGCTATTATTCCCACTCCTTCAAATTGTTATGTTAAAAATTTGGCGGTTCAATCCGGGAAAGATAGATTATTGCGTTTGATTAATCTTTCAAATTTAAGCGGACAAGGAAAGCCGGATTATACAGGCGGGGAAATAGGAAAGACAATTGATGTTCCTTCAGGCGAAATGGTCTTTACTGCCCCGGCAGTCTGGGTAAATCCGGTAGATAAAAATTCGTGGGTTTTCGTTGGAACTTATAGAGGCCTGGCCGCATTTCGTTTAAATGTTGATAAATCGGGAACTCCAAGTTTAGTACTAATGTGGAAACAAGATGAAGGCAGCAGTTCTCCTATAATAGCGAACGGAATTTTATTTTGTGCCGTAAGCGGAAGTATTCGAGCACTTAATCCTGTTACCGGAAAACTATTATGGAAGAATAATAATATAGGCGGAATACACTGGGAAAGCCCGATTGTTGATAACGGCGTATTATATATTACGGACGAATCGGGAAATTTAACTGCGTTCGGATTATAGGCCTTTCTACGGGAAGTGATTAGGAATTTCTACGTAGTTACACTGATTTATTTTAAACAAAAAATTCTTATATTTTATCGAATTTAAAATAAATAGTGATTCTTAATCGCGAAAAAAATATGGGGGATCAAAATGAATAAAATTCGTGTTTTATTGGTATCGCTTTACCCATCAATCCTTTTAGCATTTTTAAACTTTTTCTCAACAGATCCTTTAATATCACCTGATGTATCAAGTTATGATGATTATAATAAACATAAACTTAATTACCATACGGTTATTTTGGATGACGATTCTTTAGGGAAAAATGAATTTGAAATCCTCAACGATATATTAAATTCAGATTCTAATTATAAAAAGATAATATACACAAATAGTTCTAACATTAAATACTTAAAATTAATTGACAGCATGAGCTCGAATGGTATCGTAAGTAAAAGCTCTGGGTTAGAAACTTTAAAAGAAGCAATATTTAAAACAGAAGATAGAACAAAATATTATAGTAAACTTATAGACAATTTAATAAGGCACAGGAAAGTATATACTCAAAAATTAAATTTATTAACGGATAGGGAAAAGGAAATATTAGACTTTATGAAACAAGGATTTACCAACCGGGAAATAAGCGAAATGCTTTACCTTAGCGTTAAAACAATTGAAGCCCACAAAGAAAATATAAAGGCCAAAATTGGAGTAAGTTCCGTTAAAGAATTACATAAATATTTTACGGAAATAGAAAGTTAAAAATAGGGGAATTCCCCTCTGTTTATAAAGAAAATATTTTCATAGCTTATTGCATAGTTAATAATATTAACTAAAACATAAAGGGAGCCGCTATGAAATTAAAAGAAATTTCAAAATTAAGTTTTTTAATTGTTTTCATGACAATAATATTATATAGCTGCAGCAATGAAAATCTAATTACATCGCCATCTACTGCTAATAGTAAAACTAAGATAAATAAAACTACAGTAGACAATTCATTTACTGGGGCAAGTACAATAAATACTACTGTTGATACAATTATTACTTTACCCAATAGTAAAATGACTATTTCCATAAAAAAAGGATTACCTGCTAGTAAAATTAGATTACTCGACGAATATTTTTCCCAAAATAAAAATATATCTACATTATCAAATTCAATTACACCTAACTTGCGCGATTGTACAACTTATTATGAATACGATTGGGTATATCAAAATCAATATCGATCTGTGTCTGGAAAACATTTAGGTATATGGGCTTCATCTGATGTCATCTCGTTGAGCAAAGCATATAATCAATATGGATTTAATGAAGTTTCAATTGATTTTAGTGATACGTCTAACGCATTTCAAGCAGGTTTCAAACCAGATAGTATTATGATATTTTTAAACACTTCAATACCTGATTATTATATTACTAATGCAAGAAGTTTTGGTTATTATTTTTTTGATGAACCAGTAAAAAACGGAATCGGTCCAACCACCATACTTGGCTATGCAGAAACTATACTTCAAAAAAATTCTAATTCCAAATGCCTTATTAGCGAATATAAATGGACTAAACCAGCACTATGTAATGCATATTTTGTTTATGACGGACCAACAGTTTGGAATTACCTAGAATCACCAAATATGGGAGTTATGTGTGATCAATATTGGCTTGATAATGAATGTGGTACAATGGTTGACTTTTGGAATGAATATTTTAATTATTATAATCCCTTTTCTTTTTCAGATTGGATGGATAATACAATGAATAATTCGGGAGGATGGTCAAGTTGTTTTAGTTGGGCTAACTCACATATTAATCAAATTTGGTTATTTGCTGATGGTGCAGGAAATGAAAGCGTAATTCAAAATTATTGTCAAACAGCCTGGTATACTAGTTGGCTTTTAAGATTCGCTAAACAATTGATAATTATTTGGAAATGTAATTCATCAAGCCCTTGTACAAATTGTAGCTATCCTTCCTCTGGAAATTGGTATGTTTATGAAAGTTATTATACTGGAGTACAACAATATTTATCTTATTAACAATTTATTTTATTGAAGCTATTAAATCTAATTATATTGGTATCGGGTTTATAGAAAAAAGGAATATTATGTACAAAATTAATATTAATGTTGTTTTAATAATTAGTATACTAGTAATAATTATGACAGGGTGTTCTTCAAATTATACTCTTAAGAATTACACTTCAAAGCAAAAATTTTTTGAAGATTATAATAACTTTGCAAAAAATAAAAAAGTAAAAATAACTTTATTAAATAATAAATCCCTTTTTCCTACTAACCAAACGGAAATTAATAAAGATACTTTATTTGAAATAGATTTTGATGCTTTTAAGAGAAATTACACCATTCCAACCAAAAATATTAAAAAAATTGATTATTTGGATGTTGATAATAAATCGGCTTACATATTATTAAAAAATGGCAATAAACTGCGTGCCGATAATATTTCTTTTAAAAAAGATACAATGAGTTTTAATGATATAAGAATTATTACTGTTAAAAAAGCACTAATACCTATAGATAAAATTAAAGATATAAAATATAAAAATCATTGGCTTGGAGTCCCAGCAAGGCTAATTTCAGGAACCTTACTTGGATTTGCTATCGGCTGGATAACAGATAATATTATTGGAAGTAGAAATTTAAACGGAAGTGAAGGAATTTATATTGTGGATGGAACAACTTTATTGGGCACAATGATCGGGGCTATTTGGGGCTGGA
>JBJKQE010000106.1:0-5704 GCA_046705645.1 Ignavibacteriaceae bacterium | reverse complement strand
AATGCAGTTTTATTTACAGATAACGAGATAGAACTAATAATAAAACGACATGAATGAATATGAAAGTCCCCTCCACCGGAGGGGATTTAGGGGTGGGTAAAGGGAACTAATAAACTCTCTTCTTCTCTCAATCCAGCAATCTGGGATTAAAAAACAGCCAGCCGGTTATCTTGATTTGGAAAGTATTTGCAATGCCAGATGTGCGGGCTAAGCCCGGCCGCGGTTACGGCGGACTGGAATGTTTTGGTGAGATTTGAAATAGTGTGAGTAAGAAATTGGGTTCTGAGACTTATCAATCCACTAAAATTAATTTTATTATTACTATGTACATTTATAGTGCTACTTTAATGTTTAGTACTTTGTTTTATTTAAAATAAGGAACAGCGCGTGATATTGCCCAGGTTTTAAGTCTACTATCAAGCCAAAGTAACACATCATTATATTTAATAATACCTTTATATCTAGTTCTTACTCTTTCATAAATTATTTTTAACAAATGCGTTGTATTTAACCGATTGCGTGGAAGGCAGTCCAAAGAAAAGTCGAGCCAAGCATCTTGTTTAATTGGAGTTATAGGCGCTGAATATAAATAAACAAATAAATCACCTAAGACTATAGCAACACTTTCTTCATTAATATCAGGTTGGTTTAAATATTTAACAACATACTGAGAGGAAACCAACATATTAAAATTATCTGCCTTTAAACCGTGAATGATTATATCTGCATTCAAGGAAATAAAATAATAGTTTCCAGCAACTAGTTTTAGAATTATGGAATTGTATTCTTGCGTTGTAATTTTATTATGGTATTTAGATATTCTTAGTAAAGTCAAGGAAGAAAAAGCTTTTAAGTTATATTTTTGGATAAGGAAAACGAGTAAACTTGATTCATCTATCATCAAAGGAATATTTTTAGATAATGAATATAAAATAGCTTGTACTGTTGCTTCATGTAATAATTTAAACATTTTATCATCTCTATATTTTTCGTAATCTGTTTCATAACCAATCGTCTTACCTTTTATAATACTAATCATTTCAGTTAGCGACTTTATATTATTTTCCACTTCAAAAGGAGGAATTACATTCCTATACAATTGACCATTTAATGAGTAAATATTCATTAAACCAGTTTTTAAGCTCATCTTTAACATGTTAATTTCAAAAAATATTATATCTAATAAACGTTGTGGCACATAAAAATTCTTGAAATTGTTTAAAAGGTCAATTTTGTTTATTCCATACATAGTAAAAAATGAAATAGGCTCAAGGATAATATCACCCTTATAATTTTTAAGTGAATTAAATTCAACCTTGGAATAATCTGGATGATAAGACCAAATTTTTCTACTGTTATCATTTAAATAACTTGCCCAAGTAGAATATATATTTCAATTAATAAGTTTACTAGTAATTGACAAAGGTAATTTATGAAAATCATACAGTTGATTAATCTTCTTAAAAAATTGTTCTTGATCTTTTAATATTTTTTTTACTTCCTCGAAATCATTGTCTATCTTTATTTTGGTCCAATTTTTCTCGCCAGGGAATTTCTCTTCGAAAGTATTTATTATTTCTTGGTAAAGTAATTTTTTCTCTTCTTCAATCTTAGCAGATGGATTTATTTGTGTATGATTTAAGAATATAAATATGTAATTATTGTTATAATTCGGATCATCTGGCTTTTGTTTTACAAGGTTGTAAGCTAAATCGACTGCTTTTTCAGTTTTCCCTATTATTGAATAAGCTGAACTAATTTTAAATAATTCATTTGGCTTATTTAAAAAATCCTTTTCAGCAGTATTCAATATTTTTTCAGCTATATCATGCTCTCCGAGTCGGAATGTTGCTAAACCCCAATTTATATAATAATCTGTTTTTCTATAATTAGTTGCTAATTTTTTGAATATCTCTTTAGCTTCATCAAAATTCTCATAATATAAATTAATATTCCCACGCATTTTATTAAGTTCTTCGATATTGGTTCCAATGTTTTTTTCTAAGGTATCTATTAAATGAAGAGCTTCTTTAAATTTACCGGAATTATTCAGAGAATATAAATACATGGTTTCAATATATCCGAATTGATGGATCGTATGAAGTTCTCCATACAAGTGTACTGATTTTTCATAATTCTTTAATTCAAAGTACAAGTCTGCTAGAATAATTTTTAATATATCGTTGCCTTGAACTAACTTAATTTTTTCATCTAAAATATTTATCGCTTCTTTAAATTCTCCTCTGCTCCTTTTATTTCCTACAATTCTACCTATTATTCTTATATCATTTGGATATTTTATTGCCAGTTCTTCTAATATTTTTTGGGATTCGCCATAATTCAATTCTCTTTCATAAACTTCACTTAATACTGAATAAAAATATAAGTTTTCACTTGTCAGATCACTTAGGTCTCCAGTTACTGTATCTAAAATTATTTCTTTTGCCTTTACGAAATTCTTATGTAGAATCATACAATTGAGCAAATGTTCTTTTGAATGTGTATCACCTTCTTCTATTGCTTTTGTAAAATATTTTGCTGCTTCATTAAATTCTCCTTTGTCAACATAACATATTCCTAAATTTCTGAATAATATAGCTTCTACTAACCCTAAATATTCACTATTTTTATAATCTTCTAGACACTTATCTTTTTCTTTTAATAGAGAAAAAATAATTCCTCGATTCATAAGGGCAATAGCTAATTGCTTTTTAATCTCTTTGTCCCTCCATAATTCCACTGACTCATTTAAATATTTTAATGCCTCATTTAATTCTTCAAATGATTTTTCTGATTTATAGATATTAATTGGCCTTATATTTTGTAGGTCATTTATTAAAGGTTCTAGAATGGTAATAGCTAACAAGTCAAGTGCAATTGGTGATCTTTTAAATTGAAGTGCCTTGAGCAAAATATCTTTAGCTTCTGTGTATCTTTTTGCTTTTCCTAAAGCAAATCCCAATGCATAACAGATCTCGAAATTATTTTGTTCATGTTCTTCAAACACAGAAATAGCTTCATTAAACTTCTCTGCATAAATCAAAAAATTACTTTTTAAAGTCACGCCATCAATTGAATTCTTATTTAAATTTAATATACGGTCTGTAATTATTATTCCTTCGTCGTACTCCTCATTAACCAAATGGGACAGTGCTAATTGTATTAATCCTTTTTCTTCCTTCGGGTATATTTTATATGCTTCGACAAAGTACTCACTTGCTTTTGAATCATTAAAGTCATTTAAATATGATTTACCAATATTTGAGTTTAATTTCCAAAGTAAATCCTTTTCATCTTTCTCTACATCATTTAAAATTTCTATATAAATTTTTCTTGCTGATATCACTTTCCCTTCATTCATCAAATCATTAGCTATTTTTATCCTAGAATTAAGCCCCTCATTTTTCGAATTAGGTAGATTTTCAAGTCCTTTAGTTATTGCTTCACTGAGTTCACCAATTTTTTGGTGTGTTATTTCATTACTCACCTTTAACTCATTAAATCCATATTCCATTTTATCTTCAATACTTTCAACCTTAGATATTATTTCTAGAGAGTAATTGGTTTGGTTGTTTTTGAAAATTGTTATGAGCGAGTAGAAAAATCTTTTTGTATATATAGGATCATTGAATATTGCAAACTTAATTTCATCAAGAAGGTCACTAATTATTTTATTTGATATATTATCTTTGTCCTCTACTCCTTTAAAGACAATAGTTCTAAATTCCTTAACTAATACCCCCAAATCCATTTCTTTTTTTGCATCTTCAAACTCCTTAAGCTCTGCCTGAACAAGAGGATTAATAAAAAGTTTAATAAAGTGATCTTTCTCTAATGGAATATTAGAATTATTATTTATAACATTATCAACTATATCATTAAAAAGGTCTTCCTTTAGATTATCCTTATTTTTTAACCAACTTAAACTTTTATCCAATAATTTAGATATTGCCCATGCAAAAGCACTTTCCCCAAACAACCTTAATAAATCGAAAGTTTCATTCATAGCTTAAATTCCATTACTATTAAAAATTGGGAATGTAAATTTAATTTTTCAAAAGTCGATCTTTATCTGAAATGCTTTCCCAACAATTCTCAATATTTCCCTCTCTGGTTTGTGGAAATTCGGGGTGTTAAGTCATTATCATTAACAAACTTAAGTTAAATGATAAATTATTTCAAGAATTTTTTATTAAATCCAAGTTACTAAATACAATCAGCTGTTTTCATTTTATACTGAAACTTTTAAGTAAATGATTTTTGGCAAATGGAGAGTTAAGAGAAAGAATAAAAAAGGGAAAGCCGCTGCGCTTTCCCTTCATTTGTAAGAACATCATTTATGATGTTCTATTTTATAAACTGAAGTTACGCACAATTAATAAAAAGTATCTTTTGTCATTCCGAACTTGATTCGGAATCTTCATTTTTTCAACATTTTTAGATGCTGAATCAAGTTCAGCATGACAATTGCGTAACTTCAGTTATAAACTATTTTTTAAGAATTTGATAAACCCTCCCATATTTTTAGCGGGATCAAATTATCACATATTCGGAATTTTATAAATCAAATTCTTACAGCTATTTCTTTATTGCTGAATACCTGTGCAAAGTCAGTGGCGAACTGCTTAAAGGATCTTGCCGGATGCCAGGTAAGGTTTTCAACATTTTTTGTGGTGCTGTTTGCAAAATTTTCGCTGAATCCTTCCATCAGTTCAACGTAGCCCTTTGCAATCCACTCCGGCATTCCCATTCCTATCATTGCCTGTAAAGAAGCTTCACCGGGAACATTAACGTACTTAACTTCTCTTTGCAGCACATCGGAGAAAACTTTTGCAACGTCGTTAAATGATATTGTTTCAGGGCCCGTTAAAATATAACTCTTGCCTTCATGACCTTTCCCGACGATAACTGCGAAAGCTGCATCGGCAATATCACGCACATCAATCATCCCGAGCTTTCCGTCTTTCATATCCCAGTAGATCACTCCGTCCGAGGAAATTGTCTGTGCCGCCATCATTGTGTTCTGCATAAAGAAAGTTGGTTTCAGAATAGTCCACTGCAGTCCTGAGGACTTAACCATCCCTTCGATTTCATTACCCTGTTTAATAATTCGGCTGTTATCCGGTCCCCACATTGAATGCCTGATTATATGTGAAACTCCTGCATTCTTGGCGGCGTTAATAACATTCTGTGCCTGCTTAACGGCAGTCTCGCCGTTCCATGTTAAGAGATAAATTTTATCAACATCTTTTACTGCAGGTAAAATGGATGCCGGATCATCAAGATCGCCGATTACTACTTCAGCTCCCAAATCCTTTAACGGTTTTGCTTTTTCTTCATTCCTTGCAAACACACGGACATTAACATCTGCTTTCAGCAGTGCAGGCACCAGCAGCGAGCCGGTATTTCCCGTTGCCCCTGTTACAAGAACTTTTAATTTCTTTGACATAGCAGCACCTCACTAAATTTTGTTAAACATAATTTTATTATACTTTATCGGCAGTATCCTAATTTGCTTATCAAAGTCATGGTTCGACTCCGCTCACCATGACAAATATTTTTAAATTGTCATCCCGAGCGGAGTCGAGGGATGATTTATTAAATAATTATTCTTAAAAAATAGAACACAACCTTTTTAGTGAACTGAAATACCTTAAACCTTTCCTTCAGTATATTCTTCAAGGAAATAAATTTCGGGCTGCTC
>JBJKQE010000105.1:0-2818 GCA_046705645.1 Ignavibacteriaceae bacterium | reverse complement strand
TTGTGGCTGCATTTAAGGTTGAGCGCCATGAACCGGAAAGAAGTTCTGCAGCTTTTAAAAAAATTGATGCCCTATGTTCCCACGGCATTTCTGCCCAGGTTTTTCTGGCTTCAAGTGCAGCCTCAATTGCCATGTTAACTTCTTTAGTTCCGGCTTTATGGTAAATCCCTAATTTTTTTGAGTGATCGTGCGGAGTTTTAATTTCAACAGTTTTACCTGTTTTAATCTCTTTGCCGCCTATTATCAAAGGGATTTCAATTTCTTTTGACTGCAGTTCTTTTAATTTTTTCTTTAAAGCTTCTTTTTCCGGTGTGCCGGGAGCGTAAGATAATACAGGCTCGTTTATCGGGTAAGGCACTTTAAAATATGCGTTTGACATAAATATTTCTCCAATATTCTAAATACTTATAAAATTATTGCCCTAAAATTAAGAAAAATAAGTCAAAGTTTAATTGAAGAAGAAGACAATTATTTAAAGTAATGATATCTTAAAAATAAGATATTATCATCCTTAGTATTTAATAAACAAAAAGCCTCTTCGATTTTTCGGGGAGGCTTGAATTGAAGAAAATATATTTAAGATTTATAGCGGAGCTTTAACAACAACATAAACTTTTTCACGCGGATAAAATCTGTAATATACGCCGCCGAATAGGTAATATCTCAAACGGTGAATACGTACTATTTTATAACCATGCGGAAGCAATGTAATTCGTGCACCAATAGGGGCAACAACCTTTACATAACCTTTCGGACCTCTGTCATAAAAATATCCTTCCCGGTAAAAGTAATGTCTCTTTTCTACTACTATATCTTTGTATTCAATGTTACGTTTAACTACTCTTTCTCTCCTGTCTTTAACTCTTTCCCTATGGACTTCTCTATCCTGAGCATTTGTATTACTCGGCAGCATAAATAAAAACGCTGTTATAAAGAATATCCCTGCGACCAAAATACTTGCCCTGTTCTTCATAATGACCTCCTTGTGTTTATATTTGTACCTCTAACATTCCTTCGCATAAATTCTTTTAGTAATGGGACAATCATGTTATTTCTTAGGTTTAAAAGATTAATTTTTTTTAATGATTTGTTAATTGTCGCTTTTGAGAAATTAATTGACCAGAAATTCAAAAATCCGCTTAAATTTGTATTTTTTTAGGTTAAGAATTTTGATAAAAAATATTAAACATTGAATAGAAAGTGCATAATATCCCCATCCTGAACTTCGTATTCTTTCCCTTCCACGCGTAAAGCACCGGCCGCTCTGCAAGCCGCTTCAGAGCCGTATCTTACATAATCCGTATAACTAATGACTTCGGCTCTGATAAAACCTTTTTCAAAATCCGAATGAATTACCCCGGCGGCTTGAGGTGCTTTCCATCCTCGGTGTACTGTCCATGCTCTTACTTCTTTGGGCCCGGCAGTAAAATAACTTATTAAACCTAACGTATGAAAACCTCGACGAATAATCTTTTCTAATCCGCTTATTTCAATGCCATAAGATTCTAAAAATCCCTGTCTTTCTTCATCTTCAAGTACGACTAATTCTTCCTCGGTCTTTGCAGAAATTTTTACTACATCAGCTCCTCTGGATTTGCAATATTTTTTAACTGTTTCCACATAATTATTATCTTCAAAAAGACTTGCGTCATCTACGTTGGCGCAGTATATAATTTTTTTTGATGTCATTAGTCTCAATTCATTAAAAAGATCCTGCAAAGTTTCCTTATCTTTATCCGGATATGAAATTGCTGTATTCCCTTCATTCATAAATTTTAAAAGAGCCTCTGCTTCATCAAGAATAACTTTAATGGATTTATCTCCTTTAGCCGCTTTCTGAAGCCTATCAATCTTTTTTTCAAGAGTTTGGACATCCGCTAAAATTAATTCAGTTTCTATTACTTCAATATCTCTCAAAGGATCAACGCTTCCATCTACATGAACAACGTCATCATTATCGAAACATCTTACAACTTCCAGGATGGCATCAGTTTCCCTTATATTGGTTAAAAATTGATTTCCTAATCCATCGCCCTTATTTGCGCCTTTAACGAGCCCGGCAATATCCACAAAATCAATAGTAGAATTTACAATGCGTGCCGGATTAACAAGCTTTGCCAGCTTTTCTACACGCTCATCGGGAACAGGGACAACAGCTTTATTCGGCTCTATAGTACAAAAGGGATAATTAGCTGCTTCGGCATTTTGTGCTTTTGTAAGTGCATTAAATAAAGTTGATTTTCCGACATTCGGCAGACCGACAATTCCAATACTTAGTCCCATAATTATTTTTTCCAAAAATATTTTTATAAAATGAATGCAAATATAATAATTCTTAATTGGATATATTACGCAAATCTTCAAAGCGATAATTTATTTCTTCTTTACTGGATGAGTAATTTAAATTAATGTGGAAATATGAGAGTCGAAAATTGAAAGGACTTTAAATAAACACAGTTCAATCAAACATAAAACAAAATAAGCAGACTAATTTTCTACTTGTAGATATGAATAATTCTCTGCATAATAAAGCATCTGTTCGGTAAAATCCGCATGATACTCGATTTCAACATAAACTATTTTTTCATTTTCGTAAACGGGCTTTAAAACCGGATTAATAAATCCTTTGTACGGAGGAATATTTAATTTGGAGTATCTTTCTTTAACCTCCTTATGTAAATTGAAATCTATTTTAACGCCGTAAGTTTCGACAAGATTTTTTGCAGCTTCAAAATCTCCTTCAGAAGTAATCCGCTGAACTTCTTTTAACAGTTCTCCGAATAGATTTCTCAATTTTAAATAATCATTAATTACAATA
>JBJKQE010000104.1:0-13106 GCA_046705645.1 Ignavibacteriaceae bacterium | reverse complement strand
ATGTTTATGTTTTGAATTGTATTTTGCGAAACAATGATTCCGTTCAGTATGCAATAATTTCAAAAAATGATTATACGGGAAACGGAGCTCCCCCGGCTTCAGCCAGCACTGCTCAAAATATAAAAGGTGCAAATGTAGAAATCTATTATAACGATTCGGTATTTGTTATGAGGGATACAACTATCGAAGTGACGGATTCCGGTAGTGTAACCCAGGTTAATTGTTACATGATAAAAAATCTGGCATTGCAGCCCGGCAAGGTTGTAAAGATTGACTCCGCGGTTAAAGGAGAAAAACTGGAATCAACAATTCAGAAACCTGAAATTTCATTTATGAGTTTTTCGTTTAATTTTCCCCAGGCTTTTAAATCAGGATATATTACAAGTCCTAATTACAGTTGGAACTGGACGGGAGGTGCCGGAGATAATTCAAGTATTCTAAGTCTTCCTCAATTGGAAATTTATTACAAGAAATATGAAGCGGGCTCATTTGTCGATAAAAAAATACTCGTACCCCTTGCCCTTTATTTTACATACGATGAATATGGTAATGAAATACCGGTTAACGTAGAATTATCATTTAATAATTTTTGTATAACAACACTTGAAGCCGTTAATAAAACAATGCAGGACATTTCGGGAGATGACCCGAATAAAAGCAACTATATAGTTACCAAAGTTTTATTCAACGTAATCGGGCTGGATTCCGACTTGTCGAAATATTATTCTGCCTACAGTACCTATAATGAAGATTTCTCGATTAAATTAAGGCAAACGGACTATTCAAATATAGATGGGGGAAAAGGTATTTTCGGAGTAATTTATAATTTTTCAAAATTATTGACAGTCGATAGTTTGTATGTTAAATCTTTCGGCTATCAATATGATCCTAAATAACGGTAAGTGAAATCCGCCTTTGAAGTTAGTTTCACTTTATTTTTAATATTACCGGAAGTTATATGAATACTTTCATTTCAATAATTCTTTTATCATTTATTTTTCCCGTGCAGTTTTTTGCACAATGGGAAAGAACCAATTTCCCGTCTGCCGTACATGTTAACAGTCTGGCAATTAGTGATTCAAATATTTTTGCCGGAACAGAGGGCGACGGAATATTTTTTTCAATAGATAACGGCGAAAACTGGATTGATAGAAATAACGGACTGCAAGACAAAGTTATTCATACTATATTTATAAACGGTAAAACAATTTACGCCGGTACAGAAACAGGGGCATATGTTTCCACAAATAACGGTATAAGCTGGGATATAATAAATTCCGGTTTGTCCGGTTTAGGCGTATGGTCTTTTGTAGTAAGTAATTTCATGGGAGATTCGACCATCTTTGCCGGAACGTGGAGCGGAATTTATCGCTCTACCGACAAGGGTACAAATTGGGAACCTACCGGCTTATATACAACAATGCCTGTGCATTCTATTATTGTACATGACAATTTTATGTTTGCAGCTACATTAGCCGGCGGAGTTTATTATTCACAAAGTAACGGATTCGGATGGAAAGATATTAGTATAAAAGTTAAAAGCGGGTTAGGCGAGCCGGATGCAATTATACCGGTTTATTCGCTTGCCGCAATAGATACTAATGTTATAGCCGGAGCCGGGCCGGGATATTTTTATTATACATCATTTGCTGCCGATAGTTTTGCTCACAGCACCTCCAATGGACATATGCCTATTCTCTGTTTTGCTATGTATTATGCACAACTTTTTGCCGGTGACTTGCAGGGCTATATTTCCTTATCCAATAGCAATGGATCAGCTTGGAAAAACTTACCTCCGCCGTTAACAAATCAAGCTATATATTCCCTTGCATTAAATAACTCATATATTTTTGCCGGAACGGGAAATGGAGTTTGGCGTCGGCAGTATTCCAGGACAACTACAAATATAGAAAAATTCAAAGAAGTTTCGGCCGGATTTGCACTTGAACAGAATTATCCTAACCCGTTTAACCCGTCAACAACCATAAAATACAATCTCCCCTCTCCTTTGCAAGGAGAAGGGCCGGGTGTGAGGTTCGTAACCCTCAAAATCTACAACTTTCTCGGTAAGGAAGTAGCTGCGCTTATAAACGAACAGCAGGCGCCGGGTAATTATGAAGTTAAATTTAACGGTTCTAACCTTGCATCGGGAGTATATATATATAGGCTTAGGGCAGGTAAATTTGTTTCCGCTAAGAAGCTTATGCTTTTAAAATGAATGACTTCAATTATGTAGCTAATTTTACGGGGGATTTTATGAAATTTCTCTTTATTAAGAAAATAATTCCGTTACTGCTCTTAAGTTCTATATATACCTACGGGCAAGGAATCATAAAAGGCACGGTAAGAGATTCACTGACGACAAGCCCGTTAAAAGGGGCTGAAATAATTCTTACCGGTACTAATTTCAGCACTGTTTCCGATATTGACGGTGAATTTTATATATCAGGAATCCCGGTCGGGGAGTATATCTTGCAATCCTTCTTTCTCGGATACAACAAAAAGAAAATGTTAGTAGCCGTCAAAACTAAAGGTCCTCAAATACTGAATATTAAATTACTGCCTAATAATCTATCCGGAGGTGAAACAGCATTAAGCAGCCAAGCAAAGAGCCAGGCCGAAGTCATTAACATGCAGATCAGCTCAAATAACATAAAAAATGTAATCGCCGGTAATAAATTACAAAATATGCCGGATGAAAATATTACTGAAGCATTAAGGGGTTTACCGGGTATTTCGATATTACATAAAACGATTTCGATTCCCTCCGACATAAAGAGAAGCGGATCGTTTTCTTTTAAAAATGAAGATGTTGGCCCTTTGTTTCTTGAGGATGATTTTTTTTACGAAGATGGTCCGGTATCAAAGATCTTTATACGCGGTTTAGATTCCAAATATTCCGATATTACAATTGATGGGATCAGAATTTCACCGACTTCCGCAAAAGATAAAAGTATAGATATGAGTATTTTTTCGGATGGAGATTTACAGAATATTGAATTATGTAAAACCATTACTTCGGATGAAGATGCGGATGCAACGGCAGGAGCAATAAATATAATTACTGCAAAAGCTCCGTCCAAACGAATTATCAAAGCAGAACTATCCGGTAATTATAATAGATTTGATAAATCAGCCGACCAATATAATTTTTCCGGAAGTTATAGTGAAAGATTTTTAGATGATCTAATTGGTATACATGCCGATGCCGGGGTACAAAGAAATATATTAAGTAATGAATATCAAAATTTCAACTACACAATTAGCGCAGGTAATATTCTCGAATATACAAATGCAAAAAGGGATAGATACGGAGCAAACATCTTTTTAGATTTTGTAACTCCCGATGGCGGTTCGATAAAGTTTAATAATATTTATAATAAAATATATACCGATTATTTTGAATCCAAAGCAGACAGTTCCATATATCGGGAGCCATTTTTAATATTCAACGATAGGGAAGAAGAACAAAATGTTTTTCTTTCATCAATAGAAGGAAGCAACTATTTATTTGGTCTTAATGTTGATTGGAACGCAGGTATTTCCGGATCAAAATCTGATTATCCATTTAATTATAAGCTTAATTTTTGGGGATTGTCGGATTTCACCAAATATTATTTGGAAAATGTAGTGGATAATCCTTCTGAAAACTACAATAGGGAAAAAACAGTATCTATTAATATTAACAAGAAATACTTTTTAAGTGATGAAATTACAGGCGAGTTTAAATTAGGAGGTAAATACAGAATAACCTCACGATCATATTATGAGGACTTACGTGCCGAAACCGGTAATCTTTCAGGCAATAGTCAATATCGAAAAATTGCAGATGGTTCTTTAGTAAAGAAGGATTTTTCAGGAACCCGGTTTGAAGGATTGGTTGGTGAATCCAAGAGCGGTATTTTACTCTCATACTTTCTTGATGATCCGCATAGGGTACGTACTCTGTTCGATAAATATACGATACCTTTGCTAAGCAAAGATGCCCTGCATTTATGGCGGCAGCTGACTTTCAGCGAATATTATTCCAATGACGGAGCGGATATAAATTCTTATGATTTTTCTCAAAGAGTTTTGGCAGGATATGTAATGCATACTTTTAATTTCAGACAAAGAGTAAAATTTATAACCGGATTTAGAATAGAAAGCGAACATAATAATTATTCGGGCTACTACTTTCCTGAAATTAAGACTACTGTAGCCAATTTATATAACGATCTTCCCCAAAAAACAAATAAATATCATTATAACCAAATTTCAATACTTCCTAATTTCCAAATGATTTTAAAACCCAGTGATTTCTTGAAACTGCGGTTAGCCGTATATAAAACTTTAATCAGGCCTGATATTAGTGCGAGGATACCTAAATTTTTTAGTGTATCCTTTTGGGGAGATTTTCTGAATATGGGAAATCCCGATCTGAAAAACTCTGATGTATTGAATTATGAATTTCAGACACAATTCTATGGTAAAACAATTGGGCTGCTTAGTATTAATGCATTCTATAAAGATATTGAAGGAATGCAGCAAGCGACTAACGGATTCTTAATATCAGGTAAAAAAGATATTGAAGCATTAGGAATTAGCTGGAGCTCTCTTCCGTCTAATTTCCCTTTCGGTAATAACAGTTTTAATTTATATACTTATTTTAATTCACCAAAGCCGACCCGTATCTGGGGTTTCGAAATTGAACATCAGGCTAATTCCTGGTTTCTCCCCGGATTTCTTAAAAACATCATTTTGAATTATAATTTTACTTTTCTCAATTCGGAAACATGGGCATTGGATATAAAGAGGATCTATTCTGCAACAACACAATATTTATTATTAAATAATAAGCAAAGATTGAGTGATATGTCTAATTTTTTAGCAAATGTTACTCTTGGATATGATATAAAAGGATTATCATTTAAGATATCCTACTTTTATCAGAACGGGTATTTAATTTTAGATGATTACAACAGAATTGATTTCACTAGACTTCAGTTAATGAAAAATAAATTATCGAATCTGGATATACTGGTAAGACAACAGATATTAAAAAATATCTTTTTCTATCTAAATCTAAATAATATTACTAATTCCAAGGAAGAGACTTTATACAAAATTTTTAATCTGCAAACTTGGCGAACCGCTCAGGCTTACAGGTACGGGATGAATGTTAATTTCGGAATAGTAATTGATTTATGAAATTTAATGAAACTATTTTTTGCAGGGATTTATGAAAACAAACTTCATTAAAATAATAACTCTGGTATTGATCTTAAGTCCAATTGGTGCTTATGGACAAGGGACTCTAAAAGGTACAGTAACAGATTCACTCACTCAAGACAAATTAAAAGGGGCTGAAATTATTCTAACCGGTACTAATTTCAGTGGTGTTTCTGATTTTGATGGTGAGTTTGCTATAACCGGGATCCAATCCGGGGAATATATTTTGCAAGCTTCCTATCTTGGATACAAAGTAAAAAAATATTTGGTAAATATTAAATCTGAGGAATTACTTCAATTAAATATTGAATTACTACCTAATATTACTGATAAAAATGAAACAATTTTGACCAGCCAGGTAAAGAGCCAGGCTGAAGAAATTAATCTTATCACAAGTTCAAACACTATTAAGAATATAATTTCGGGTCAAAAATTACATGACCTACCTGATGAGAATATTCTATTAGCATTAAACCGTTTACCGGGTGTTTCAATTGTTTATAGAAATCTTCTATTTCTCTCATCAGGTATAAATGGCTTTACCATAAAAGGAGGTACAGATTACATTGGTATTCCGATGCCTCCAAATAATGAATTTCCAATGGAAGATGATCCGGTTTCAAGAGTTTTAATAAGAGGTTTGGACTCGAGATTTTCAAATATTACAATTAATGGAGTCAGACTTCTTCCGACTGCTGCAAAAGATAGAAGTATAGACTTGAATATTCTTTCGGAGAGAGATTTTCAGAATATTGAATTACGAAAAACTATTACTTCGGATGAAGATGCCGACGCTACAGCAGGTGCAATAAATATTATTTCTGCAAAAGCATCTGAAAAAAGAATGATAAAAGCCGAATTAATAGGCAATTACAACAAACTTGATGAATCTAAAAATCAATATAATTTCATTGGAAGTTTTGGTGAAAGATTTTTTAATAATATACTTGGGATTCGTGCTCATGCGAATATGGAAAAAAAGATTATAAGCAGTGAATATCAAAATCAGGATTATTCTTTTATGCCTGAGTTTAACTCATATACAAATGGTATAAGGGAAAAATATGGAGCAAATATATTATTGGATTTTAATACTCCCGAGGGCGGATCAATATGGTTTAATATTATTTTTAATAGAACCAATTCAAATTATTTTGAATACAATACCGACTCTACTAGCTATACTTTTTCTCATAGCTATTATTTTACAAATAGAGAAACAGCTCAAGGGATATTTCTTTCGTCAATATGTGGCAGCAATCATTTATTTGGTTTTGATGTTGATTGGATTGCCTCTTTTTCAGAATCTAAAAATGATCACCCGTTTTTTTATAGTCTCACTTTTTGGGACGAACCTTCATATTTTCCTGTTACAGGTAGAACAATTGATACAGTTATAGATCATTCTATAGACAGCCCATCGAAGAATTATACAAAAGAAAAATCATTTTCCGTTGATATCTTGAAAAAATATAATTTAAGTAATGAAGTTACCGGTGAATTTAAATTCGGCAGCAAGTACAGAACAAATACAAGATCGTATTTTGAGGATTTGCGTGCGGAAAACGGCAGCTTAACATCAAATAATCAATATAGAAAATTAGCTGATGGTTCATTAACATTAAAGGATTTTACCGGTACAAGGTTTAACGGCTTAATAGGTAAAACAAAGGGCAATATTTATCTTTCCTATTTTCAAGATGATCCTCCTGGCGAGCGCATAATTTTAGAAAAGTACAAAATCCCATTAATAAACAACGATGCTTTGCGTTTATGGCGTGAATTAAATTACAGCGAGTATTATTTAAATGACGGGTTGGATATTAATGATTATAACTTTGACGAAAGCGTATTTGCCGGATATCTGATGCACAATTTAAATTTCGGACAAATAGCAAAATTTATAACAGGATTTAGAATAGAAAGTGAACACAATAATTACAGCGGATTTTATTTCCCCGATTTAATTTACAGCCCTGAAGTTTTATATAACGGAATACCTTGGAAAACAAATAAGTATTATTATGACAAAGTCACTCTTCTTCCCAACTTACAAATGATTTTAAAACCTTCTAATTTCTTAAATCTGAGGCTGGCAGCATATAAAACATTGATCAGACCGGATTATAATGCCAGGATACCAAAATTTATCGGAATTATTAGTGGTACTAATTCTTATATAAGTATGGGGAATCCGGAGTTGAAAAATGCCGATGTATGGAATTATGAATTTCAAACGCAATTTTACGGAGACAAAATCGGGTTATTCAGTATTAATGCTTTCTACAAAGATATTGAAGGAATGCAGCAAGCTACAAAAGGAGTTGAATTAACAGGCCCACAATCACTCGAAGAATTAGGCATTAACTTACAATCACTTCCAGTCAGTTTCCCGTTCCAGACAGGTTATTACAATATCTTCACATATTATAACTCACCAAAACAATCACGTTTGTGGGGATTTGAAATTGAACTTAAGACAAATTTCAGATATCTCCCGGGTTTACTTAAAAATATTGTTTTGAATTATAATTTTACTTTTCTCCGTTCCGAAACCTGGGTATTAAACGTTTTTAGAACAGCTACCACTTCGGCAGAAAATTTGATACTATATAAAAAACAGCCAATGGATAATATTCCTAAATTTTTTGCAAATATTCTCCTTGGATATGATATAATGGGGTTCTCTTTAAGACTTAATTATTTCTATCAAGATAAATATCCGATAGTTTATAATTATATGTACAATAGAATATTGCAGAATAAATTTTCAAGAATAGATATTGCGGTTAGGCAGAAAATAATAGAAAATATTGCAATCATTCTTGCTCTAAATAATGTAACTAACTTTCAGGAAGAAGCTTCTTACGAGACGGCTTATTGGGACAATTTTCCGGTAGCCCAAAAATACAGAACAGGTATGAATGTTAATCTCGGAATAGTAATTGGCCTATGAAATTTACCTAACCAACATTAAACTGCCGGGCAACGAGTCAGTTTGAAGAGATTAGCACGCAAACTATATCTAATATTAAAAAAATGTTATCGCTGTTGATCCTGTCTAAAAGATTTTAATCCGACTGTTGGATTCGAAATATTCTAATATTTCTATCAACGTGATTATAATTCCAGCAACTTCATAAAAGCAAGCAGAGCGCCCCAATGATAAAAATTCAGTTTCTCGTTTTTACGCTTAAA
Organism: Ignavibacteriaceae bacterium; assembly: GCA_046705645.1. Taxonomy (GTDB): domain Bacteria; phylum Bacteroidota; class Ignavibacteria; order Ignavibacteriales; family Ignavibacteriaceae; genus FEN-1297. The sequence goes on along the minus strand of JBJKQE010000104.1, from coordinate 4,697 downwards.
TTCAAAACCGTTTTTTGATATTACCATACTGCCTTTACCGTTCCAGATCAAGCCTAGTATTATTAAAAGCTTATCTTGTTTATTTGATTTAAGCGGTGTAATTATAATAGCAAGGTTTTTAGCGTAGGCGGCGGTTTTCACAATTACCTTAATTCCTTTCCGGTCAACAGTATGTTCGGTGTAGGAACCGTCGTAAGCATGCTGCCCCGGAATCACGTTTTCAACACCGGCTCCCCTTCGGCCGATCAATGCTTCTTTTAAAGTACTTTCCAACTTTGCATTGTATGGTTGAAAATTAATAGCAAAATATTCGGGCAGAAGTACCTGCGACAATACGCTCCGTTTATTCCAGGTGTTCCATCCGCGGGCAAGTCTTTTCTGCAGAGCTGCCGATTTGAGGGACGATATTTTATTTTCACTAACTGTATTGTTTTCACTTCCGTGTTTTACTTTAACGGTTTGAGCAGTTACTAAAAACGGAATTAAAAGCAATAACGATAAAAATATTTTTTTCATTTTATTCTTGAGAATATATAACCGAAATATTTTTCTTTGATTGAAGCATAATTGATCTTTTATCAAGTTACCCTAGTTAAATTAAAACAATTGAAACACATATAACATAATACGAAATAAATCTTAACATAATTTACATTACTTATTTCTTTTAGTAGCAATAATGTTCTTGTGTTTCTTCAGTCCACTTCAATAAGTGTACAATGGGAAGCACTTTTTTGATATGTAAAAACAACTTTTTCTTGTTTATTTATTTTTTGATTAAAATTTTATATTTTGAAACTCATTTGAAGTTAGAAAGGTATTTTTAACGTTATTCAAAATTGAATAAAAGCAAGTAACTTTAAACAATAAATATTGAATCATCTTAAAAATTAATTTTGACACTTCAAAGTTTTGAATTGTATTGCTTTTATGTTTTCAGTAAATATGAACCTCAGAAAATAATTAAATAATTTTTTGTAGCGGTATTAATTACAAATAACACAATTTGTTTTTTGATGAGAAATTGAAAATAATTAATATTAAAGATGAAAAACACAAATTATCTTTAACCTAAAACCATCAAGTATTCCGGAGTCATCATGAAAAAATTATTCTTTGCTTTACTGCTTGTACTTCCTTTTTCTTTATTTGCCCAGACGGCAAAAATCAGAATTGATGTTAATAGAACAATCGGAAAAATAGATCCGAACATTTACGGCGTATTTATGGAACCTATCCATTTCAGCGGAAGGAGAATGGGTTTGCCTGACACAGCCAATTTCAATACAGTCTATGGAAATTTGTATGATCCGTCTTCTCCGCTTGCAAATAAGGACGGTTTCAGAAAAGATTATATTGAGGTGGGTAAAGAATTAAAAGTAACCAACATGCGCTGGCCCGGGGGCAATTATGTTATGGGTTATAACTGGGAGGACGGCATAGGACCAAAAGACCAAAGACCGGAACGTATAAATCTTGCCTGGGGCGGAACGGATAATAATCATGTAGGTATCGATGAATGGGTTGAACTGAACAAAGCAATCGGAAGTGAAAATGTTTTATGTGTCAACCTCGGTCTCGGAACCATCATGAGTGCTGTTCATGAGGTTGAGTACTGCAACTATAAAAAGGGAACATACTTTTCCGCTTTACGTGCAAAGTACGGACATCCGAATCCGTATGATATAAAAATTTGGGATCTTGGCAATGAAGTTGACGGCGCACCATGGGAGCTGGGACATAAAGATGCCGATGATTATGTTAAGATTGCAAGAGAAGCTGCTAAAGCAATGAGCTCTGTTGATCACTCAATAAAATTTGTTGCCTCCGGCTCATCCGATTACAACAGTACCGGCAGCTGGGTTGAGTGGAACCGTAAAATACTTGAAGGACTCGGTGATAAGATTAATTATATTTCCATTCACGCTTACTACAATTGGGGAAAAATGCCAGACTATTACACTTTCATAGGAGACCGCGCAAAAGAGTTTGGAGAAAAGATCAGAGTAACGGCCGATGAGATTGATGCAGTAAGAGCAATGAAGAACTTTAAGAATCCGATATATATTTCGGTTGATGAGTGGGGAACTTTCGGTAGAGATTTTTTATCCGTACTGCCGATAGCTCAATGCTTCAATGCTTTTATACGTAATGCCGATATAGTTAAAATGGCAAACTTTACTATGTTTACTTCCTTGCTTGCGAGCGACAGAGAAAAAGGAACTTATAAGACACCTTTATTTTACACTTTCAAATTATTCTCAAACAATTGCCGCGGCAACTCTGTAGATACTTATGTTAAATGCGATACTTTTAATACGGATAATTATAAAGGCATTCCTTATCTTGATGTTACGACGACTTATAACAAAGAAGTAAATGAAGTTTTTATAAATGTTGTAAACCGTTCTGAAGATAAAGCAATCCCCGCAGATATAATTAATGATTCAGGAATATTCAGCGGAAAAGCTGAGGCTAGCATAGTTGATCAAGATTCACTTAACGCCCCTTTCACTTTTGATAAACAGAAGCAGTATATTCCTGTAACCAAAGATATTGCAGTAAATGGGAATAAAATTTCATATTTATTCCCGGCACATTCATTTACGCAGATAAAAGTCAGCGTGAAATAACGTCAAGTTTGAGATTTGAATAATTTTAACATTTATTAAAAATTTCAGGCATGAAATATTTTTCATCAGATAATGTAGAAAAATCTATAGTATAATAGTAAGCTTATTTATTATATGCAGAAAAAAATTATTTGCCTTTTATAAATATTTTTATAAAATTGAAACGATTTAATACTATTTTTATCGATATAAATATTAATTAAACATTAACTATGTTTATCAATAATCCAAAGAAGAATAAATTACAAATCACATCGATACGATGCTTCATCAAAAAACAAAATTTCAATTTATATTTATTAAAGACGAAAGAACAATCTTTTAATTATTAAAAAAATTTTTAACTCTTATAATGAATGAATATTACCTTGAATTAAAAAAAGTTACAACATTGTTTGTTAAACATCATTTTTAATTCTTAAAAAACTTTAATACTCATTAAATATATTATGGCAGAAAAAATCGAATAATAAATAATCCCGGTGAGAGTGTTATTAAAGAAAATATAATTACATTTAGTTTATGATATTGAGATGAGAAAACAATTACACAAGTAATTTACGAGTACATTTAAATAATTTAATAATTTGTTTCATGAATTAATAAAAATTTTCTAAGGAGGAAGCATGAAAAAATTTTTATCCATTTCAAAATATCTTATAGCAGCCTTCATTTTTATATTTGTAGGCACACTCAAGGCACAGAGTATACTATCGTGGAACTTTGAGAGCTATAATATTGGAGATTCACTTGCTCACATAAGCTGGTCGCCTTACGACATTCAGACAGCAGTTGTTGAGGATCCGCTTGCAAGTGGAAACAAAGTTATGGAAAATGTTGTTCATGGTTATAATGCCGCACCGGTTCTTATGTTTGTATTGCCTGCAGGAAAAACTCTAGCTGATTATGATTCACTTACTTTTAAGGGATACTTTCAGAAAGGAGATGTAGCCTATAAATACATTGTAGCAGAGGCATATCAAACAAAACCTACAGGTCATTTCCTAGATACAGATACGCTTGGTTCCTATGATCGTGCAATGGGGGCTTCTACAAGCTGGGAAAATATAGGTATTAATATCAGTAATTCCTCAAGTTTTTCTGATACCATCTATATCGCTTTCGGAATAAACTGCGCAGGTACATCCGGTACTGATACAACTACGTGGTTTGCAGATGATGTCCAGCTTGTTGCTAAGGTTAACAATCCTCCCCCTCCTCCCCCGCCGCCGACAAATATACCTGTAGTAACAAATGGTGGATTTGAAGAATCTAATGTCGGCAATACTGACACCATGGCAGTTAAAGGATGGGTATTTTTTTCAAACAATACGACACATCCCGCAGATTATCAAATAGTAAGTGACACTGTTGAAGAGGGGCATCGTGCATTAAAAGTTACAGTTCACGGCTTAGGTACAAATACTTATGATATTCAAGCTGTAGCAGACAGTATTCATGTTCAGCCCGGACATACTTACAATTATTCAATTTGGGCAAAAGCGGATAAACCAGGCGCTCAGGTAGACTTCACGTTAGGTCATTATACTACTTATGTTGAATATAAAGCTATTCGTCCTGCAAACCTGACTACCAAATGGAAAAAATATACAATGCAATTTACAGATGATAATCAAACGGTAATTCGAGGTCCTATTTCCTTCGGTTATGCGGTAGATACAGGTTTTGCAATATACATAGATAATCTTCAAATCACTGATGTTAATACAGGCAAAACTCCGATATATGTAGAAGCTGAATCAGGAAAATTGGGAAGCAATTTTTCTGTAGTTACTGACAGCACAAATCATTTGACCTATGTTACCCCTGTAAATACTAGTACTGCTTTCGTTCCGGGAGATTCAAGTCATGTAGCTACTTACCAGGTAACTTTCCAAGATTCGGGATGGTACAATTTGTTCGCCCGTGTTAACGTTGGTCCCAATGCTTACAATTCCGACAGCTTTTTCTACGGAAAAGGATTCGGTACCAAAAACGATACTTCAGGTACGGATTGGGTATTCATAAACGGTCTTGCAAGTGCAGGATTCAGCGATACCGGCG
>JBJKQE010000103.1:0-4809 GCA_046705645.1 Ignavibacteriaceae bacterium | reverse complement strand
CTCTTACCGGAACCTGCCGGGCCGTCTATGGCGACTATTAATCTTTTTGACATAGACCATAAAAATATGTAATATTTATCGAATTTTCAAAAAATTAGATGAGAATTTATCACATAAAGATTTGAATAAAAAATAGGTAAATATTGCTAAAACGAATGTTTATTTAACTTCTTCACCGCCTAACTCATTTATTACTGCATTAATATATGGATCATCATTTGATATCTGCTGCGGCTTGTCAACATGTACTTCATTTTCGATGATTTCTTGAGGATCAATTTTTGCCCTATCTTTAAGATGAAATGTTAATTTTTTACCAAAAAATTCAAGGCTTTTTTTTGCTAAATAATCTTTATTGCGATTTATTATGTCTTCCCCGTGCAGATCTTCACTAAAAATATTAATCTCATTTCCTTCTAAATTTAAAAGCTTTGCGCTTCTTATAAAAGGACCAAACATTAATCCTCTTTCGGCATTAACCGATTCAACAAAACCTGCCCATTTTTTAACAACATTATCAAATGAAAATTTAGGATTTTCAATATTTGATGTATTTTTTAGAGCATTTACTGTATAAGAATTATTAAACGGCGGCTGTTGAGAATTTTGTCTTGATGAAATACTTCCCGTATCTTTTTTTAAGGAATAAGATGATTGGTTTTTATCGGTAGCTTGTACGGTATGTTGGCTAATTGCACCTGAATTATGAGATTCCGTTTCTCCGATATTATTTATCAGTTCACTGATTGTGGACGACTGCTCTAATCCGATGAGATGGCTTAAAGAAATTTCAATTTTTAATTTTTGATTTTGAGAATAACGTAATTCCTGTTGCGTCTTATTTAAAAAGTTTAGAAGCCTTAAAAGGTCTCCTTCGGAAAATTTATCGGTGTAATCCAGATAACGCGATTTATAAATATCAGCTGATTCAACAAGATTGGAATTCTTGGTAAGGACAACTGTCATTATGTTTCTAAAATGTTCAATCAAGCCGTCCATAAAGTCAATAAAATTCCAACCGTTATCGTAAATTGAGTTGGAAACATCGAAAACAGCTTTGTAATTTTTATCCAATATTGCATCGGAAATTGAAAAGTATATTTCATCATCTACAAGGTTTAGCATTTTGGAAACAGTTGAAGCTTCTATTTCATTTCCGCAAAAAGCAACTATCTGGTCGAAATAGCTCTCGGCATCGCGCAGAGCTCCATCCGATTTTTTTGCAATTATAGTTAACGTCTTATCATCAATTTTTATTTTTTCACTTTCCGCAATTTTGCCGAGTAAAGCTTTTATTGTATCAAGATGAATTCTTCTGAAATCGAATCTCTGACATCTGGAAATTATAGTTAAAGGGACTTTATGTATATCCGTTGTCGCAAAAATAAAGATCGTATGCGAAGGCGGTTCTTCAAGTGTTTTTAGGAATGCATTAAACGATTCCTTTGTAAGCATATGAACTTCATCTATGATGTAAATTTTGTATTTACCCCTCGTCGGGGCATATTTAACCGATTCACGAAGAGTTCTTATTTCATCAATTCCTCTGTTTGATGCGCCGTCAATTTCAATAATATCAAGAGATTGTGTGGATTGAATGGATTTACACATTTCGCATTCGTTGCAGGGCTCGTTATCCTGAGGATTTAAGCAATTCAATGCTTTTGCAAGAATTCTTGCCGTAGTTGTTTTCCCGACACCACGGGGACCGGTGAACAGATAAGCGTGCGCAATGCGATTATTCTTTAATGCGTTTTTTAAGGTAGCTGTTATATGTTCCTGTCCGACAACCTCACTGAATCTTTGAGGCCGCCATTTTCTAGCAGTTACTACAAAAGCCATTTAAACCCTTACTTTTATTTTTGAAGATTATAAGATAGAACTTATAAAATTTCTTTCATTAAATATGTACAAATTTCTTCCAAATATTTTTTATCTATTTCGCCGAATGAATCATATGAAGTACTGTCAATATCCAGTACTCCGAATAATCTATTACTTTTGATTAGAGGAATAACTATTTCGGATTTTGAATCGGCATCACAAAAAATATGCCCCGGAAATTTATTCACATCCGGAACAATTATCGTTTCAAGTTTTTTAGCAGAAGTTCCGCAGACGCCCTTACCTATCTCAATTCTTGTACAGGCTAACTTTCCTTGAAAGGGTCCAAGATATAATGTTTCACCATCATATAAATAAAAACCGATCCAGCTGATCTTTTCAAATGTTTGGTTTAGTGCCGCCGTAAAATTAGAAAGATTTGAAAGCCAGTTTTCATTCTTATCTAATAATGATTTTAATTGTTTGTTTAATAAGACGTATTGATTTTCAAGAGAAAGATTTTTATCTACGGAAACAATTTCAGCCAATTATTTAGCTCTCTTTTTTGATTTTTTAACGGTTTTTTTCTTAGTATCAGTTAAAACTTTCAGATCTTTAAATAAATAAGGAATTGCATCTTCAATCTTTTCAATCGGAATAATCTTTAATCCTTCTTTTACCGTATCCTGAATTTCTTTCAGATCAATCTCATTCTCTGCAGGAATTAAAATAGTATTTATGTCGTTACGTTTTGCCGCCAGCAGTTTTTCGTTTAATCCGCCGATTGGCAGTACATTTCCTCTTAACGTTATTTCCCCTGTCATTGCTACATCATTGGCTGCCGGTTTACCGCTGATTGCAGATAGCAGAGCCATTGCCATTGTAATACCTGCCGATGGTCCGTCTTTTGGTATAGCACCTTCCGGTAAATGAATATGTATCTCCTTGCCTTTGTAAAAATTCGGATCTAAACATAATTCTTTTGCCTTGGACCGAATATAACTTAAAGCAGCCTGAGCCGATTCCTTCATAACATTACCAAGCTGACCGGTAAGAGTTAATTTTTCAGAACCGTTCATTATTGTAACGTCAACATCAAGAATATCACCGCCTACACTTGTCCATGCTAAGCCTGTTACGCTTCCTACTCTGTAACCTTGATTGTGTTTATGAGTTCGGTATCGCGGAACTTTAAGATACTCTTCTACCTTTTCCTCATTTACGATAAATTTTCGAATGGCTTTTTTCTTTCCGTTTGAGGACTCTTTCAATACGATATCGCGAGCTAATTTTCTGCATACGGAAGCGAGTTCACGTTCAAGGTTTCTAACGCCTGCCTCTCGGGTATATTCTGTAATTATTTTCTTTACTGCCTCATCGGTTATTGTAATATTCTTATTATTTAATCCGTGGTTTGCCAATTGTTTAGGTAAAATGTGCCTTTTTGCAATTTCAATTTTATCATATTCCAGGTAGCCCGGCAATTCAATTATTTCCATTCTATCCTGAAGCGGCAACGGAATATTATAACGGACATTTGCGGTAGTAATAAACATTACCTGGGAAAGATCGTAATCAACTTCCAAATAATGATCGTTAAAAGTATGGTTTTGTTCGGGATCCAAAACTTCAAGCATTGCCGATGAAGGATCGCCTCTAAAGTCGGTACTCATCTTATCTATTTCATCTAAAAGCATAACAGGATTTATTGTGCCGGCTTTTTTCATAGATTGAACTATTTTACCCGGCATCGAGCCAATGTAAGTTCTTCGATGTCCTCTTATCTCAGCTTCGTCACGAACACCGCCTAAACTGATTCTTATGAAATTTCTTCCAAGGGCTCTTGCAATTGATTTTCCCAATGATGTTTTACCAACTCCGGGAGGTCCGACAAAACAAAGTATTTGCCCCTTCATTTGCTTTACCAGATTAAGAACTGCAATATGTTCGATTATTCTTTCTTTCGGTTTTTCAAGTCCGAAATGATCTTCATCCAAAATTCGTTGAACATGCGAGATATCAAGGTTATCTTTTGTTCTCTTCGACCATGGAACATCAATCAGCCAGTCAAGATAATTTCTAATTACCGTCGACTCGGGAGACATAGGCGGAGTCTTTTTAAGTTTATTCAATTCTTCAAGAGCTTTTTCTTCGGCTTCTTTTGTCATTTTAGCTTTTTTTATCTGCTCTCTTATTTTCATAAACTCAGGTGTTGAATCTTCTTCTTCACCAAGCTCATCCTGAAGAATTTTTATTTGTTCCTGAATTATGAACTTTCTCTGTGTTTTTGCAATGTTCTCCTGAACTTTATTATCAATTTCTTTTTCTATTTTTAAAATGTCTATTTCCGAATTTAAGATTTTGATTACTTCATAATATTGTTCTTTAAGAGTAAATTTCTGCAAGATTCCCTGTTTAACTTCTATAAGTTGATTAATATTCGCAGCTACGTAGAAAAGTTTTCTATCCGGTTCTTCAATATTTTCAAAGGCAGTAACAGCTTCATTCGGTATGTTCCGGCTGATCTTAACATAGTCTTTAAATAGCTGGGTCATTTGCCGGCTTAATGCATTCATTTCATGATCATGTGTAACTTCAGGCACTATAACTTCAACTTTACCTTCGAAGAAATTTTTATTATCCGTAAACTCAATAATCCTGCCCTGAAGTAATCCGTCAACTAGAATTTTCATTAAGCCATTGGGCAGCTTAAGAATTTGTACTATCTTGGCTATTGTTCCTTCGGCATAAATATCTTCTTTTTTAGGATCTTCAATATTTGATCTTTTCTGAGTAGACAGAAAAATGTATTTTGTTTCATCAGACGCATAATTTGCGGCTCTAATTGATTGTTCCCTTCCCACTAAAACCGGAAAAATCATATATGGGAAAATTACTATATCGCGTAAAGGTAATATCGGAAGCTTTTCCGGAATATTATCAACTATCGATGTTTCATCTTTTTCCTTAGTACTCAATTCGCTA
>JBJKQE010000102.1:0-13548 GCA_046705645.1 Ignavibacteriaceae bacterium | reverse complement strand
CATCATATCATTCGCTAATAAAACACTTGACAAAATTGTTACAATAAAATAGCTCACCAATCCGTTAAATAGATTGAATAATAATTCCTTAATAAAGTATTTTATTCCAATTTTCAATTTATAATAGATTAAATAAGTTCCGCTTAAAAAAAAGAACAAATAACTTACAGAAGTGCCTATTGCAAGCCCATCTTGTTTATAGGCGCCTACAAGTGAAAAATTTAACAGAATTTTTAAAATGCACCCCGCAATCGTAATTATCAAAAGACTTTTAATGAGATTCGCACTGTATAATAATTTATTTATTACTGTATATGATGAATAAAAAACAATACTTAATACATAGAACCTTAGTACATTAAAAGTCATCAACGTTGCATTAGTATCAAATTGTCCCCGCTGAAAAAGGATTCTGATAATTATATCGCCGTAAACAAACAAAATGAAAGTTAAAGGTATAAATAAGTATGTATTGATATTAAAAAAATTATTTAACTTACTTCGAAGATCGTCCCAATTTTTATTATTGAATGACTGCGATAGTGAAGGAAATATCGCAGTCGAAAGAGCTACGGAAATTATTGAAACAGGCAGCAGAAACAAATTCATAGCGTAATTTAAAGAGGCTATTCCTCCTTTATCTACGTAAGAGTAAAAATAACGATCTGCCAAAAGGAATAATTGGCTGATAGATTCAATTAATACGGTAATTAAAAAAGCTGCGGCGGCAAAACCTGAAAACTTTTCTATATTAAATAAATTTGTAATGCTCAGACTGACCTTGCCATAAATCTTAATAATCAAATAACCCAGCTGAAGAAAGGTCCCCAGAACATAACCTAACGGTATTGTCAATACTCCTACTGAACCTGAGAAAAATATGACAAGCAATATTATGCATACATTTAAGAATAACTGGGAGTACGCAGGGTATTTAAACTCAAATTCGGACTGAAGATAAGCCGCTAAAATAGAATAAGCCGCATTTATGGGAATTGTAAATAAAAATATTCTGAATATTTCTGTAGTAGAAGAAAGAGCAGCAGACGAACTTTCTTTTAGATACAGCGAGACAAAAGGTCCTGAAAATAAAAGCAGCAGCAGCGACAAAATAATTCCGCCTGATGTAAATATCCAGAATGTCGACCCGACAAAATTCCCGGCATTATTTCCCTGTTCCGTCTTTAACCTATTATAATTAGGGATAAAATAATTTTGGCCGATATATAATATTATTGTGTTTATAGTCAGCGGAAGGACAGCGCCGACTAGGTAGAGATTATAATTTACACTTATTCCGAATGAACTGGCAAAAATAATCTCTCGAAATAAGCCTAAGCCTTTTCCGAATAAACCAACAATTGTAATGAGAATTGATGCGCCGGCAACTGTCGATGTGAATTTTTTTGACATCTAATCAGTGATTATCATGAATAACTTTTTTGAAATATTCCAAAGTTATTTTCAAACCATCGGTCCGATTTACTTTCGGCTCCCAACCGAGAATTTTTCTAGCTTTGTCAATGTTAGGCTGCCGAACCTTCGGGTCATCTTCCGGGAGGTCTACATATTTAATTTTACTTTTGGTTCCTGTCAATTTAATTATTTCTTCTGCAAACTGCTTTATAGTTATTTCTTCTGGATTGCCTATGTTTACGGGCTCAACTTCACTTGACATTAACAGCTTAAAAATGCCGTCAACCAAATCAGATACATAACAAAAGCTTCTTGTCTGGGAACCGTCTCCAAACACAGTCAAGTTCTGTTTTCGCAAAGCCTGTCCGACAAATGCCGGCAGTGCTCTCCCGTCATCTAATCTCATCCTCGGGCCATACGTATTGAAAATTCTAACAATTCTCGTATCAACTCCGTGATAGCGATGATATGCCATAGTAATTGCTTCAGCAAATCTTTTTGCCTCGTCATAAACTCCTCTCGGACCAATCGGGTTGACATTTCCCCAATATTCTTCCGCCTGAGGGTGAACATTGGGATCTCCATATACTTCGGAGGTAGAAGCCAAAAGCATCCTGGCTTTTTTTTCCTTTGCTAATCCGAGAACTTTATGTGTTCCTAAAGAGCCTACTTTTAATGTTTGTATTGGAAGTTGTAAATAATCGATCGGGCTAGCAGGTGAAGCGAAATGTAATATATAGTCTATTCTGCCGGGTAAATAGATATAATTAGTTATATCATGTTTTACAAATGAAAAATCTTCGTTACCCGCTAGGTGAGAAATATTTTTTACGTTGCCGGTTATTAAATTATCCACACAAATTACTTTAAATTTTTCAGCTAATAATTTATCGCATAAATGAGACCCTAAAAATCCTGCACCGCCGGTTACTACAGCTGTTGGCTTATACAATTTCTATCCCTTTGTATTATTTTTTTTAAATAAGTAAATTTTTCTTTCACTAACGATGCATATGAAACACATAACTAAAAATACAAATATACCTCCCATAACACTGGAAAATATAGTTCTTGGAGATGAAGCGCTCAAAGGAGGAATTGCCGGATCCAGGATTTGAACAGTAGGTATGTCTTTATGTTCCTGAATCAGTTCCTTATAATATTCCTGCTGAAGCATCGAATATACTTCGTTTTGAATCTTAACTTCCCGAAATAAATTAGCCAAATGTTTTCCAAGTTCCGGGACGTCTTTAAATGTAACAAGATAATCCTGGCTTCCCATTTCCATTTTTGAATATTGATCTTTCAGCTGCTGCAGTTTATCTTTTAATGCGATTAAGGCTTTGTTGTCTTCTCTAAAATTATTCTGCATTAAGCCGATTTCAACTTCTGTTTTCATAATTTCCGTTCTTATATCGGCAGCGGCTTTTATAGCAGCATTAACCTGGTCAGGTAATGAGACTGTTTTATTAGATTTTTGAAAGCTCATAAGTTCATTTTCTGCCGAATCCAATCTTGATTTGGTTTGAATAAGCTGCTGCCCGACAAATTCCCTTGTTTTTTTAGCTTTCGAAATTAATTTCTCCTGGTTTATTTTATCCAAGGCTTTAACAAAACTGTTGGAGAGGGCAGCAGCTAGTTTTCTAATTGAATCACCCTGGCCTGTAAAAAAAGGAAATAAATTCGTCTTAACATTTACGCTTAATGAAATGATACCTTCTTTAGAAACCTCAATATTTAAATTACCATTCAGCCTTTGAGCTGCTTTATATTCATTTTTTATATTATAAAATTTTTGCAGATTATTATTTTTAACCACATATAAGGCGGCAGACCGGCTTTTTATTATCTGCATAAACAATTGGGAATTTGCATTCGAATTTCCGCCTGAAAGCAGGTTTGAGAAATCCTGTCCGCCCATTAGGCTCTCTAAGCCGTTCATATGGGAATTATTTTCAGGAGGTAAAATCGTAACGGTCGCTCGGTAAGTAACAGGATATACAAAATATAAAATTAAGAAAATGATTATTGTAGAGAGAAAAGTCACTTTGATTATTTTAACCCTGTTAAAAATAATTATATTTAATATTTCATGATATGTCAATTTATTTCCTCGTAGCTACTATTATTGCAACAGTTGCAGCAACTATTGAAGCAAGCGCCCCTAATATTTGTAATGAAGTAGTAAATATATCCCAGAATTTTGGTGCCGGTGATTCTTCGGGAATCCAGATAGTGTCTCCCGGCTTTAACGAAACAACTTTATCAGCTTCAATCCACTCTCCGGAATTTGCACGAATAACTCGCACATCCCCTTTTACTGCTCGCCATCCGAATCCCCCGGCTAATTTTATATAGTCATCAACCGTGAGGTCTTTTTTATAAATAACGTCACCGGGATTTTTAACCTGACCAAGCATTATAATGTAGTCTTTTGCTTCGGGAACGTTTATTATATCTCCGTTTTTTAGAATTAAATCTTCTGATTTATCATGTTTTTTGAAAAGAGCTACAAAATCAACTACTACTTTACCCTTTTCTTCTCTAGATTTAGCTTTGAAATAATCATATTCATCATCAGTCATGTCTTTGCGCTGCATTCCCTTTAATCTTTCATATTCCGGATCCTTCTCAACAGTTCCCAGTTTTCTGGTCAATGTAGCATCAATTAAAGAGGCATCTTTAAGGAAGCCACCCGCTTCATCGATAATATCGGTTAATGTAGTTTTATCTTCAACTATCTTATAATATCCGGGATATTTTACCAAGCCGCTAACTTGTACAAATCTATCGATATAATATAAAGGTTTTTGCCGTACAATTATCATATCCTGATTTTCCAACTCAAATTTATTATCAACCAGTTCTTTGTAAGAATAATATAAACTTTTTTGAACCTTTCCGTTATCTTCAAATCTAACAATTTCAATTGTATCCGTTCTGGCTTTATTTAAAAAACCTCCTGCAAGATTAATAAAATCGGCAGCTGTTTCTCCTTTTATATATTCATAAGTTCCGGGATATTTTATTTCACCGCTGATCGATATAGTTTTGTCGACTTTGTCAACCAATATAATATCACCTTCGTGCAATAAGGGATTATTTTTTCTATCACCGAATCTCAGGTATCTTAATAGATCGTAGAACTTTGAATTGCCGTCTTTACCGGTAATTTTTATGTCTCTATAATTTGAAGTATTATTCAAGCCTGTTGAATTAACAATTAAATCTATAAGCCTTGCATTACCCGGTAATATATATGATGACGGGTTTTTCACATCGCCGACAAGTGAGACTTTTATTCTTCTGAACCTGACAAGTGAAACAAATACATCCACATTTTTATAATAATGGTTTATTGCATCAATAATTTTATTTTTCGCATCAATCAGATTTGAATTTTTTAAGTCTACCCCGCCTACTTTAGGTATAAATAAATATCCTTCTTGGTTTATAATTAAATTTGCCGTAATATCCTGCATACCGCTTATAGAAATGAAAATTTCGTCCCCAGGACCGACAATATATTCTTCCGGGTTAACACTCACATCAGATATGCTTAACAAATCGTTCTGTGCCGGTGCGGAATCGGATGAAGAACCTAACGCTCTCTCCTTATAATTGGGGATATTCTGTGGATATGCAGACCGGCAAAAAATGAATGAAAAAATTGCCAGGAATAAAAAATTTTTAAACTTTAAGTTAACCAATTAATCAATATAAATAACTTTATTAACGAAATAATCAAATACGTAATATTTATTTTCTTTAATTAAAAATTAGAAAATAATTTTATTACTTCAAATTTTTAAATTTATTTTCCTAAGCGAAAACAAGCTTACAATAATTCCAATTACAGGCCCGGTTGCAAAAAGTACCGCAAGGTAAGCTGCGTTTTTACTATCTATTATTTTGCGCACGTCGATTATATTACCGAAATAATTAAATATTAGAAAAAACACGATTAAAGAAATTATTCCGGCAAATATACCGATAAATATACTATTAAGAACTATCGGCATTTTAATAGTTGATAATTTAGCTCCAACTAACTTCATGGTCTCCATTTCTTCGTATTTCGATTTTGTAATTAACTTAACGGTACTGTAAACAATATAAAGAGAAATAAAAAACAATACTGCAGTAATAATAAAAATATATTTTTTTATTCTATTCAAAAAGGATAGCAGTTTGTAAACAAACGCCTGCTGGAAAACGACATCATCAACACCTTTTAAATTTGAAAGCGATGATGTTATATTATTCAGCGAATCTTTATCAACGTATCCTTCTTTCAACGTAATTAAAAATGAAGCCGGGAGCGGGTTATAATCCAGTATCTTTCTAAAATCTTCACCCGTTTCTTTAATAAAAGTCGCGGCAGCTTCTTTTTTATCAATATATTTCAGCGTGTTAATATAAGAAGTGCTTTTTAATTTTGTCTGAAGCCGGTTAATTGCGGAGTCGGATAAAGAATCCTTTAAGAATATATTTATGCTTATATTTTGTTTCAATTTATTCTGGAATTGATTTGATAATTGAATAGAAATAAGGGAAGCTGTTATAAGCAATACGGAAATACTTGTAGATATTAACGAAAGAACAAACGATGACTTTGCCCTGCCGATTAACTTAAATGCTTCTTTTATCCAGAATATAATCATATAAAAATATCTATTTTTTAATAAAAAAATTTGGTAGTGTACTAATTTGTATTATTATTTACGCTAAACTGTGTTATGGCGAGCTGAGTCGAGCCATAACATCCTTTAATTAAATTAAATCCCTCGACTTCGCTCGGGATGACAAAAAATAATTTTCAAAGCTTAGACAAATTAGACCACTACTAAAAATATAGTTAATTGAACTTAGTTAAGCAAAAACGGATAAATCCAAAACTCTATATTTCATAAAAATATATTTTACTGATCCTATACTTTTAATAAATATATATTTAAACCTGTTATTCGAAATTGATATCATAACTTATAAACTGCCTACCATTGATAGATAAATTAAAAAAGTTCAAATATATATAGTTGTTTTTATAAAAGGCTGTCTTAAAACTATTAATTTGTCATTCTGAACTTTGCCAAAGGCATTCCCTTGGAAGATTCAGAATCTCTTTTTTCAACAATTTCGTCATATGAGATTCCGGGTCAAGCCCGGAATGATATTTTTAAAACAGCCTCCATAATATAATAAATCACATTGCAACTGTTTCTCCAAAGGAGTCCTTTGGACAATGTTTTTAATATTTGTCAGGAACAACGATTTATTTAAATTTTTTCATTTAGAAATTCGACTCATCTATCCATCGTGTAATCAGCCACTTTTGACTGGCCGGATCTTTTCTCAACGTCATATTTACTCTTCCGTCCAATCGGGGAACATCCGTCGGGCTAAATGTAATAGTTAAATTAAATCCTCGGACAATGTTTGCAGTTGTAGAATCCACCGAAGATAAAACTATATTATTCCAAATAAGATTTAAGTTTTGAGAATTTTGAAATAAGCCGTAGGTAGTCTTCATTTCATCATCCCTGCCCCATGAAACATCTATTCCCTGATCATAATCATGATAAGTAAAAATAAAATCACTGCTTATTATTTTTCCGTAAATACTTGTGTCTTTGAATGTGTACGCATATTGAAAGTTCTGGAAAACCCCGTCAATAGTTTTTTGATCGGCAAGAGCTGTAGAAGAATTATTTGCTCCGGCATCTAAAGCCGGTGCAAACGGATTTTTACATCCGGCAGATAATAAAATAAAGGCAGATATAAAAACTATTGTTTTAATAAGTCCTCCCTTTTAATTCACTCCAGCTTGGAAGACTGGTGTTTTTAGAATCCTGCCAGTAATATATGCTCCAAATTGCTCTTGAATCGCGAATCATATTAAACCTTAAATCTCCTTGATAATTTTCCGGTAAACTGGGATCATTAGTAGGAACATTTAAAGAATATGAAGCTGTATACAGCAGACTGTCGCCTTGAGGACTGTAAGATTCATTTGTAAGAGTCAGTGTTATCGGAACGCCTTGAGGTATTTTTGATATCATATTATTAAAATACTGTTCTTCATTTTTAATCCCCCAGTTCTCCGAAAGCGAAGGGAACTGAGATATAGCCCCGCTGGATGGTGAAAATTTGAATACCTTTTGCGTAAAAGAATAATCCGATAAGCATGAAATATAGTTTTCAACATTTTTATCGTACAAAGAATTAATAAGATTTGAAATTACTATATCGGGAGTAACCGGCTGCTGATAGTCCGCCCGCGGCTGAGTCGGAGGTTCTGCGCTCCTTGTAGAGAATAAATTACAGCCGTTAAATATTACTGCTATTGCAATTAAAAAAAACAGCTTCATTTCTGAGCAATAATAATAATTCTGGGTGAACTTTCTAAGTCAAATGATTTTCCACTTGAATCCCCGAAAAACTTTATTATTTTAAACCCTTTCGAATTTAAAGCTTTAAATAATTCTTCTTTACAATACATTCTTACGGATTCATGAAAAAGTTTCTCACTGCCGTTCTTTTTGATTATAATTTGCTTTTCAACCCTGTTCCCTTCAATACTTCTTTTTTGAATTATTTTTTCTTCAAAAGCCACATCGGCAGATTCGGGTACTAAATTATTTTCAATATACCTTTTATTAAAAAAATCTATAACGAAATATCCGTTTTCAAACAGATGATCATAAGCATTCCTTAAAATTTTGAAGTTATCACATTCATCTTCAAAATATCCGAAACTAGTAAAAAGATTTACTGCAAGATTGAATTTTGAGGCTGTATAAAACGACCGCAAGTCGGAATTTACAAAATTTATTTTTAAACCTGCTTTATCTGCGGAATTCTTTGCTAAATCAAGTAAATTTTTACTTAAATCCACAGCAGTTACCTGAAAACCTTTTTCTGCAAATATAACCGAATGCCTGCCGTTTCCGCAGGCCATATCTAATATCCTGCCGCCGGCAGGAATATCAACATTTTCTAAGATCAAATTAACAAGCTTTTTTGCATCCTGTTCATTTCTATGCCGGTAAACATTTAAATATTCTTTGGTATCAAACCAATCTTTATACCATTCAGCCATTACAACACAATTCTTCCTAAGACTGCCCTGCCGATAGTTGCTTCATCAGCAAATTCCAAATCACCGCCGATTGGAAGACCGCGAGCTATTCTTGATACTTTTATTCCTAAAGGTTTAATTAATTTAGCCAAATATAATGCTGTTGTCTCACCTTCCGTATCAGGATTCAAAGCGAGAATAACTTCATTTATGTCTTCCGTTTCAAACCTTTTAATTAATTCTTTTATTTTAAGAGAATCGGCGCCTATACCGGATAGAGGTGAAAGCACTCCGCCTAAAATATGATAAAGCCCGAAATATTCGTTGGTTTTTTCAATAGCAATAACATCACTTGCTTCTTCAACTACACAAATAACGGATTTATCTCTTTTGGGATTTTTACAAATATCACATAATTCTTCTTCGGAAAGATTAAAGCATCTACTGCAGAATCCGAGGCGGGTTTTTAAATCATGAATTGCTTTTAAAAGATTGTCAACGGATTCCTTTTCACTTTTTAATAAATGAAGAGCTAATCTTTGCGCTGTTTTTTTACCAATCCCGGGTAGCTTACTTAACTCTTCAATAGCAATTAATAAAGGTTCGGCTATTTGCAATTTTAAAATCCTGGGATATTCATTCCGGGAGGAAGCATTCCTTTAGTTACTTTTGAGATTTCATCTTCTGCCATCTTATTGGCAGATTGAAGCGCCTTATTGACAGCAGCTACTACTAAATCTTCCAAAATTTCTTTTTCTTCCGGGTTAATGACTTGAGGGTCGATAGTAACGGAAATTATTTCTTTATTACCGTTAGCTGTAGCTTTTATCATTCCGCCACCTGCTTCTTCGCTAACTGTTAAGTTTCCAAGCTGACTCTGCACTTTTTGCATCTCTTCCTGCATTTTCTGCACTTGTTTCAACATTCCTTGCATTCCGCCCTTCATTAATATCCTCCTGTATATTATTTTCTACACTTTTTTTATGATTTTTTTTAATTTTTGTCCAAATATAATATATTCGATTGACTTTTTATACCTAATTTTTATAATTTCTCAACTAAAATTTGAAAAGGAAGTTTTGAATAATAACAAGTCTTACAATAACTTGCGCTTTGATGAGAACTTATTAAAAAAAGAATTGCCGATAGATGAACAGGATTATTTAATTATCGAGTATCCCGATTCATTTAATTCAAACGGCAACAAAAAAGTAAAAGTAAAAAATTTAGGCGAAAAATTTGCAGCTATTAATTCCTTCTTTTTTGATTATTTAAAAGAATACCATATACCTGCGGCTTTCGTTAAGATGCATAATAAAACCACTCTTAAATTTGTTAAACATACTCGCTTTCCGTTCTATATAAAAATTATTAATGTTATAGATAAAAGAACAGCCAAAATTTTTACTAAAAAAGAAAATGAGATTTTAAATCTGCCGATTTTCGAAATCCATTTCGGCGAAGGGAAAGATTCCTTAATTACGGAAAGCCATCTGATTTCTTTTGACTTATGTACGAATGAAGATATTAAAGTAATCAGCCGGATTTGTTCTAAGGTTAACGCCGTACTTAAATCTTTTTTTGAAAGAAGAGGTTATTTAATGGCTGAAGCTTCGTGCAGTTTTGGTAAATTTGACGAAAAAATATTTCTTGTAGATGATTTTACTCCCCGCAGCGTAAAAGTAATTCCATTTAACAAAAACAACAACGGAATCGATCCCTACAAATTCACAACTTCCGCAGAAATAAGGCACTATACGGATCAGTTATTCAATATGATGAGTGCTTAAAAAAATGCTTACTAAATACGGATATTCTACCCTGGGTATTACAGCGATAATTACGCTTTTTTTTATTATCGTTAGTTTTTTTATTGATAATGAAACGGCAAAATTTATTCTTATTGCAGTACCCCTGCTTTTTCTTATATTTTCTTTTTACTTTTTTAGAGATCCGGACAGAACTTCTCCGGGAAATGAAAATATTATAGTTTCACCGGCAGATGGAAAAGTCCTTCTTGTTAAAGATGTAATAGATAATAAATATATCAACGATAAGGCAAGGCAAATTTCTATTTTCATGTCGCCTTTAAACGTTCATGTAAATAGAATTCCTGTTGATGGTAAATTGGAATATTTAAAATATTATAAAGGAAAGTATTTAGCTGCTTTTGAAGATAAAGCCTCGGAAAAAAATGAACGTGCGGAATTCGGCATTGAAGGTAAATATGGCAAAGTATTTTTTACACAAGTAGCAGGTTTTATTGCAAGAAGAATAATTTATACAATTCAGCCGGGTGATAATGTAAAAATGGGGGAAAGATTCGGCATGATTAAATTCGGCAGCAGGGTTGATGTTGTAGTTTCGGAAAAATGGCGGCCGAAAGTAAAAAAAGGAGAACATTTAAAAGCCGGTGAATCAATTCTTTTTGAATATACAGATAACGAATGAATAGATTAAGAATTACTCCTTCGGTAATACCTAACCTTTTCACTGCAATGAATATGTTTTGCGGTTTCCTTTCTATTATTAATGCGAGTCAGGATAAATATAATTACGCTGCTTGGTTAATAATTATAGCAGCATTGTTTGATGCACTGGACGGTATTATGGCCAGGCTTACGAATTCAAGCAGCGAGCTTGGAGTTGAACTAGATTCTTTATCTGATCTGGTTAGTTTTGGTGCGGCACCCGCCTTCTTAATTTACGAAACTCATTTTATTAATTATAATGCATTCGGTGTAATTATCAGTTCACTTCTTATGATAGCCGGCGGATTCCGTCTCGCCAGGTTTAATGTTCAACTGGTAGGATTTGATAAATCTTATTTTAAAGGATTGCCTATCCCCTCTTCTGCTATAACTGTCGCAGCGTTCGTTTTAACTTACTATGAAAAAGGCATTGGTTTTCAGGAACCCATAGCAACTTTTATAACTCCCTTAATTATTGTACTTTCAATTTTAATGGTCAGTACAATAAAATATGATACACTCCCAAAATTTACTTTGAAAGGCATAAAGTCAAAACCATTTCATTTCGGTTTTGTTGTTCTTTCGATTATTCTTTTAATTTTAACCTCGGGAAAGGCTCTATTCTATATATTTGTTTTCATAATACTATTTGGTATTTTTCGGCACATTTATTTTTTAATTTCAAAAAAAACCTGACAAATAGTTTCCGCTTTTCAATAAATAAAAATTAGGATTTCAAAATTGTTTAAGGTAACCGTAATTATAAAAAGAAGACCTTCCATTCTAGACCCTCAGGGTAAAGCAGTTGAAAAAGGTGCAGCTCATTTGGGTCTAACAAATATTAAAGATACTAGGATAGGAAAATTTATTGAATTTAATGTGAATATTGATGATAAAAAAGCAGCCGAAAAAGAAGTGAAAGATTATTGTATAAAACTACTATCAAACCCAATAATGGAAGATTATGAATATACGCTGTCCGAAGGTACCTCTTCGGAGGACAAGGTAGCATGAATACAAAATTCGGAGTGGTAGTTTTCCCCGGGTCAAACTGCGATCACGATGCCTATTATGCTTTAAAAAAAATCCATCATTCCGACGTAACTTTTTTGTGGCATAAAGAAGATAATTTAAAAAATTCAAATATTATAATTTTGCCCGGCGGTTTTTCGTACGGAGATTATTTGAGATGCGGTGCTATAGCAAGATTTTCTCCGATAATGAATTCGGTAATTGAATTTGCAAATAAAGGCGGATTAGTAATCGGTATTTGTAATGGTTTTCAAGTGCTGTTGGAAGCCGGTTTACTGCCTGGTGTTCTATTAAAAAATAAATCCCTACAGTTCATTTGCAAAGATGTTTATCTTTCTGTTGAAAACAGCAATACAATTTTTACAAATGATATAGAACCCGGCAAGATTTTAAAAGTTCCTATTGCTCACGGCGAAGGAAATTATTTTGCAGATGATAATACTTTGAAATCTTTGGAGGACAATAATCAAATAGTATTTAAATATTCCTCGGCAAAAGGAGAAATATCGGAAGAATTTAATCCTAACGGATCCGTACTAAATATTGCCGGAATAATAAATAAGGGTGGAAATGTATTAGGGATGATGCCTCACCCGGAAAGATCAGCCGACCCGGTTCTGGGTAATACCGATGGAAGTTTTATTCTAAATTCCATAATTAATAATTTTAATTAAAGGGTGAAGAAATGTTCGGAAACTTTGGTATTGGCGAATTTATAATTATTTTTCTAATAATTTTAGTACTTTTCGGTGCAAAAAAAATTCCCGATTTGGCCCGCGGTTTAGGGAAAAGTCTACAGGAATTTAAAAAAGCAGTTAAAGATGATGAAGAAGAAGCAAAAAATTCAAATAATGACAAAAATGGAAAGGTTAATCATCACAAATAAAGATTTGAATTATAGCACCGCTTTTTTATAATAAATTTATTAGATTCGATAGTGAAAAATTTTAATAAAAGGTGATAAAATGTTTGATAATCTAGGTGCTGGCGAACTGATAATTATTCTGCTTGTTGTTTTAGTTTTGTTTGGTGCAAAAAAGATCCCCGATTTAGCTCAAGGCTTAGGTAAAGGAATTAGGGAGTTTAAGAAAGCTATACGCGATGTTGAGGATGATATAAAGATTCCTAATAACCAGGATAAGAAAACAGAAAACAAATAATCTTGGTTTTATTCTTAAAGAATATTATAAGTTAGTAATTTTAATTTTCGGATAAAAAATGTTAGACGATTTAAGCATTGGCAAAATACTTGTTATTCTTCTTGTTATATTAATTCTTTTTGGCTCAAAAAAAATTCCCGATCTTGCTCAAGGTCTTGGTAAAGGCATAAGAGAATTTAAAAAAGCAATTAATGACGTTGAAGATGATATTAAAAAGCCGGATAGCAAAGAAAAAGAAGAAGATAAAAAATAAAATCAGTAGTAATTAAATTTTATTATTTATATCTATGCCCGCTGCATTTTAATAATCAGCGGGTTTTTATTGATTAAAATAACCGGAAATCAAATTGTTACCATACAAAAATTATTCAGAGAAAATAGAACTTAT
>JBJKQE010000101.1:0-19016 GCA_046705645.1 Ignavibacteriaceae bacterium | reverse complement strand
AATAAAATCATGCAGCGAATCATATTTAGGATCAATTGCCCAGATAACATCCATCATCGAATCAACAAGATTTCTGGCAATTTTACCAACACGCTGTATTGAATTATCATCAGAATTTGGATTGTTGTTTCCTTCCAGAACTTTTTCATCTTTAGTTTCATCCTGTAAAGCATATTCGGATAATATCGCAATTTTAGTCAGTCCTGATCCAATTTCATCGTGCAGATCAGCCGCAATCCTTGTTCTTACCTTTTCAATTTCTAATAAACGGTTTATTCTGAGCCTGGTTGCTAGGATAATGGATAATATAACTATTATTAAAATAATTGAGATGAACCACCACTGTTCATAAAAAGGTGCCGCTATAGTAAAAGTTAATTCTGCAGGACCGGAGCTTTTGATGTTATTGTTATCTTCTGCAATAACTTGAAATGTATATTTCCCCGGGCTAAGCGAAGCATATGTTATTGAGTTACGATCTCTCAGCAAATTCCAATTTTTATCAGTTTTAAGCAAACGATAAAAGTATTTAGTAAGATTTTCCCCCCTGTTTATAATTCCTATAAATTCGAATGTAATTGTATTTTGAAAACTTGGAAGCGAAAGGTTGTTTTTAATTTTTTCTTCCTGTCCGTTTATAAGTATATGACTTAAGTAAATGGGCGGTGGTAATATTTTATCGGTTTCAAGTAAAGGCTCGTATAAATAGATATCTGTGTTATTAACAAAACAAAGAATATTGTTTTTTGAATAGACTATGGAATAATAAGGTTCTTTTGGAATTTCGTTGTTCAATTTTAATTCTGGTTTTAAATCTGCACTAATTTCCTGCACGCCCGATTGAGTCCCTAACCAGAATCCCTTTCCTGGTGCTTTAGCAATGCTCCATATAGCATTGCTGTAAAGACCCTGTTCCCTTGAAATTATACGAAATTTATTTCCGGAAAGTATAGCCAAACCTCCATACCTGGTTCCAATTAATAAATCTCCTTTTTTGTCTTCTGAAATTGAGCGGACACCGTTATCGGGAAGGCCGTTAATTACGGAAAAATATTTTGTGAATATAGTATTTTGATCTAATTTCAAATGTAAATCGGATAAAACTTTACCGTACGAAAACTCGGAAAGTCCGTGTGCATATCCTCCAAACCAAAAATTTCCATTACTGTCTTCATAAATTTTTCTTACTGAATTATCAGGCAGCCCGTCACCCTCACGGTAAATTTTAACGATATCCCTTTTCTTTGTCGGTCCGATAACCACAACTCCAAGGTCTAGCGCACTGCACCAAATATAATTTCTTTTGTCACAATAAATTGTAAAGATTCCGTAAAACTTTAACTTACTTGCTAAATTAAAGCGGTCATTTAATTTTAAATTAGAAGGATTTGTGGAAAGCGTTGCTTTGTTAACTATTTTGTAAGATTTTATAATTCCATTTCCATAAGCTATATAAATCAAATTTGAGTTGCTGCAGTATATTGAAGGCAAATAATTACTAGAGATATCTGGTTGAATAAGATGAAAATAGAGATGCCATTTATTGAATTTGTCCTGCCAGGCTTCCATTAAACCTTTTGCAAGCGATATCCAGAAATGGTTGTTCGTGTCGACTGAAGTGGAGGCCCAATTTTCAGATATATATTTCTTGGGTATATGAAATTTAACCAGGTTTTGATGAACGAGCTTTTGTATACCATTGTCATTTGTTCCTACCCAAAGAATATTTTCCCGGTCGAAAAATAATGATGCAATGTTATCTTCCAGCAGTCCGTTTTCGGTTGTTAATCTTTCAAAGGATCTATGAGGGAAATCAGATTCATTAAACTTAAATATACCTATTGATGTACCAATCCAAAAATTGTTCTTTTCATCTTCAATAATTTTTAGAATGGAAGTGTGAAGATTTATATAAGCAGGTGATTTTGAATATGGATAAACCTTATAAAAATAGCCGCTTAAAGTTGAAGCCCAAATTTCACCTTTTCTGTTTCGGAATAATTGCGAAATATTCTCAATTAGATGAGCTGGGAAAGCAAAAGGTGTAATTCTCTTGTTCTTTAAAGATAATTTGAAGATACCTTTTTCGCTTGCAAACCATAAGATGTCATTTAAATCCGAAGTTATGGAAGTGATGTTACCTAATTTATAAGTACCGGGGAAAGTATTGATGGAATCTTGTTCAATATTGAAGAGACCGCTGTCTGTACCGCACCAGAGGGTGTTGTCTTTGCTTATATATAATGCGTCAATTACCTTCATTGATGAAGATAAGTTTGATCCGTAAGCTTTAATTTTATTGTGGGCATATTTATCTATGCCGCCGCCGTCTGTCCCAATCCATACAACCCCCGGATCTTTCTTGTCTGATACAACTTCAAGGACTTTTTCAGATGTTAAACCATCTGCTATAGAATAATTGTGAAATTCTTTACTATCAAACTTACTTAGTCCTTCACCCGTACCGATCCAAATATATCCTAAGGAATCCTGGCACATGGAGTGAATATTATCCGAAACAAGGCCATCTGCCATAGTATAATTATGAAAAGGCAATATCTGGCAAAACAAATTTGTATCTGCAAATAAACACACGATAAAGATAAACCATTTTAAATGTTTTACTGACAAAGCTGCTGCCTATAGTTTGATCTTCTTATTGTTCTGTAAAATAAAAATAAGTTTCATCATATCCATCAGATTTTTTTAAAAGTTCTATTACACAGCCAATTTAGTTTCATGTTAGATGGATTACAGAGCATCTGCTTTTTAAAAGGTATGTTTTCATCTCATTTTAAAATCATAACTAAAATATATATTTATGGAAAATTTTAGACTTAAAGTTTTTCGGACAGTCGCAAAAAATTTAAGCTTTACCAGAGCCGCAAGTGAATTATTTATTTCACAACCGGCAATAACAAAGCATATACAAGCAATTGAAAACGAATACGGTTTAAGATTATTTAACCGCAACGGATCCAAAATTTATTTAACACATGCCGGAAAAGTTCTTTACGATTACTCAAATAAATTATTAAATCTTCAAAAAGAATTAGAAAATGTACTTAATACATTTAAAGAAAAACAAACAGGCTCGCTAAGATTAGGTGCAAGTACAACTATTGCACAATATGTAATTCCGCCGATACTCTCAAAATTTCATAAAAAGTTTCCTCATTTCCAACTTTTTCTTCACAGCGGCAACTCAAACCAAATAGCCGATCTATTGCTTAACGGGGAAATTGATTTAGGAATAGTTGAAGGTAAAATTAAAAATAAAGATATAAAGTATATAAAGTTTATTAACGACGAGCTTGTAGCGGTTACAAATTCAAATAATAAAATATTGTCTAAAAATAAGTTAACATTAAAAGAACTTATCAAATTTCCATTAGTTCTTCGTGAAAGAGGTTCAGGAACACTGGAAGTTTTGGAATATGCTTTAAAAAGTAAAAAGATTAAACTTTCTTCTCTAAATATACGTTTATATCTTGGCAGTACTGAAGCAATCAAATATTATATCTCTTCTGATGATTGTGTGGGATTTATTTCAACAAGGGCTTTAAACCGGGAGCTCAATTCAAATGAATTAAAAATTATTAAGATAGAAAATTTTAAAGTTTCCAGAACGTTCAATTTTATTAGTCTTCATGGGAATAATCCGTCAGGTGTTACCGCCGAATTTATTAAACTGGCGAAAAGAGTTGCAATTATTTAGTTTTTTCAAATACAAAAGAAATTAATCTTGGCGGAATAAATTTATCATCAGCATCAAACCACTCTTTTAACTTTAAAATCTTAAACCCATTATTTAAAGCAGAATTTATGTATTCGGAAACATTGTGAACAAAAACTTCTAGTTCAATGGTTCCATTCCCAGTTTTATATCTCGCTTTGCTGCCGAGATACTGTTTAAAAGGATGAAGTTCACAAATATAAAAAGCACCTTTTGCTTTTAATTTTTTTCTAGCCTCACTAAAGATGAAATTCAAATCGGAAATATGTTCAAGTACAAGACTGCATGAAATT
The DNA here is from genome assembly GCA_046705645.1 of Ignavibacteriaceae bacterium. GTDB lineage: Bacteria > Bacteroidota > Ignavibacteria > Ignavibacteriales > Ignavibacteriaceae > FEN-1297. Next base: position 14,987 of record JBJKQE010000101.1, on the reverse strand, counting down.
AAATCGGCAGAATTGTTTTTTAGTTTCCATGGTTTTGTTATGTCTAGTTCTAAAAAATTTACTTTGGCAGATTTTATTTTCTTTTTTGCCTTTAAAAGCATTTCTTCAGAAAAATCAATTGCCGTCAAGTGAAGAGTTCTTTCTGAGAGCCATTTTGTGTTTTTCCCCGTGCCGCACCCAAGTTCAATTACATATTCAAAATTATAATTTTTTAAAGTCTTTCTTATGGCAGACTTTTCAAGATCACGGGTTTTGTTTTCCATTAAATCATAATTCTCTGCCCAGGTGTTATATGAATCTTTTACAGACATAATCTAATCATTCTGAAATGAAAAAATTTTTAATTTGTTATTAAACTTAAATCCTCCAAAATAACTTGTCAAATAAATTTTAAGAGTTATAACTAAAGGTTATATAAGATAATAAAATTGAATTTGAATTGACCCCCCGGCTAAGATACTTTTGTGCTTTATTTTATTGAAACAAGAAGATTAAAAAGACAGGATAGAAATGAGCAGCATAATTACAGATGAAAAAGATAAAACACAAATACTTGAAGGTAATAATAATAAAATACAGAAAGTTGTATTTATTCTTGCTATAATATTTTGTTTAACTCCTTTGGCTTCACCGCCGATAGCTTTGGCAATTGGTATTATTTTGGCGCTTACAATAGGTCATCCATATATTCATTTAAATCATAAAGCCACAAAAATTCTGCTGCAAGTTTCTGTTATTGGACTGGGTTTTGGAATGAACCTTGGTAAAATTATGCAGGTTGGTAAAGAGGGAATCATGTTTACAATAATTTCAATTTTTGGAACACTTACTTTGGGTTTTATCATTGGGAAATGGCTCAGTATTCATAAAAAAACATCCCATCTTATTGCTTCCGGTACAGCAATCTGCGGCGGAAGTGCAATTGCGGCCGTTGGCCCAATTTTAAATGCTAATGATCAGGAGATGTCCGTTGCGCTTGGTACGGTATTCATTCTTAATTCTATTGCATTATTTATTTTCCCAATTATAGGGCACATTATTAAGTTGACGCAAACTCAATTCGGATTTTGGGCTGGAATTTCAATTCATGATACAAGTTCTGTTGTTGGTGCTGCAGCTAAATACGGTAATACCGCACTTCAGATCGCTACAACGGTTAAGCTTGCCAGAGCATTATGGATTGTTCCGGTTGCTCTTTTAACATCTTTTCTATTTAAAGGGAAATCAAAAAAAATATCTATTCCTTATTTTATTGTTTTGTTTGTTGTTGCTTCAATTTTAAGAACTTATATTTCTCCGATAGCATTATTTTCGGAACATATAGTTCATGCTGCAGAAACCGGATTAACAATTACACTGTTCTTGATTGGTGCAGGTTTATCAAAAGATGTAATTAAATCTGTTGGTGTAAAACCTTTAATTCAGGGGGTAATTCTTTGGGCTATAATTTCAGTAAGTTCATTAATGATTATTATACACTTAGTTCATTAATTGTAAACAACAATCACTAAAAATAAAATCCTATCGGAGAAATCTTTTTCAAATATATTTTTCTCATTAGTAATTATTTGAATTGATGAGTGAATAATATATTTTTCACTTCGAGTTACATTCAAATTAAATTTGCATTATTAAAGCGGAGAATGAAAGATGAAACCCCAGCATTTTTCAATTAGCAATATTAGTATAACAATTCTAATAATATTTCTTCTTACAACTCCAATAAATGTTTATTCACAAAATGATTCTCTCTATATCTCTCAGCATTTCAATAAGCATGAATACATGATTCCCATGCGTGATGGAGTAAGACTTTTTACTGTTGTTTATTCTCCTAAAGATACTTCAATTAAATATCCGATTCTTCTAAATAGAACTCCTTATAGTGTCGGTCCCTATGGAGAAAATAATTATAAAAGTGATTTAGGACCATCTACAAAATTTGAAAAAGAAGGTTACATTTTTGTATATCAGGATGTTAGAGGAAAGTTTATGTCGGAAGGTGTTTTTGTTGAAATGAGGCCTTACATCGAAAATAAAAAAAGTAAAAAGGATATTGATGAAAGCAGCGATACTTATGATACGATTGATTGGTTAATAAAACATATTCCAAATAATAACGGCAAAGTTGGAATTTATGGAATATCATATCCCGGTTTTTATGCTGCAATGGCTGCAATAGATGCTCATCCTGCATTAGTCGCAGCTTCTCCGCAAGCTCCAATTGCCGATTGGTTTGTTGATGACGACTTTCATCGACATGGTGCTTTCTGGCTGCCTCATGCTTTCTGGTTCTATACATTTTTCGGATTACAAAGACCAGTGCCAATAGATCATTGGCCGGAACCGGTTTTTACAACAACAAATCCGGATGGATATGATTTCTTTTTAAAGATGGGTTCATTTAAAAATACTACTGATAAATTTTATAAACATAAAATTCCTTTTTGGGATACAATGATGGCGCACCCTAATTACGATAAATTCTGGCAAGCGAGAAATACATTACCTCATTTTAAAAATATTAAACCGGCAGTCATGACCGTAGGCGGATGGTTTGATGCGGAAGATCTTTACGGCGCTCTCAATACGTATAAATCTATTGAAAGTAAGAATAAGAATAATCGTAATACTTTGGTTATGGGACCATGGTTTCACGGAGGCTGGGAAAGATCAAAAGGAAATTCGTTAGGCGATATTCATTTCGGAAGCAACACGAGTGAATTTTACCAGGACAGCATTGAATTACCGTTTTTCAATTATTATTTAAAGGGGGAAAGCAATCATAATATACCAGAAGCTTATGTCTTCGAAACAGGATCAAATGAGTGGAAAAAATTTAATTCATGGCCTCCTCAAGATGTAAAAAATAAAAATTTATATTTTCATGAAGGAAAAAATTTATCTTTTGAAGTTCCGAAAAATAAAGGTAAATCATTCGATCAATATATAAGCGATCCATCCCGCCCTGTTCCATATACACAAAATATTACCGAAGAAATGGTCCGTAGTTACATGGACGAAGACCAGAGATTTGCTTCAAAAAGGAATGATGTGCTTGTTTATGAAACAGAAACTCTTGGTAATGATATTACAATTGCCGGGCCTATTGAAGCTGATCTTTTTGTATCCACCTCAGGAACTGATGCCGATTGGATTGTAAAACTTATTGATGTCTTTCCTGATACGGCAAAAGATTATTCACCAAATCCATGTGGAGTAAAAATGGGCGGCTATCAAATGATGGTGCGTGGAGATATTATGCGCGGCAAATACAGGAACAGTTATTCAATACCGGAACCATTCGTTCCAAATAAAATTACTAAAGTAAGTTTTCAGTTGCAGGATATATTACATACTTTTAAAAAGGGACATAGAATCATGGTGCAGATTCAAAGCAGCTGGTTTCCACTAGCAGACCGTAATCCGCAGAAATTTGAAAATATATATTTTGCAAAGGATTCGGATTTTCAAAAAGCTGTGGAGAAGGTGTATCGTTCCCAAAAGTATCCGTCCGGCTTGAAGATTTTAATTCTTCAATAATTTTAAATATTAGTAAAAAATGTTTTATAAAAATTTTTTGGAAATAAATTATGATATCTGATAATATTAAAAATTATACATTATACAAAAACCTCGGGGAAGGGATAAACAAAGCTCTTCTATTTTTAAGTGAAAATGATTTCAATAAAATGCCTGACGGCCGTTACAATATAGAAGGAGACAATGTGTTTGCGCTGGTAAATCGATATAGGACTAAAAGGATGGAAGAAGCTGTGTGGGAATCTCACAAAAAATATATTGATGTTCAGTTTGTTGCAGAAGGAATTGAGAAAATTGGATATTCGATACTGGAAAATATGAAGGTTAATAAAGCATATGATGAAAATAAAGATATTCAATTTATAAATGGTGAAGGAAAATTTGTTACTCTTGAAAAAAATAGTTTTGCTATCTTGTATCCATCAGACGTGCATATGCCGGGGATTTCAGTCAAGGAATCTAAAGAAGTAATAAAAGTAGTTGTAAAAGTAAAAATTTAATGGTTATTTTTTAAGTGAAACAGATCATCTCCTTAATAAATGAACAGCAGCATTCATTTAATTTTCTTCTATTTCAGAAATAAAATATATATATTAAATTAATTCATTTCATATAAAAAAGTTTAATACTATTCAGTATCTTGAAAGGTAGAACATGCCGGAAAGATAATCTCACTTTAACTTTTATAGTTTGTCAGCGGAACATATCAAATAAACTAATTTAATAATCTAGTAAAGGAATAATTATTGCTTAAACAATTATTCAGAACAAAAAGCCTTGAAGCATTAGTAAGCGAGGGTGAAGATCCCGAACATCAGCTTAAACGCGCGCTTGGTGCATTTGATGTTGTAATGCTGGGAATAGGAGCTATAATTGGAGCAGGTATTTTCGCAACCATAGGAACGGCTGCTGCCGGTGATGCCCTGAGACCTGGAGCCGGGCCCGCTCTCATGCTGTCATTCGTACTTACCGGAGTTGCTTGCGGATTTGCCGCATTATGCTACGCCGAATTTGCATCAATGGTTCCTATTTCCGGAAGCGCCTATACATATTCTTACGGAACTTTAGGTGAGCTTGTCGCATGGATTATAGGCTGGGATTTAATTATTGAATATGCTGTGGGTAATGTAGCTGTTGCAATTAGCTGGGCAAATTACTTTAAAACGTTCGTATCGGGATTCGGAATTATAATACCGGATTGGATGTCAATCGATTATAGAACTGCTGCAAAAATTCCCGGCTTGCTTGAACATGCGCCGCATTTATTTGGAGTTCCCATAGTATTCAATTTGCCGGCGTTCTCCATTGTTGCTCTTATAACAGTTGTATTGGTTATCGGTATAAAAGAAAGCTCAAGAACAACAACAATTATGGTTATTATTAAATTACTTGTCCTGGGCTTATTTGTTGTGGTAGGATTCTTTCATGTTAATCCTGCTAATTGGGTTCCGTTTGCACCTAATGGCTGGAAAGGAATTCAGGCGGGTGCCGCAGTTGTATTTTTTGCTTATATAGGATTCGATGCTGTTTCAACTGTTGCGGAGGAGGTCAGAAATCCCAAACGCGATATGCCTATAGGAATCATAGGTTCATTAATTATTTGTACAATAATTTATATTCTTGTTGCTGCGGCATTCACGGGAATAATTCCTTACAAGGTGCTTATAACCAAATTAGCAACCAGCCAATCCGAACCGCTTACGTTAGCTATGCAATATGCAAATTTGGGAAAACATGCAGATCTTATAATAGGGATAATAGCGTTTGGTTCCGTAATTGCGCATACAGCAGTGCTGCTGGTATTTCAGCTTGGCCAACCGAGAATATTTTTCTCAATGGCAAGAGATGGATTACTGCCGCAGAAATTTGCAAAGGTACATCCCAGATTCAAAACTCCGGTTGTTACTACAATTGTTACAGGTTTAGTTGTGGGTGTTACTGCAATGTTTACAACAATAGATGAAATGGTTGACTTAACAAATATCGGAACTCTATTTGCTTTTATTCTAGTTTGTGCCGGAATTATTATTATGCGAAAAAAAGAACCGGATAAACCGAGGCCATTTAAAACTCCTTTCGTACCTCTTATACCGGCACTTGGTATTGTTGCCTGTTTATATCTTATACTTGGTCTGCCGTGGATTACATATATCCGTTTTGCTGGCTGGCTTGTTATCGGTTTGATAGTGTACTTTGCTTATGGTTATAAACACAGCAGAGTGAGAAAAGAATTGGAAACGAATTAGATATTTAATCCACGTGTCTGCATGAACCTGACTTAAATGAAAAATGGGAGAAATATAATTTAAACAAGCAATCTTATTGGATACATTCATGTTTATAAATAGTAAGAATATTTTTTAGCTATTTTATGCCAAATGAAATTGCCGGAAACAAATTAGAGCGCGGGCTTGGGCTTAGAGAAGCCACTGCCCTGAATATGATCGATATGATCGGCATAGGACCTTTCATCGTTCTTCCTATAGTTATACAGGAAATGAACGGCCCGCAATGCATGATTGCCTGGGTGCTCGGTGCATTACTAGCTTTTATGGACGGTTTTGTCTGGGCTGAGCTTGGTGCTGCTATGCCGGAAGCAGGCGGCAGTTACGTTTTTCTTAAAGAAATTTATGGACCTAAAAGCTGGGGGAAATTATTTTCTTTTCTTTTAATATGGCAGACAATCTTTCAAGCTCCGCTGGTAATTGCATCCGGTTCCATCGGATTCTCGCAGTATTTTACCTTCTTAATGCCGCTTGGTCCGGTTGGACAAAAAATAGTTTCAGGATTACTCGTTATAATTCTGGTAATTCTTCTTTACAGAAAAATAACAACGGTAGGAAAGATTTCAGTACTGCTTTGGGTAGGAGTAATTGCCACGGTACTTTGGCTTATCTTTGGCGGTATAACCCATTTTAATCCGGATCTTGCATTTGATTTTCCCAAAGGCGCATTTGATTTTTCATTTATCTTTTTTGTAGGATTAGGCAGCGCTTCAGTTCAAACAATTTATACTTATTTGGGATATTATAACATTACTAATCTTGGGTCCGAACTTAAGAACCCGGAAAAAAATATTCCTAAAAGTATTTTTATTTCAATCGGGGGAATAGCAGTTTTGTATTTAGCTATGCAGTTAAGTGTACTCGGCGTAATTCCATGGCGGGAAGCAATGCACTCGGAATTTATTGTTAGTGCTTTTGTCAAAAAAATATACGGTTCGGATGCTGCAATAATAGCAACAATTTTAATTTTATGGATTGCTTTCTCTTCACTTTTCTCTGCTCTTCTCGGTTATTCAAGAATTCCTTACGCAGCAGCATTAGACGGAACATTCTTCATAGTATTTGCTAAAGTTCATCCGAAAAAACATTTTCCAAATGTTTCGCTTCTTGTAATTGGCGCAATAGCATTTGTATTCAGTTTATTATTTAAACTAAAGGAAGTTATCAGCGCAATACTTGCAATGAGAATTTTAGTTCAATTTATTGGGCAGGCTGTTGGAGTTATGCTTCTACGCAGAAATAAACCCCCGGGATTTTTACCATTTAAAATGTGGCTTTATCCTTTACCGGCTTTAATTGCAATCTTTATGTGGATTGGTTTATTTCTTTCTACGGGAATGTACTTTGCACTTGGGGGAGTTATAGTAATGTCTATAGGTGCGGCGGTTTATTTTGTTAGATCTTATTATCAAAAAAATTGGCCTTTTGAGCATTAAATTTAAATTGAAGAACAATACTTTAATCTATTATTTTAAAAATTAACTCTGTTTTTGGAATTAAGTTACCATTTCTCACTCTTCATCTATTTTTCCCAATCATATAAACATTATACCTCACGTCCAAATTTTCATCCTTGTGAATTATTATTTCGTATGTTGAACCCCACATCAAAAAACAAAGTTTAATGGAGGATAGTATGAAGAATCTATTTTCTTTCAGATCTCTTTCCTTTTACTCGCTGTTTTTACTCGTTCTTGTTAGTATGAGTTATCCCAGGGGAAATACTGGGGAAAAGATTTCAATCACCACTACCTCAAAAGAAGCCAGGGCAGAGTTTTTAAAAGGCCGCGATTTATTTGAAAAGATTAGGGCTACGGACGCAAATCAATATTTTAAAAAGGCGCATCAGCTTGATGAAAAATTTGCATTGGCTTATTATTATGATGCACTGTCCGGCGCAACTGTCAAGAACTTTTTTGAGCAATTGGATAAAGCCGCTGCCATTGAAAATGATGTAAGCCAGGGCGAAAAATTAATGATTACGGCTGCAAAAGCGGGCGCCAGCGGAGATTCTAAGCTACAGGAAGAAAGCCTAAAAAAACTAGTTCATCTTTATCCTAAAGATGAACGTGCCTTGAATCTGCTGGGACAATTTTATTTCGGACAGCAGAATTTTCAAGCCTGTATTGATTACTTGAAAAAAGCTGCAGTGATATCTCCCGCTTATTCTTCTCCTTATAACATGCTCGGATATTCTTATAGAAATATTGGAGATTTTGCAAATGCTGAAAAAACTTTTAAGAAGTATATAAAATTAATCCCGGTTGATCCGAATCCATATGATTCATATGCCGAACTGCTGCTTAAAGAAGGCAAGTATAATCAGTCGATTGAACAGTACGAAAAAGCATTAAGCATCGATCCTCATTTTGTATCATCCTATTTGGGAATGGCAAGTGATTATAATTATCTCGGTAAAAATAAAATTGCACGGGAAAAGCTGAATAAACTATTTAATGATATTGCGAGAAACGAAGGTGAAAGAAGAGCTGCGGCTTTCGCAATGACTGTTTCTTACGCCGATGAAGGCGATATGAATAATGCCCTGAAAGCAATGCAAAAGGATTTTGAGATTGGGGAGAAAATAAACGATCCCTCCGCAATGTCTGCAGATCTTAATGCCATAGGAAATATTTATTTTGAAATGGGAAATTATGATAAAGCTAAAGAAAAATATGAAGCTTCCTTAAATATGATTCTGAATTCTAATTTATCTCAAAACGTGAAGGATAATGCTAAAAGGTTTTCGCTTTATAATGATGCAAGAATAGCAATTATGAAAAATGATGTCGGAACTGCAAAAGTAAAATCGGAAGAACTTTGGGAAGAAGCAGATAAAACGCAGAATAAATTTCAACTTTGGCTTTGCCATGAGATAAATGGAATGGCAGCTATGAATGAAAAAAATTATAAAAAAGCAGTAAGTGAATTTGAAAAGGCTAATTTACAAAACCCTTACATTATTTATAGAATTGCAACGGCATATGATAAAAGCGGGAACAAAGAAGAGGCACAGAAATATTATAAACAAGCGGCAAACTTTAATGCTTTAAATAATCTTAACCAGGCCTTCATAAGATTGAAAGCAAAAATAATGATTTCGGAAATGTAATTTTGATTTTTTGAAATTATTAATTAACAAGAAAGGCGAGCGTTAACTCGCCTTTAATTTTTAATTAGCCGCTAAGCCAACTGCATGTTCAGGTAATCCCGAGACCGTCTGGACTGAAATAAGGCTTCCGTCATGATTGTTAATTTTGAATATACTTATTGTATGTGTACCTGAACCCAACGCATACAAATATCTTGAACTATGATCTAGGGCCATATCGATTGGTGTAGAACCTGTTCCTGTACTTGCGGTATTTCCACCGTCGTTAAATAAAGTTATTTTACCGTCAGGTCGAATTTTGTATCCCGATATGTTTGCCGTCCCCGTATTTGTTGTGTAAGTATATCTGCCGTTATTTGTAACTACAACCCAGCAAGGCGCTGTTTGATTATCGGCTACCGGGCCTGAGATTAAGTTTATTCCGCCGAAACCAACTCTGTATGAAGTCATTGCACCGGCACCAGGAGTGCCACCTACAGCGTCAGAAACAATTATTCTTCCTCTTCTATCAAACTCAAATCCATAAGGAGTTTGTCCGCTAGAAGGTTGTGAGTTAGGCCCGTTTGCAATGCCCAAACGATTTACAATATACGAATCGATAATATTTGTTGCCTTTTCCGTAACAACTAAAACTCTTCCATCAGGTGAAAATTCAATCTGCGCAGGTGCAGTTCCCGATCCGCTTAACGGTCTTGTTGAATTTGGTATTTGAGTTATCGTTCCGTCCTTTTCATCATTAATTTTAAAACCGGTTATATTTCCATCTCCGCCGGCATTTAAAACATAAAGAAAATCGTCATGAACTGTTAAACTAACCGGCATAATTCCGCCGGAAGATTTTTTATCAACAAGTTTAACATCATTACCCTGAAATTTTAAAACCGAAACCTCGTTACTTCCCGCATTTAAAGCAAATATATATCTGCCAGAAATTGTAACGGCGCCTTGTGAAGCCAAAGAACCTCCGTTGCCGGTTCCTCCGGTAGGATAGGAACCTTGAAAAGATAAGCTGCCGTTGTTCGAACGCGAATAAACAACCACTTCATTTCCGGAAGCTGAATTTGATTCCGTAACGACAGCAGAAACATTCCCATAATAGTGCCCATTCAGTTTATTTAAAGACGTGGTGTTCGTTTGAGTGTCTGCGCTTGTGGGAATGTCGGAATTCTTTTCACAGCCGGTAAAAAATATTACCAGCAGAAAAAGAAAAATGCCCGGGAATTTTAGATACTTCATAGTGTCCTCCATTAATTATAATTAAAAATGTGTGAACTAAAGTTGCTTTTTGAATGTCACGGAAGTATCACGATATGTTAACTTTTTAAAATTGGGAGGTTAAATTTTTGTTAAGATGTTGATTGAATTAAAATAGAATATAAATGATTTTAATCAAATAAAAAGGCGAGCCTTGAACTCGCCTAGTTAACAAATAATGAAGTAAAAATTGAAGGTATTATTGAAAGTTTTTTCTTTTAATTTCTTCTTTCAGATGGAGTAATTTCCAATTCTAAAATATCTGTTCTTCTTAATACTTTCAAATTAGTCTTAACATTGACCTGCAGCTCCGTAAGTAATTTATTAAGATCATCAATACCTGCAACCGGCTTTCCGTCAAACTCAATTATTCTGTCGCCTTCTTTTATGCCTGCGATATCAGCCGGACAATTCTTTTCAATAGATATAACCAGTATACTTCTATCAGTAGGCAATTTGTAATAATGAACTATTCTTCTATGTATTTGTACATCCTGACCAGCAATGCCGATATAGCTCCTTTTAATTTTTCCATCCTTAATTAATTTAGCCGCTATAAATTTTGCTGTGTTTATTGTGGTAGCAAAACAAATATTTTGAGCAGGAAAAATTGACGCAGTATTTACACCGATTACTTCAGAACACGAATTGACAAGCGGACCACCGGAGTTCCCAGGATTAAGTGCCGCATCGGTTTGGATTACATTATCAATTAACCTTCCCGTAGCAGTTCTTAAAGATCTGCCGAGAGCACTTACAACTCCCGCAGTAACCGTTGTTTGAAATCCATAAGGATTGCCTATTGCAATAACAAGCTGTCCGGGCTTAATTTTTGCCGAATCACCAAACTTAACAGGAGTTATACCCGGTGATTCAATCCTAATAACTGCAAGATCTGTATCAGGGTCATCACCGATTAAATCGGCAATAAATTTTCTGCCATCGGATAATACAACTTCAATCCCTTTAGCTTTTTGTATTACATGACTGTTTGTAAGTATAAATCCATCTGGTGTAAATATAAATCCTGATCCGCTGCCTCCTTTTGTTAATTGACCCCCGCTTCTTTCCATAAAAGTATTAATATTTACAACTGCCGGACTAACTATTTCTGCGGCATTGGTTACAGCTAATGAATATGCATCTAAAATGTTATCATCAAGATTTTCTCTGGGATAAAAATCTTGTTCCGCCTTAACATCACTTCTATTTAATAAAAAATCTATTTCGTTCATACATGCCTCACTTTTATCTGAAGTAATCTGGGTTTTATATCGCTATTTAAGGAAATTATTAATCTTGCACTCGATCTTACTTTTATCTTAAGTAGACTAAGAACAAGATTATGATTAAGATGTTTATTGAATGAGTTTATTATTTATCCGGCGCCAACTAATTCATTTTTAAATTCCAGTTGTCCTTTATTCCCGAGAGTAACAGAAATTTTATCTCCGTCAACAAAATTTCCTGCAAGTAATTCCTGGGATAAAGGATTTACAAGATGTCTTTGTATTGTCCGCTTCAATGGTCTTGCACCATATGTTACATCATAACCAAGCTTTGCCAGCCAGTTTTTTGATTCATCATCAACTTCAAGAGTAATATCTTTTTGCTTCAACATTTTTTGAACATTGCTTATTTGTATATCAACAATTTGTCTCAGTTCTTTTCTTGTTAATGTTTTGAAAAGTACTACTTCGTCTATTCTGTTTAAGAATTCGGGACGAATTGTCTTTCTTAAAAGATCGGTTAATTGATGTCTGAGTTCGCCAAGTGCATTTTCAATATTATCGTCATCGGTTTTTTCAAGTTTTTCCTGAATCAATTGAGAACCGAGGTTTGATGTCATAATAATTATAGTATTCTTAAAGTTTACAGTTCTACCCTGATTATCGGTTAATCTGCCGTCATCTAGAACTTGAAGTAAAATATTAAATACATCAGGATGAGCCTTTTCAATTTCATCAAGCAAAACAACTGAATACGGTCTTCTTCTTACTGCTTCGGTTAGTTGACCACCTTCTTCGTAACCGACATATCCCGGAGGAGCACCAATTAATCTTGATACCGAAAACTTCTCCATATATTCGGACATATCGATTCTAACCATTGCATGTTCATCATCAAAAAGAAATTCTGCAAGAGCACGCGCTAATTCTGTTTTGCCAACGCCTGTTGTGCCCAAGAAAATGAATGATCCGAGAGGACGGTTAACATCCTGTAGTCCTGTTCTTGATCTCCTAATTGCATTTGCAACTGCATACACAGCTTCATCCTGACCGACAATCCTTTTATGCAGTTCGTCTTCAAGCTTTAGTAATTTTGTCCTTTCACTTTCCAGCATCTTACTTACCGGGATGCCTGTCCACTTAGCAACAACTTCCGCAATATCTTCCGCATGAACTTCTTCCTTCAGCATTTTCTTATCTTTTTGAATTGTGGACAATTCTTTTGATTCTTCTTTCAGCTGTTTTTCAAGAGTTGCAATTTTTCCGTATCGTAATTCTGCTACTTTTCCAAGGTCACCTTCCCGCTCAAATTTTTCAGCCTGGGATTTTGCATTCTCAATTTCACTTTTCATCTCTCTTATTTTTTGAATCTTTTCTTTTTCCAACCCCCAATGCATTTTAAATTGATTTCTTTCCTCTTCCAGGCCACTCAATTCTTTCTTTAATTCTTCGAGTCTGTTTTTTGAAGTTTCATCTTTTTCCCGTTTTAATGCTTCTCTTTCAATTTCAAGCTGCTTAATTTTTCTTTCAACCACATCTAATTCTTCGGGCATAGAATCAATTTCAATTCTTATCTTTGATGCAGCTTCATCAATCAAATCAATAGCCTTATCCGGCAAAAATCTATCGGTTATATATCTTTTTGAAAGCTGTGCCGCAGCGATAATTGCGCCGTCGGTTATTCTTACACCGTGATGAACTTCGTATCGTTCTTTTAAACCTCTAAGAATTGATATTGTATCTTCTTCGGACGGCTCGGAAACAAGAACCGGCTGAAATCTTCTTTCCAACGCGGCATCTTTTTCAATATATTTTTTATATTCATTTAAAGTCGTAGCTCCTATTGCATGAAGTTCACCGCGGGAAAGAGCCGGTTTTAAAATATTTGCCGCATCCATGGAACCCTGAACTGAACCTGCACCCACAAGTGTATGCAGTTCATCAATAAAGAGAATTATTTCACCGTTTGCATCCTGAACTTCTTTTAGAACAGCTTTCATCCTTTCTTCAAACTGACCTCTAAATTGAGTGCCTGCAATTAATGCACCTATATCCAGTGCGACAATTTTTTTCGTCTTTAAATTTTCAGGAACGTCGCCTGAAATAATTCTATGAGCAATCCCTTCAGCAATTGCCGTCTTACCTACTCCCGGCTCACCTATTAAAACTGGATTATTTTTTGTCCGTCTTGAAAGTACTTGAAGTACTCTTCTTATTTCTTCATCTCTTCCGATTACCGGATCTAGTTTTCCAGTTTTAGCTAGTTCATTTAAATCTCTTCCGTATTTCTTTAAAGCTTGATATGTATCTTCCGGGTTTTGCGAAGTAACTCTTTGATTGCCTCTAACATCTTTTAAAGCGACAAGAATTGCATCGTGGGAAGCACCGTTATCCCTCAATAGCTGCCCCGCTTGGCCTTCAATTGATGATAGTGCAAGTAAAATATGTTCGGTTGAGACATATTCATCTTTTAAATTTTTTGCTTCTTCACCAGCTAAATCGAAAAGTTTAGCCGTAGAGCTAGACATTTGCTGATTGCTAATTCCTGCCCCGCTTACTTTAGGCAGGCGCTCAAGCAGTTCGTTTGCTTTAAGCTTAAGTCTATTTACATTGCCGCCTGTTTTTTGAAGAATGGTATCAGCAACATTGCCGCTTTCCTGGATTAAAGCTGCTAATATATGTTCAGGTTCTAATATTTGATTATTATAACTTTGCGTAATCTCGAGAGCATTTTGAACTATCTCTTGAGCTTTAACAGTTAACCTGCTAAAATTAAATGCCATTAAAATCACATCCTTTCATATCGCATCTATTTTTACCATAATTTGGTAAATGTTTATCAACATACATTTAAATTTTTTTGATCTCCGTGTACCAATCGCTTGACTGCTCTAGCATTTTATTTAATCTTGTAACAAGCTTATGCGGATCCGTTAAACTTCCATCTAAAAGAAGAGCAGACTCAAATAATTCTTCAACCACATTATTAATGTACTCATCGTCTGAGTTAACTTTAAAAATTTTCAATAAGTTTCGGATTAATTTATGATCTTTATTAACCTCGAAGATTTTCTTTTGTACTCCCATGTCTTTATTTGTCATCCTTAACACCTTTTGCATAGATGACGACATGGAATCATCGGGGTTAACCAATACTGCCGGGCTTCCGGATAAACGTTTCGACTCTTTTACTTCAGTTACTCGGTCTCCCAATATATCTTTTATCTTTGATAATAAACTGTCGAAATGCTTTTCATCGTCTTTATTTAGTTCTTGAACATTTTCTTTTTTCTCATCAACTTCTTTGAATTTATCAAGATTTTTCAAATCCACAGTATCCACAGATTTTAATTCAAAATCCTTGAATTTTCTAATGGAGCTGAGAACAAATTCATCAAGAGCATCATATAAATAAAATACTTCAAGTCCTTTGACTATAAAAATTTCTAGATGCGGATCCTGATCAATTGCTTCTCGGCTGCTTCCGAAGGCATAATATATTTCCTTCTGATCTTTCTTAAATCTGGAAACGTATTCTTCAAATGATGTCAGTTCTTCGGAATT
>JBJKQE010000100.1:0-2809 GCA_046705645.1 Ignavibacteriaceae bacterium | reverse complement strand
GTTTCTTTGCATGCTTGATAATAAAGGGTTTCCGTATCGACAAGTACGCCGTCATTATCCCAAAATATTGCTTTTACCATATGGTTTAATCCAGACTTTCCCGCGTAACTGTAATTCCAAAGGAAAGGACTTTTAAAATTTATTATTTTGCATTGATGTTAAAAAGAAAATGACCTTAGATATAAATATCAGTTAAATAAAAAATCTAATTTTTTGATATAAAACATTAAAAGGCAGTTTAAACTTACTGCAAATAAAAACCGGTAAATTGTTTTCGTAGGGAATTGCATATTTGCTTTTAATAACTGCTGCCTGTATAACAGAATTACAAATTTTAAGAAGATCTTCCTTACTGCTGCCGATTACGATAACTGTTGTAAAATTAGTATCGGCCGCTCCCCAATACCAATAGTTATTGTGCCCGGATAAGACACGAGGTAAATTAAATTTATCTCTATAATAATCAATTGCACCGGCTTCACCGTAGTTTTGTGCAAATACAATTGTGTTTATTTGCTCTTCAGGCGGAAACGAGTTATATACTTTAGCGACGGTAGCGGCCATATTTTCCCAGCCGAACATATCGGCATAAAACTGCGGAAGCCCTTCCAGCTTATGTTCTTCATTAGATTTTGGGGAAAACCCGATTATATGCGTGTAACCTATGAAGGTTTGAGCAGGCAGTATAGGCAGCGCTAAGGGAATCATCAGCAACCCGGTAAATGCAATTACTGCCGGTAATGTTATTTTTATTTTGGCAAGCTTCGGATATTCAATTAATTTTTCAAAAATTATTCCGCCGCCTGCATAAAGGAGAGGAAAAATAGGCGCTAAATATTCAGCTTTTGTATGCCAGTTTATTATTAAAATTACTAATGTTATTAAGAATATGTATCCGGCAATACGAAATGTTTTTCCGTCCTTATCAAAGAAGAAATAATAGATACCGGCGAGCCAAACGAAGACTGAAAACGGGTTCATGCTTAATAATATTCCCGATAATAATGTTCCGGGATTTTGCGAAGAATATTTTAACGTGGATGCATTATGAATAAATTGAAGAGTTGCAAAGTCATGTGTAATATTCCAATATACATAAGGACTAAACATTAGAAGAGCTATTATGCCTGCAATGTAAGGCCAGATTGTTTTAAGATGTTTCCTCTGAGGAGTTAAAAGCAATCCGATAAATAAACTCGCACCGAACCATAAAATATCAATTTTGTTCAGTAGTCCGAAACCGAGAGTTAGTCCGAGCAAAATCCAGAGTTTCTGATTTTTTGAAGATACAATTAAAATTACAATGTACGAAGCCAATGCCCAGAACAGCCAATCGAATGAATTCATCGAGAAAATTGTACAAGTTCCCAGGAACTGCGGAGCTAAGGAAACGGACAAACATGCAATTGTAATTGCATACAATTTCCCCTTAAGCTTGCGCACAATTAAACCCGTAATAAAAACGGTTAATGCTGAGACAATTGCCGGCAGCAGTCTAATTGCAAAAATAGAATCGCCTAAAAAATGAGTTACGCCAAAGAGTATTAAGCTTGAAAGCGGAGGCTGATCTACATAACCTGCAGCTAGATGTTTGCTGCATGCAATGTAATAAAGTTCATCTCTAAAGATTCCGTAATGAGCGAATGCATTGGAAAATAAATGGAGAAGTAATACAAATAAAGAAAAGCCTATAATTATTTCGAAGCTTTTTTTACGCAAATTCTATTTTACCTTTCTTCGTTCAAAAACAATCCTCAATAACTTTTCAGCTAATTGCCTTTTTTAATAATGAAATTTGACCGGCATGGTAAACATCGTGCTGGATTAGCCCGCTGATTAAAAAATAATTTGAATAGTTTAACCCTGAAATATTATCATATAATTTACCGGCATCAAAAAATGAAAGTGTTTTAAGCAAATTATTCATACTCTTCCCAAGATTTTCAATTGCAGTTGTCCATGCAAATTCGCTTACATTATTTACCGCAGGCCAATCTTCTTCATTGCTTAAGTTTACTGTTAAACCGGTTAATCTTTTTCTTACTGCGTCATGCCATGCAGTAATATGTAGGACAAGTTCCCAGATAGTGTGAACTTGTTTTATTGGCCTGGCATTGGCTTTAGCAGAGGTAATGTTCATTAATGCTTCTTTAACTGACGGCCCGTGCCATGCACCGCCCTCAAATGCTTTTTTTAATTGGTCGGCTAGCTGCTCTACCTCATTCATTTGTATGCCTTGGTATTTTTTTAATTATTAGAATTTTGATAAGAGTTATCAATAAAAAGATTTTATCGCCGATGTAAAATAAGATTTAGCTTGTAATAAAGCCAACAGATTAAGTGATGCCAAATATATTTTAATGCTGATTATAAAATTTTAATAAAAATATTTTTTAAAATATTACTTGTTTACTTGACTTTAAAAAAAATTATTTAAACCTTGGTTTTAAAATTTTCAGTCCTTTCAGCAAAACAAATCCTGGATTAATAAAAAGCTGCAAAGGGGAGACTGAGATAAAGTATGAAAAGGCGGAGACAGGCGGAGATACCATACAATTTATTCCTATAAATTAAGAATAAGACATTCTTATAAAAATAAAACGAGGGGCGAAATGAGGAGAACTATTTCTATTATTTTCCTATTGCTGATAAGTACGTTTAGTTTAACATTTTCTCAAGTAATAATAAAGGAGAAGGTGGAGTTGAAGCCGGTTAAATCAACACAATTATTTATCGATGATCCTAAAGAGCCATTTTATTTGAGATACGGAGGTGATTTTACTCTTTATTATATTAATTGGGATTTTTA
>JBJKQE010000099.1:0-15215 GCA_046705645.1 Ignavibacteriaceae bacterium | reverse complement strand
GTGAAAAAGGACAAGGGACGTATTTTATCCGGCAAGATAGTGGAGGTAGAAGCTTACGATGGCTCAATTGATGAAGCTGCTCATACTTTTATCGGGAAAACAAAACGTAATGAAATAATGTTTGGTAAAGGCGGTTTTTTTTATGTCTATTTTACTTATGGTGCGCATTTTTGCTGTAATGTTGTTACCGGAAAAGCCGGTCAAGGTACAGCTGTACTTATTAGAGCAATTGAACCTATTAAAGGTGAAGACATTATGGTTAAAAACCGATTGAATAGAAATTTGGTAAATGAAAAAGAAAAATATAATTTAACAAACGGACCTGGTAAAATTTGCCAGGCAATGTCAATTAATAAAGATCATTACGGACTGGATTTGACGGGGAATATAATTTATTTATTGGATGCACCGGATATTAAAGAAAATAATATAATAAATACTAAAAGAATCGGCATAAAAAAATCGGTTGATTTACCCTGGCGTTTTTATATTAAAGATAATCCTTATGTATCTAAAAGATGATTAAGCCTAAAAATATCTTGATTGTCAGAACAGACAGAATAGGAGATGTGGTACTTTCTTTACCGATCGCTAATATCATAAAAAAAAGTTTCCCGGAATGCAGGATAACATTTCTATTAAAAAATTACACAAAATCCATAGTTGAAAATCATCCTTATGTTGATAATATTATAATTATAAAGGAAGAACAAAACAAAATCCTTTTGAAAGAGAACGTTAAAGAAATAGCAAAACATAATTTTGATTCTGCTATTATAGTTTCTCCCAAATTTATCACAGCATTAATTATATATTTAACCGGGATTAAAGTCAGGATTGGAACAGGCTATCGATGGTATTCCTTCCTTTTTAACCGTAAAGTTTTCGAACACAGAAAATATGCCGAAAAGCATGAACTTGAATTTAATTTGGATTTACTTTCTACTTTCGGAATTAAGGAAAGTATTAAACCTGGTTCGGTAAAGTTCAATTTGAAACCTTCCGCCGAAAGTGAAAAATTTGTTGAGAAAGTTCTTTTAAGCAATAGTGTAACAAGAAATAAACCCATTATAATTGTTCATCCCGGAAGCGGAGGTAGTGCAATAGATCTGCCGCTTTATAAATTCAAAGAATTGGTTAAATTGCTGTATGAAAAATTAAATGCTACGATAATAATTACCGGATATGAATCTGAGAAAGGAATTTGTGAGGAATTAAAGCTAAATGAAGCAATTAAAAATTTTGCCGGAGAATTTAACCTATCTGAATTAATTGCTTTAATTAATAAATCGTCGATCTTTATTTCAAATTCCACGGGTCCTATTCATATTGCCGCAGCACTCGGAAAATATATTATCGGTTTTTATCCGAAAATTTTATCATGTTCTCCTCAAAGATGGGGGCCATATACAAATAAAAGAAGTATCTTTGTTCCTGAAATAAATTGTTCCGGTTGTACAAGGGAACAATGCGAAAGTTTGAATTGCATGAATAGTATTAATATTGATAATGTATTTAGCCAAATTGATAAAATTTATAATGATATTCTTTTAAACGGAGAATTTAATGACTAAAAAATTTTTATTCCTTTGTATTCTTTTGGGAATTATAACTCCTTTACTTTTTAGCCAGAGCAGTAATAAAATTGAATTTAGAAAAATTGACAATAAAGCATTTAAAGTAGGAGAAAAACTAACTTTTGATGTAAAGTACGGATTTGTTACTGCCGGAGTAGCCACGATGGCAATTCCGAGGATGAGAAGGATTGTCGGAAGAAATGTATATGAAATTACTTTCGATGTAAACTCTGTTCCCAGCTTTGATTGGATATATAAAGTAAGAGATCACTATGAAACTTTTGTGGATGAAGAAGGAATATTTCCATGGAGATTCGAACAGCATATTAGAGAAGGAAGTTTCAGCAGGGATTTCTCCGCATTCTTTGATCAGCGGAATGGAAGAGCAAAAACCAGCGGCGGTGAATACAAGATTCCACGTTACGTAAATGATATCGTATCTGCATTCTATTACGCAAGAACATTGGATTTTTCTCATTTAAAGGTCGGTGATTTTATTCACCTGGAAAACTTTTATAAAGATACTGTTTATAACCTGGATGTAAAGTATTTGGGAAAAGAACAGGCTTCCGTTCCGGCAGGAACATTTAATTGTATTGTAGTAGAGCCTATTATTGTTAAAGGCGGTTTGTTTAAAAGCGAGGGTAGTATTTTTATCTGGCTTTCGGATGATAATTTAAAAATTCCCATTAAAGTAAAAACAAAAGTTGTAATCGGATCAATTGATGCTGTGCTGACCCATTACCAAGGTCTAGCAGGTCCAATAACATCAAAAGTAAACCCTTAAAGTTGATAATTGCTTTTTCAATTAGACTCCAATCACAAATTTACCCCTTTGGGAATATCAATAAAACGATAAATTAATTGGAATTGTCTTCATATATCAATTCATTTATAGATCGGATACTTAATCATCTCAGGTTTTCAATAGGAAATATTTTCTCTTTTTTATATTTTGAAATTACTTATGGACGAATTTAATAATAAGCCCGATATTCAAGAACCTGAAACCAATGAATCAGGCGGAAATTTTAACAGTTATAAAATCCAACCGAAGATTTCACCAATTGCGGCGGCATTTATTGGATTATTCGGAGGATTTGTCCTTTATCAGTTTGTAGGTGGGCTGTTAACTATATTAATCTTTGGTCTTAATCTCCAAGAAGCTCCGGTTAATAGTATGAGATTAATGACCATGGCGGGACAAATACTGTTTATTCTGCTACCTGCATTGGTTTTTGCTAAGTTTTTTTATGAAGATGTTACCGAAATTATACGGTTTAAGTTTCCTAAATGGGAAGAGATTCTATTATTTATATTAGGAATTGTAATCTTCATACCGCTTTCCCAATATTATCTTTCAATTCAAAATTATTTTATTAATATATGGGCTTCAAGTTCCCCATTTATTCATCATGCAAAATCGCTTCTGGATAAGTTAAATGACATGGTCGATAAAACTTATGGGAATTTATTATCAGCACATAATGTGCTTGAAGTTCTGCTGGTTATAATTGTTGTATCAGTTGTTCCGGCTGTTTGCGAGGAAGTAATGTTCAGAGGCTATATTCAAAAAAGTTTTGAATTTAAAGTTAAGCCTATTTGGGCCGCTTTAATTACAGCAATTTTTTTCGGTTTATATCATTTTAATCCATATGCATTAATACCGCTTATAGCATTGGGTTTTTATTTGGGGTATGCGGCATATAAAAGCAACTCAATTTTTGTACCGATGTCCTTACATTTCTTTAATAATTTTGTTGCAATTATATTTTATTTTATTTATGGTGATGATAATGTTATAAACTCAACAGTAGATAAAGGCTTTAACTTAGGCCAATCGGCTATGATGCTGTTGATTTTAATTGTACTGCTCGTTGGAGTTATTTATATTATTAATAAATATTATTCTTCAAGAGTAAAAGTTTAAGGAGGAGTTATGCCTGTATGTCCGAATTGCGAATATGAATATGTAGAAGGAGTGACCATTTGTCCGGATTGCGGAAAAGCCCTGGTAGGCGATCAATATTTTATTAAACCGGAAGATTGGACTGAAGAAAATTGGGAAGTGGTCTATACTTCCGGTCAGGAATATGAAATCGAAATGCTGAGAGATAATTTGGAAGGCGCGGGTATTCCCGCTACAATGCTTTCACAAAAGGATAGAAATTTTCCCGCACCCGGCGATTTTTCGGTCGTAAAATTATTAGTGCATAAAGAAGACGTACAGAATGCACTTAATTTTATCGAGCAAATAAAAAATCAATCAACGGATGAGGAAGAATAATAATGGTAATTGGTAATACAGCTAAGCGTGTATTAGTATCAATTATAGCAATTCCCCTTATTATTGCCGCATGTTATTACGGTGATATTTATTTTTTCATATTTGTAGTATTGATTGGTCTTGCATCCTATTATGAATTTTCCATGCTGGCTAAAAAAAAGGGAGCTTCAGTAAATATCTGGATAGGGCTTTTAGCGGTATTTTTTATACTGCTTAATCAATTTAATTTTTTATTCGAAACATATTCGTTTTTACTCATATTAATTGCAGTTTTAACATTAGTAGAACTTTTTCGAAATAAAAATTCGGCTATATTTAATGTAGGGGTTACTTTATTAGGCATTTTTTACATCGGATTATTTGCAGGATCTTTAATCGGGATAAGGGAATATTATCCGCACAATAATAGTTTGTATTTGAGAGGCGGTTATATAATAATATCAATGTTCGCTACAATTTGGATTTGCGATTCCGCTGCATTTTTTGGAGGAACTGCTTTTGGTAAACATAAACTCTTTCCGCGCGTAAGTCCTAAAAAAAGCTGGGAAGGAGCAATTTTTGGCTTTATTTTTGCCCTCATTTCGATGATCTTGGCTAAAATGTCAATAGTAAATTTCTTAACATGGAAATCCGTTTTTTCTATCGGGATAATAATCGGGATTTTCGGTCAGATCGGAGATCTAATAGAATCATTATTTAAAAGAGATGCTGGAGTAAAAGATTCATCCGGATTAATACCCGGGCACGGCGGAATATTCGACAGGTTTGATTCATTATTATATACTGCGCCATTAATTTTAATGTACCTAAAATACTTTGCTAAATAATTTTGAAACCGGTAGAAAATTTATAATGAGAAATAAAGATAAAGTTAGTGTAATTACCCTAGGATGTGCAAAGAATACTGTGGATTCCGAGAGATTGATGAATCAATTAAAATTAAATAATATAAATTTAATTGATAACCCGAATAGCGCCGA
This sequence comes from Ignavibacteriaceae bacterium, assembly GCA_046705645.1. GTDB lineage: Bacteria > Bacteroidota > Ignavibacteria > Ignavibacteriales > Ignavibacteriaceae > FEN-1297. The sequence goes on along the minus strand of JBJKQE010000099.1, from coordinate 10,371 downwards.
AACGGTAATTATAAATACATGCGGTTTTATTGAAGCTGCTAAAAAGGAATCCGTTGATACTATATTGAATGCTGTTGCATTGAAACACGAAGGAAAAATAAAAAAGGTAATTGTTGCCGGCTGCCTTTCCGAAAGATATATGGATGATCTGGCTAAGGAAATTCCCGAAGTAGATGCATATTTTGGAACAGAAAAGTATGAAGGTATTTTAAAATCACTTGGAGGGGAATTAAAATATGATCTTTTAGGAGAAAGGGTTCTTACAACACCTTCACATACGGCATATCTTAAAATCTCGGAAGGCTGCGATCACCCGTGCTCATTTTGCGCAATACCCTTAATGAGAGGTAAACATAAATCGAAACCAATTGAGGATTTAGTTAAAGAGACGGAATTTCTTGCCGGGAATAATACAAAAGAACTGGTTGTTATAGCGCAGGATACAACAGATTACGGTATAGATATTTATAACAAACGAACGATTGCCGAGCTTTTAAATAAATTAAGCAAAGTAAAAGGTATCGAATGGATTAGATTAATGTATGCTTATCCTTCAAAATTCCCGGATGAATTAGTGGATGCTATAGCAGATAATCCTAAAATATGTAATTATATTGACATGCCATTGCAGCATATTTCGGATGATATCTTAAAATCAATGAGAAGGGGTGTAACTTCAAAAAGGACAAAAGAATTATTATTCAAACTAAGAGAAAAAATACCGGATATTACATTGAGAACCACATTTATTGTCGGTTATCCTAATGAAACAGAAAAAGAATTTGAAGAGTTGTGTAATTTTGTTCGTGAAATTAAATTTGATAAAATCGGCATATTTACATTTTCAATGGAAGAAAATACTTCAAGTTATATTTTAGGTGATCCTGTCCCGGAAAGTGTTAAGCAAAAGAGAAAAGAAATATTAATGGAAATTCAGAGAGAAATTTCTCTTGAGAAAAATAAGAGTTTGTTGGGGAAAAAATTGAAAGTGCTAATAGAAAGAACTGAGGGAAACTTTTTTGTCGGACGCACATACAGAGATGCACCGGAAGTTGACGGAGAAATCTTAATACCTCTTAACGGTGTTCCTATTCATTTAGGAAATTTTTATAATGTTAAGGTTTATGACTTTGACGAGTACGATTTATTCGGCAAGGTAATTAATAACCGGAAATAAACCGGAGGTAAAAATGAAAATCTTTATATTATTTGGTTTTATTCTGTTTTTGAGCTTCTCATCTGCAAATGCCCAGTTTGAAGATGCCGGTAAGCTCGGTAATTACAACAAAGAACCTAAATTTTACGAAGACCTTTTGGATTTTTCTTCCGGCAAAAAAAATACTACCCGGCTCGATGTTTTTATTCAAGTGCCTTACTCATCCATCCAGTTTGTTAAAGGAGATAAAGGGTTTGTCGGAAATTATTCATTAACGGTTTCAATCTTTGACAGCAATAAAGACAAATTGATTTCTGAAAAGACATGGAATGAAAAAGTAGATGTTAAAACTTATGATGAAACCGTATCTAAAGATTTGTACAGCTTAAACGTCAAATCGTTTTATCTTCAGCCGAATGAATATTTAGTCCGAAGTTCTATAAGCGATGAAGAATCTTCAAATGAAACACCAAGAGAAGATAAGATAACAGTGCGCAACCTGTCGCCCGGTTTTTCAGTTAGCGATATGATGCTTATTTCTAAAAGAACGGAAGAAGAAGGTAAAAGTAAAATTATCCCAAATGTTTCATGCAATGTTGCTACACAAAGAGACGGATTACCATTGTTTTTTGAAATTTATACGGATACTGTCAGAAATTTAAAAATTGAGTATGCGGTTTTTGATGATAAAAAAAATAAGATTTATTCGGAAACAGACTATAAAAATGTTAATAACGGACGGACACAGATTTTCCACACTATAAGAGACAGCAGCTTTAGTCTGGGTTATTATAATTTATTTGTAAAAGTAAAAGACACAGTAAATAATTTAACTGCCTCCATTGAAAAACAATTTTTCTCTAGATGGATAGGAATTCCGGCAAGCATAACTGATCTGGATAAGGCAATAAATCAAATGGTGTATATTGCTTCAACACAAGAAATTGATCATATTAAGGATGCAAAGACCAAAGAGGAGAAATTAAAACGCTTCATGCTATTTTGGAAAAAAGAAGACCCCACACCTGAGACAGAAGATAATGAAGTTTTTGATGAATATTACGGCCGTGTTGCTTTTGTTAATGCTCATTTTTCCAGCTATATAGCTGGATGGAAGACCGATCGCGGAATGGTATTTATTATTTTGGGGCCTCCCGATAATGTAGACCGCCATCCTTTCGAATTAGACTCAAAACCTTACGAGGTGTGGGACTATTATTATTTAAATCAAAGTTTAGTTTTTGTCGATTATACAGGCTTCGGAGATTATCGTTTAACTACTCCTTTAACCGGAGACCTTTACAAGTTTCGAAGGTGAAATTTGTTTAAGTAAATAAAATATGTGCTGTACATTTTTTATGGATTTATTTTAATTAATTATGATTTTAACCATCACTTTAAATCCTTTGCTTGAGAGAAGACTAGTTTTTAAGCAAATAATTTTTGAGAATGAAAATAGGAGCGGACTGAGAGAACTTAAAGCAGGCGGTAAGGGAATAAATGTAAGCAGGCAGTTAAATATTCTTAATATAGAAAATTTTGCTTTTACCTTTTTAGGCGGAAATAACGGAAAAATACTTAAAGAGGTTCTTTTAAAGGAAGGAATAAAGTTTTCATTCATTAAAATGCATGAAGAAACTCGCGAGGCATTTATTGCAGTTGATGAATCAAAAAGAAAAGTGTCTACATTTTTCAGTTTAAATCCAAAAATCTCATTAATTGAAGTTGAAGAATTTAAGAATAAACTGGAGAAGATGATTGAGAATTGCGAGATTGTTGTATTTGCGGGAAGTTCCCCTTGTGAAGAAGCAGATTCAATTTTCCCTTACGGAATTCAACTGGCTAATAAATATGACAAAATTTCAATCTGTGATACTTACGGTTCACACCTTGCTAAATGTATTGAAAGTTCGCCGACAATTTTGCACAATAACATTCAGGAATTACAAAAGTCTTTGAATATCGTATTAAATAATGAAAAAGATAAATTGGATTTTTTAGATCAATTGTACGGCAAGAATATAAAACAGTCTTTTCTTACTGATGGTGATGGAGTTACATTCGCCTCTAATTTTGAATATCATTATAAAGTTGAAAATCCGGCAATTGATATTTATGATGCAACCGGCAGCGGTGACGATTTTGTAGCGGGCATATCATATTCGTGGCATAACAACCTAACATTTGAAGAATGTCTTTCATTTTCTTCCGCCCTTGGTATTTGCAATGCAAAAAGTTATGAAGTATGCAATGTTAAACTTACCGAGGCAGAAAAAATCAAACCGCTTGTAAAAATATCATCAACCGGGAAAAAGATGAAAACTATAGATGTCACTCCTCAATAAATATATATTTATTTTCATAATTTTGGCTGCTTCACAAAATTTTTCTCAGATTGTTAAATCAATTAATGTAGAAGGCAATAAAGTTTTTTCATCCAGTGAGATAATTGGATGGGCGGGAATTAATGCCGGCTTAAAAGTTAACCGCGGAATTATCGATATGGTTAAATCCCGTCTGGCTTTCCAGCTTGCACAAAGAGGATATCTGCACAGTATATTCAATGGCACAGAACTTATTACCTCATCGGATACTCAAAAGGTTGATCTTAAGATTTCAATTACCGAAGGCACACCGACATTCATAAATAATTTAAATTTTTTAGGTGTGGATTCATCCTTTAAAAGTAAAATTCTTCCGATGTTTGAATATATGCATGGACAAATTTTTAATAAGTTTGAACTGGAAGATGATATTACCAACGCTTTAACTTTTTATGAAAACAACGGTTATCCTTTTGCAAAAATTGTTATATCATCGATTTATTTTTATACCGACTCGGTTTCAAAAGAATTTGATGCGGATGTTTATTTGCAATTTAAAAAAGGGATTTACAGTAAGATCGATAAAATAGAAATTGAGGGAAACAAATCCACAAAGGATTATGTAATTACCCGCGAGCTTAGATTGAAGCCTGGTCAGGAATATTCACAAAAACTGATTGATGAATTACCAAAAAGATTGAACATGCTCGGCTTTTTTGAACCCGTTACTCCGCCTGAATTTTTTCTAAACTCAAAAAACCAGGGCATTCTGAGAATAAGAGTAAAAGAAAGGCAAACAAATAATTTCGACGGCGTTGTAGGATATATTCCGTCAACAGGGCAAAACCAGGGAGGATATCTTACAGGACTAGTTAATATTTCTTTGCAAAATCTTTTCGGAACAGGCAGAGCCGCTTCCATTAAGTGGCAGCAATATAACAAATATTCCCAGGATTTAGAGCTTAAATATTTGGAACCCTGGCTTTTCAATTATCCTTTTAATTTTATAGGAAGTATGGTACAAAGGAAACAGGATAGCTCTTATGTCCAAAGAACATTTCAAGGAACACTGGAATATTTAGCAACAGATAATATTTCTGCTTCCGTTTTCATTTCAACTGAAACCGTCATTCCAACCCAGCTTACAAACCAGATTTTTACCGTATTTAATTCCAATTCAGTTACCAGCGGTGTTAATATAAAGGTTGATACAAGGGACGATCCTTATTCTCCCACCGAAGGGTTTTTATTTTTGAATTCATATTCTTATAGCAGGAAAAAGATTTACGGTCCCCAGCAATTTATTACACCGGCAATTTCAACTAATGTTAACCTGCAAAGATTTACTATCGATCTTAGCGGTTATTATCAATTATTTAATAGACAAGTTATTGCATTAGGTCTGCATGGACGGGAGCTTCGCGGATCATTTTTTGAAATCAGCGATTTATTCCGGCTCGGAGGAGCGAGCACCCTCAGAGGGTATGCCGAAGACCAGTTCCTTGGGAACAGAATTATGTGGACAAATCTTGAATACAGACTCCTGCTTACACAAAGGACATTTACTTTTGCATTTTTAGATACGGGATATTTTTTACGTAATGCTGATCCTCAATTGAATGTTTTGAAAAGTGAAGGATTTAGAATCGGCTACGGTATTGGCTTTAATGTTGAAACAAATCTGGGTATATTAAGTGTAAGTTTTGCCTTAGCAAAGGGGGATTCCTTTTCAGACGGTAAAATTCATTTTGGCATAGTAAATCAATTTTAATATTTTAACACCATCGACAGTTAAATTTAATTTCCTATTATGCAATTAATTAAAAAGATAAAAGCTTCGGTAAAGATCGGCAGGCCGCTAAATTTATTAATTACATTCTTTTCAATAATAGTCGGCGCAGCATTATGCATTAAAGGGAATTATTTTTTGTACAAAATAATTTTAGCCGCAGTTTCAGGTGTTTTAATATCTGCATCCGCTAATATTATTAATGATATTTTTGATGTCGAGATAGATAGAATAAACCGGCCTGATCGGGTTCTTGTAAAAGGAGAGTTAAAAAAAAATGAAGCAATTATAATTTATTTGATCTTTGCATATATGGGGATTTTTATTTCATCTTATATTAATTATGTTGCTTTAATTATAAGTACTTCTGCTTCAATACTGCTTCTTTTATATTCTTATAAATTAAAACAAGTAATATTATTAGGTAATATTGTTGTTGCTGCTATGACAGGCTTGGCATTTATGTACGGAGGTGCTGCAGTTCAAAATATTAAGCCTGCTGTTATTCCCGCTTTATTTGCTTTTATTATTAATTTAATTAGAGAGATTATTAAAGATATGGAAGATATTGAAGGCGACATTAAAACCGGAGTTAAAACTTTCCCTTTTAAATTTGGTTTTAAAGCTTCAAAAAAAATAATTATTATTTTTTCAATTCTGTTAATTTTATTTACTTTTTATCCTTTCCTATTAAATATATACGGAATCAAGTATTTGATAATTATACTGGCTTTAGTCGATCCTATTTTAATATATTTCATTAAGTCTTTAGTTGGTGATGATTCCAGGAAAAACTTGAATAAGTTAAGTTTTATTTTAAAATTAAACATGGTTTTCGGATTACTCGCAATATTTTTAGGCTAATGAAAAATTTTGATAATTCATACTTGTCCGACGAAATAAAATTTATAGCAGGAGTTGACGAAGCGGGGAGAGGTCCTCTTGCCGGTCCCGTTGTTAGTGCTGCCGTAATATTTGACCGAGATACTTTTATTGAAGGAGTTAACGATTCCAAAAAGCTGACAGAAAAAGAGAGAGATTATTTATTTCCGCAAATTATCGATAGGGCGCTAACATACTCAATTGCTGCTGTTTCACACGGACAAATCGATAAAATCAATATACTGCAGGCTTCATTATTGGCTATGTCAATAGCTGTTAATCGGCTTAAGGTTTCCCCTGATTTAATTTTAATTGACGGAAATAAATCCTTTTATTCTTCAATTCCAACCATTCCAATTGTAAAAGGGGATTCAAAATCTTTTTCAATTGCCGCTTCATCTATTATTGCAAAAGTTACGCGTGACAGAATTATGAAAAGACTAAGCAAATACTTTCCGCAGTATTTATGGACAAAGAATAAAGGCTATCCAACAAGGGAACACATAAATGCGGTTAAATTATACGGACCTTCACCTTTACATAGAAAAACGTTTTTAAAAGGGATTTTAACTGAGGATATAATTTTTCGGTATGAAATTGAAGAGAGTTCATTTATAAAATAAAGGAGAAATAATTAAATGGGGACAATTCTGGTATCAACTATTAATGTAATTAATTATGACTGATAAAACCAAAAATTTCGGTAAAGAAGGTGAAGATCTTGCTGCAGTGATGCTTAAAGAAAAGGGTTATGAAATTCTGGATAGAAATTATCATTACGGCAAAGGAGAGATTGATATTGTTGCAAAGGATCCGGAGACAGGCTATACCGTTTTTATAGAAGTAAAAACAAGGGCCAATCTGGAATTCGGTGCTCCGGAATATGCAATAACCAAATCAAAAATTAAACAGATAAAAAAAATGGCCGAACTTTATCTTTATGATAAAAATATAACTGAAATTGACTGCCGTTTTGATGTGGTTGCTATTCTTTTTAAATACAAACAAAAACCGGAAATAAATCATTACATCAATGCATTTAATTGACGTCTATCTAGGCCCGTTCCATAACTCTTCCCGAAGGGAAGGAGAAGAAAATATTATACGAAATGTTTTTTAGAATTTTAAATTTATGTTAGAATTCTGGATAATCTGTTATAATTACATTATCCCTTTGTAGCGATATTTTAACAAAACTTTTTTTGAGCATGATTTTTTATTATTTTCGGTAAGTAAAAATGTCCTTTACAAATTGAAGTTTAAAATTTGAATTTATAACAGGTTAAGCTTTTGTTTGTACGGAATTATAAAAATTAATCTATTCAAACTACTTGGAATCAGACACTAAAGACGAAGTATCCATTGCCGGTAAAAGATTTGCCGAATTTTTAAATATGATTACCGGGCTTACTTTATTTTCTATTGAATTCTTTAAGAACGTTTTAATTCCCCCTTACGAATTCAGTGAAATAAGAAAACATATGGATGAACTCGGTGTTAAGACTTTACCGATTGTAAGCGTTACTGGCTTTATAATTGGATTGGTGCTGGCAATGCAAAGCCAGCCGGTAATGGCAAGGTTCGGAGCCGAATCTTTTCTACCCGGAATGGTTGCATTATCCGTAGTACGTGAATTAGGCCCTGTTATTACAGCTTTAATATTTGCTGGAAGAGTCAGTTCCGGGATAGGAGCGGAATTAGGCTCTATGCGCGTTACAGAGCAGATTGATGCAATGGAAGTTTCGGCAATTCATCCTTTTAAATTCCTTGTAGTTACCAGGGTTTTAGCATGCACAATCATCCTGCCGATGCTTACTATTTATGTTATTTTTATTGCTATCTTAGGCGGATTTATTGCAATATTCCTTTCACAGCATTTAAATTTTGAACTGTACACAAACGCGGTTATCCATTCTCTGGAATTTTCGGATATTATTCCCGGAATTGCCAAAACATTTTTCTTCGGGTTCATCGTAGGGATTGTAGGGACTTATAAAGGCTATAATACCGAAAACGGAACCGTTGGAGTCGGAAGAGCTTCAACAAGTTCTGTTGTAATTTCTTCTTTACTGATTTTAATAGTCGATATGGTTCTTGTTAAAATTACCGTATTTTTCTGGGGCTGATCTATGGCGGAAGTTGAAATTAAAAATTTAAGCAAAGCATTTGACGACCAGATTGTACTGGATGAAATTTCCCTTAATATAAACGAAGGTGAAAATGTTGTAGTTTTCGGCAAGAGCGGATCTGGTAAAAGTGTTTTGCTTAAATGTATTGTTAGACTAATGGAACCGGATGCCGGAGAAATATTCATTGAAGGCGAGAATGTTTTAAAATTACCGATGAAAAAGTTGAATGAAGTAAGAAAACAAATTGGATTTCTATTCCAAAGTGCGGCGCTTTATGATTCAATGAGCGTGAGAGAAAATCTTGAATTTCCTTTAGTTAGAAACTTTGATTTTACCCAAGAGGAAAGAGAAAGAAAAGTAAAATCCGTACTTGAAAAAGTTTCTCTTGAAGATTCGATAGATAAAATGCCGGCTGAACTTTCAGGGGGAATGAAGAAGAGGATCGGACTGGCAAGAACAATTATAACAGAACCTAAATTAATTTTATACGATGAACCGACAACCGGATTGGATCCTATTACTACAAAAGAGATCAGCCAGTTGATAATTGAACTTCAAAAAGATTTGAATACGACTTCAATTGTTGTAACACATGATTTGATTTGCGCCAGGATCATTGCAACACATGCAGTTGTTCTTAAAGACGGAAAAATTAGATATGAAGGTAATCTTGAAAATCTAACTTCTAAAAAAGATCCTTTTCTTCAAGACTTTTTCAGTAGTGAGATTATTCAAGCTAAAAACGGGAGTAATTAATGATAAAAAAAATGTCTTCAGTTAGATTAGGTTTTTTTATTTTCCTTGGAATTGCGCTGCTTATAATCGGGATATTTTTGATAGGGCAGAAGGAATCGCTTTTCAGTTCCACTTTTGATGTTAAAGCCTATTTTAAGGATGTGCAAGGCTTAAGGAGCGGTGCAACTGTAAGGCTCAGCGGTATTGATGTTGGTTCTGTTAAAAGTGTAGCTATAGTTAACGATACAACCGGCCGCGTAGAAGTAGATATGAACCTGCAGACGGATATACAAAGATTTATTCGTACCGATACCAAAGCTACGATAGAAACTGAAGGTCTTGTCGGAAATAAGGTTGTTGTTCTTAAAATTGGCAGTTCAACAGCCGAGCCGGTTAAAGACGGCGGCTATATTCAATCCGAAGAACCGGTGGGATTTACGGCAATCATCGCTCAAACTGAAGGTATAATGAGATACACGAAGGATATGACAAAAAATCTTGCAGATATAGTGGGTAAAGTAAATAGAGGTGAAGGAACCATCGGCAAGCTTATATCGGATACAAAACTTTACGACAACGCAACCAACCTTACGGAAACAGCAGATTCCAGTTTAAAAAATATTACAAGCGAATTGAGCAGGGTAACAGGATTATTTGATACACTCGGAGTAGGAGTTAAAAATGTCGTCTCAAATACAAATAAAGTTGTTACAGATATAGACAATATTGTTGAAAATATTAAGCAGGGAAAAGGAGTTTTAGGCGAGCTGCTTGTTAGCGGTAAGTACGATTCTACAATTGCCGGAACTTTAGTCAATATCCAAAAGACCAGTGAAGATGCAAGAATAGCTGCATCCAGGCTTGCGGAAAATATGGAAGCGTTAAAGCATAATTGGCTCTTTAAAGGTTATTTTGAACAAAGAGGTTACTGGGACAAGGCAAAATACGAAGATGAAATAGATTCAAGAGTAAAGGAATTGGATACAAAAATAAAAACTTTAAACGAACAAATTCGAACATTAAAAAGCCTGCAGCAGACACAGAAGAATTAAGAGGAATTATTATTCAATTTTCAATTAAGCATCAAAATGAAAACATTAGGCTTAATCGGCGGGACAACATGGGTTTCAACTATTGATTATTATAAGCTAATTAATCAGCAAGTTAATAAAAAGCTAGGCGGGCTAAATTCAGCTAAAATTCTCCTTTATTCGGTAAACTTTGCAGACTTCAATCCTCCTACAGATCCGAAAGAGTGGGGAGAACTTACCCGCAAATTTTCCGATATTTCTAAAATCATTGAAAGGGCAGGAGCAGACTGCATTGTCTTCTGTGCAAACACGCCTCATATTATTG
>JBJKQE010000098.1:0-3254 GCA_046705645.1 Ignavibacteriaceae bacterium | reverse complement strand
AATGAAGGCGAAATTTTAGAAAAATTAAGTGCATTTCTGAATTTTAAAAACATAAATTCATTTAAGCATTTTGTTTCTGTTAACAGGAAATCTATTCATAAGATTTACAACTCGGTTATGGGCATAAATAATATTTTGAATTTAAAAAATAAATTCCAATCCGATATTAAATTTATAAACCATAATAAAGCCGTAAAAAATTTACAATACCTTAGGGAAGGCAAGGGATTATTGGGTCAAAAACAATTCGATAAAGCTTCCATAAATGAATTCCAAAAAATTGAAGAAAGCTTAAATAAATATTTGGCTGAATCAATCAATCCTGATCAGGTTCTTCAAAATTTTGTAAGGATAATTAAAACCATAACACTTCCTTCTATCTGGTACAAGGAGTTTTGCGATAACAATTTTTTTAAATCGTTTTTATATATATGCGAATTTTCCCAGAAAGCCGTTGATCTATTTGCAGAAGATGAAGATTTGCGTGAATTCTTTATAACAAGAAAAGTATTTGAAAAATTTAGCGGGCAGAATATTGATAGGCTGCAAGTAAAGAAAATGCTTTTTGCCCTAACTGTTAAATTCACTTTACAATTAATTTCATCCGCTCAACTCTCAAATTTATTGCAGACCTATTTTCTAAAAACAATTCAAATAAAAGTCAATGAATATCCAAAACTGAAATCATTAAACCGGGAATTTATGATTGCCGCGCTGGGAAGCTTCGGTTCGGGAGAAATGACATTTGCTTCGGATATAGATTTAATTTTTACCGTAAATGATTTAAATTCCTACCCGGAAATTCAAAAAGATTTCCAGGTTTTATTTTTAAAATTAAAGGAAAGTTTAAAACCTTTTGAAGTAGACTGCAGGCTTAGGCCGGAAGGTAAAAGCAGTATTCTGGTTTGGGATTTAAAAGGTTTTGCAAAATACATCCAAAATCGATCCAGGATATGGGAGCTTCAGGCATACTGCAAAATGAATTTTATATGCGGCAGCAAGAAAATTTTTAACAGTTTAACAGAATCAATTAATTTACGAATTAATAATGAGGATAAAGCATTAGTAAAAAAAGAAATTATGGAGATGAGAAAAAAACTTTATCCTAAAATAATCAGTTCAATTCCCCAATCATTTAACATTAAGAAAAGCTCCGGCGGTTTATCCGATATTGAGTTTTTAATTCAATCTATAATTTTAACGGGTGAAAATCTATTTTTAAAATACAGAGCAAAAAATGTTAATAAAGTAATTGAGCAGTTAGCAAAATCAAGTTTGGAATTTAAACGTCTTAATGAGTTAAAATCGAATTTTAATTTTTTAAAGAATTTGGAATTTTCCGTACAGAATATTTTTAACAGCACTTTATCAGTTTTACCGTCGAGTGAAGATAAAGAATTAATGGTTTCCACATTTCTGGGATTTGATTCTAAAAAGAAATTTCAGAACTACCTTAATAACATTTGTAAAGTTAATCAATCAATTTTTAAAGAACATTTACAGTAGAAAATATTGAAATTTTTAAAAAAATATTATGCCGTACTAACAGGGTTATTTGTATTCCTAATTTATCTAACCACACTTGCTCCCTCAGTCGTTGAGATTGATTCCGGGGAGCTTGCCGCTGTTCAATGTACTTTGGGAATTGCGCATCCAACAGGATATCCGCTGTTTACAATCTTAGGATATCTCTTTCATTTATTACCGCTGCCGTTAAGTAATATATATCAGCTTAATTTGCTGACCTCTATCTGGTGCAGTTTGGGAGTAGCCGTATTTGTATATACTGCTAAGCTCGTCCTTGATAATGTTAATAGTTTTTTACCGGGTAAATTGATCGAGAAATCAAAAAAAGATTTTAAAAAGAAGAAGGGGAAGCAAAATCAGCATATTAATAATCTCCCGAAAGTTGAGATACCTGAAATAAAAAGATATTTAGGTGCGGTTTTTGGAGGCTTGATATTAGCTTTCAGCAAAACATTCTGGTTTCAAAGCACGTCTGTTGAAGTTTATTCACTTCAAATTTTTATGTTCACCTTAATTCTGTTTTTTCTAATCAAGGCGTATTTATATAAAGATGATCCTGCTAAAATTAAATTTAACAATCCCTGGATGCTATTTGCGGTTATATTGGCGCTGGGATTTTCTAATCATATGACAACTTTATTTGTATTACCCGGAATAGCATATCTTTACTTTGATAAATACAAATTCAACAAAATCAGCTTTATAAGAATAGGATTGATGCTTTGTGTGTTTATCCCGGTTCTAATTTTACTTTATTCGTATCTCCCGATTAGAGCTTCTCAAAATCCGGTTCTGGATTGGGGAAACCCGGATAATTTAACCAGGCTTTTAAGACACGTTGAAGGGGATCAATATCATGTATGGTTATTTTCTTCAACTGCAGCAGCGGAAAAGCAGTTTAATTATTTTATTTCAAATCTTCCCGGTGAATTTATTGTAAGTCTTTTTATTTGCTTTGTCGGGCTGATAGCTTCATTTATCAAAGCCAGAAAATTTTTCATTTTTGTTTTAATTACTTTTTTATTTACGGTTTTATATGCAATTAACTACGATATCAAAGATATCGATTCATATTTTATCCTGGCGTATATATCGCTGGCGTTCTTTGCAGTATTCGGAGTTGTACAGCTGCTTTCGCTTTTGAAATTAAAAAGACATCCCTATATAATTTCCCTAAGCTTAATAATTGTTTTTGCCGCTACTCAATTATATTTCAATTATGATAAGGTGAATCAAAGCGATGTTTATACTTTTGAAGATTATACGAAAAGCGTATTGAATTATTGCCCAAAAAATTCTGTGGTATTTAGTTATGAATGGGATTATTTTGTTTCCCCTTCTTATTACTTCCAATATGCCGAGCACTACCGTTCCGATGTTAATGTTGTGGATAAAGAATTGCTGAGAAGATCATGGTATTATCATCAATTGAACAATGATCATCCCGATCTGCTGGAAAATATGAAGGATGATGTTAATCCCTTTTTACAAGCTTTAATCCCGTTTGAAAGCGGAGGGAATTTTAATCCGGATATACTTGAAGCGTATTACAGAAAAATAATGACTGACCTGGTAGCCACAAACATTGATAAGCGAAATTTTTATATTTCACCGGAACTTTTTGAAAATGAAATGCAAAAGGGACAATTTACACTGCCTGCCGGTTATACGCTTGTACCGGAAATTTTTATGTTTAAAGTTGTAAAAGGGAAGCAATATGTTCCGGC
>JBJKQE010000097.1:0-7420 GCA_046705645.1 Ignavibacteriaceae bacterium | reverse complement strand
TCCCATTAATAATCCCAGCTTCCGGAGCTAATCCCAAGGCAATTCCATTTATAACAGAATTAGTATTATGTTTAGGCGTCCAAAAGGTAAAATTAATACCATTTATTTTTTCTATTCCGCAATCGACTGTATTAAACCTTAGACCATTACACTTTTTAGAATTTCCTATGCTAATTCCGTTATGATTTGTACCTAAATCTAAACTCCAATCGCTGCAGACTTCTAAAGAATCTGATTTACTCCAGAGATCAAAATCCTGAGCATTAACATTTAATGAGAAGATATTAATTGATAAGAAAAAAATGATTATACTTCTTTTCATAATAATCCCTTTTAATAAATTTTTAGTTACTCGCTAAAAATTCCCCGTCAATGAAGGCTGGAAATAAAATAATTATAATTCAATTTTAGTTTCTATAAAATTAAAAGATTAATTATTTAATTATTTAATTATTTAATTTTTTAATATTAAAAAATCGATATTTCTATCTTGTAGCATTTTCTTTCTTTTTTTCTTCTTTCTTTGTTTTGTTTTTTGCTGCCTTTTCTTTTTGAACAGCTTTCTCTTCTTTTTTCTTAAACTCTTGCTTTATTTCTTTACTTGATTGTTTTGGCTCAGTCCTTTTCTTCCCGACTTTTTTTGATTCATTTTTCTTAGGTTCAGGTCTGGTATTATTTACATTTCTACCGTTTATTATTTTGGATTTTGCACTATCATTGACATGCTCTCTAGGCATAGTATTATGTTTTGGAGGTTCAACAATTTTCGGAGGCTCAACAGGTTTAGGAGGTCTAACATTTGGTGGAGGTTCAACGGGTTTTGGAGGTTCGGGAGGATTTGAAGGCTGCCTAATATTTGAGTTTCTTTCCCTATCAAAAATATTTCGACCATTTCCTATTTCATTAACGTTTCTGCCGTTTGTATTTCTTTGATTATTATTGTTCCGTTCTCTTTCATTATTATTAGATTTCTGCGGTTCTTCCCGATTTACCGGCGGATTAACATTTTGATTTCCATTTCTATTCGGATTATTTGGTTCGGGTCTTCGATTAATTTCCGCCGGTGGTTTTGTATTAACAGGTTCTTCCCGGCCTGTATTATTTCTTATCTTTTCTCTTTGATCGGATTTATTATCAGGAACTCTATATCTAACCAATTTCCTATTGCCGGCTTTCATTTCTTCTCTAACAGGATTAATCGGTTCAATTCTTCTATGTGATGCATTTTCAATATTTCTCAATTCAGGTCCGCGGTCACCGTCTCTTGATCTCAATATTCCCATATCCGGTGAAAAATCTCTTGCTCTATAATGCCCCACTTGTTTATCATAAAAATTTTGTTCAGAAACAAAAACCCATGTATTATTTACATATCTGTTTTCATAAATAATTGAAGCAGAAGATGTGCCCAGAGGAGGCATTGGCGCCCATCCAACGTAACCGTTTTGATGATACCATCTAACACGGGCCGGTTCCCAAACATAATTTGGCAGCCACACCCAGCCATATGCATTTGTATAATCCCAGTTTCCATAATGATAAACGACCCAGCCATATGGTTCATTACTTTGCCACATCCAGCCTTGATCGGTCCATATCCATTGGCCATTATAATAAGGCTGCCAATTATTTTCATCGTAAGGTCTCCAAACTGTTCCTAATCCCGGTACATCTATCCACTGGCCGTAATCATTCAAAACATTAAAAGTTGGGTCTGAGTACTGCTGGTTATTAGATGTAGTTTGAGTTACAACCGTGCACCCGCCTAATATAACAGCCGAAACAGCTAAAAAGATATAAAATATTTTTTTCATGATTTCAATTTTTTTTCAATTGTTAAAATTATAAATGGATATTATTTGTTATAATATATCTGTTTTTTATAAAAACTGCTAACTTATTTATAATTTGTTTTATTGAAAGCTCTTATAACCTGTCAAAATTCTGCAGACATTTGTTGCCGAATGTAAACGAGTAAATGCTTACTCCGGGATCTTCCGGGTAAAACTTTAATTCATGCTTCTTTTCATTTTCTTTGGTAATTACGTAGTACATTCTCGGCTGATCAATTGTAATGTAAGTTTCACCATTGCTGTTGACTTTAATATCCTTTCCGCGTTTGGAAGCCGGCACGGGTTTACCGTCTCTGGTTACTATAATATTGACCGGATGTTTTGCATTTCTACCTAATACCGAATAGACATCGCGTCCATAATAAGTAATACCTAAAGAAACTATATTTTTTGATGATGAAGATGAAACCGAAGTAAAAGCGTCCGGGCCGTTATGCCATTTACCTTGAACAAAAAATCCGCGTTCAACCCTAATTTTTGTCGGACGATAATTTATTGTTTTATCCTCATGATAACCTTGTGGATTAGCAAATTTACCGCCCCACAAATCACCGCGCTCATAACCGATATAAATTTCATCAGATTCAGGGCCGCATTGAGGGCCAAATAATGGCTTGTCCGGAGTAATTTTTATATTAGAAAAATTTAATTCAGGATGATTTTGCTTAAGTAATTTTTGAATTTCTTCTTCAAGTTCTGCATAATGTCCTTCCCCTTGATGCACAAGTCTGATTATTCCATTGCGATCAATTAGAAAAGAATCCGGCCATGTATTGCAGTTATATTCATTCCAAACTACATCATTAACATCGGCGATTGCCGGATAAGGAAGTTTAAATCTTTTATAGGCAGCTTCTACATTATTTATTTTTGAAGCGAACGCGAATTCACCTTTATGAACGCCGATAATATCAAAACCGTATTTATGATAACGTTTATACAATTCTTTTAAATGCGGAAAGGTTCTAATACAATTAATACATGTATATTCCCAAAAATCTACGAGAACAACTTTTCCTTTTAAGTCCGTACTAAAAGAATGACTTCCGCCGCCTAGCCAAATCGCATTTTTAGGAAACTTGGGAGCCGGAGTTCCCGGTGTTAATTCGGCAAGTAAAGGAATTGATGAAAACATTAATAGAATAACAAAAATAAATTTTTTCATGGCTAAGTAAGAAATTAAATATTTATACTCGAATTATCCGCTTTACACGAAGATTAAATTTTGTTGATTATTTCATTCAACATTAAAAAAATATGAAACTCTTTTTAAAAAACAAGTTATTTATACCACTCAGCTAATTTAAAGCACATCTTTTATATTGAGTCGTCTAGTTTTTCTTTAAGATTTGCAAGACCTTCTTCAACTTCTTTTCCGGGAAGATTGCCTTTTTCAAGATCATTTATAGGTTTATTCTGCAGTCTTGTGTAAAATTGTATCCCCTCTTTAACAAAATTTGAATCCTTTTCAATTATTTCGTAAAGCATATCTTCAGCTTTATCATATTTGCCCGTAAATTCATAAAATCTAAATAGTTTTTCCTGAAGTTCTCTCGGTATTTCATATTCTTTTAATTTATCGATAACATTTTCAATTTTTTTAGGATGATCATTTTCTATTAATATTTCTGAAGATTCAATTCCTGTTAAGAACATATATAATGACCTCTGATATAATTTTACACTTGTATCCTCATCTCCCTGCAGTTCATAAATTTCAGCTTCTTCTTTTAACACAACACCGAGAAGATATGATTTGGGTGCAATTAATTTTTTATCCGGGTCAATGATATTGAATAATTGTTCGTTTGATAAATTATTAATAAACGTTCGATCAATACCGAGAAGCTTTTTAGTAACAGAATCCAATTCCTTTAATGCTTCAGGATAGTTCTTCGCATCTTTTAAAAAAACCAGTTTTGCGAGGACTTTAACTAAAGTATCAATCATCCTCATCAAGTAATCTCTTGTTAGCATAAATGTAAACCTTTAGTGGTGTTCTAATTTGCACTCTTTAGTTATGGTTCGACTCCGCTTGCCATGACAAATATGATTAAATTGTCATCCTTAGCGAAGCCGAGGGATAATTTATTCGCTCATATTAATTTTAATAAATTTGAATGCAATTAAATCTTTGTATAAATAAAAAACGCCTTACCGGCAAAGGTAACACGAATTCTTAAAAATTAAGTGATTAAGAATTTTCAGGATAAAGAACGACTTTAACATAATTCTTCATGTTGAAGTACTTTTTAGCAGTATTCATTATGTCTTCTTTAGAGAAATTATTTATTCTTTCAACTTCTTTATTAAATTCGGATAAATCCATATTATAAAAATTATATTTACAAATAGTGTTGAGCCAGAAATTATTTTCTTTTAACTCAACTTCTCTTTGACGCCGCTGCGTTTCCTTAACCTTTGTAATATAAATATCTCCAACCGGTATGTTCTTTAAGCTGTCAATCGTTTGAAATACTGCTTTCTCAAGTTCATCCACGCGTTTGGGAGAACATCCGAATCTTAGAGATATATTGTATTCCTGATCGGGATATTTTTGACCGGTTGCACTAACCCAAACACCGTAAGTACCGCCTTTTTCTTCTCTAATATTTTCTCTAAGCTTAATATCAAGCACATCTCTTAAAGAATTTAAATCAAAATTATTCTGGTAGCCCCATTCATACGGACCTGTAAATGTTATATCTACAGTGCTTTTTGGTTCGATGCCTTTTTTTACCTCCTTGGAAATTACGCCAACCGGCGGATTTATTTCCAAATTTTTCCAATTCTCTTTCCGGTTAATTGAAGGCAAACCTCCTAAATAAGTTTCAACCAGCGGCTTAATTTTATCTTTATCAAAATTGCCGACAAAGACAAAAGTAAAATCGGAAGCATCGGCAAATCTGTTTTTATAAATTTCCAGAGATTTTTTCAAATCCATTTTATTAACAATATCTGCTGTCCATGGCTTTCGTCTTAAATTATATTGAGCTAGTGTAACAGTAAGCGTATCCTGAAAAGCACTTTCCGGGCTTAAGCTTTTATTAGCCAATATATCCTTAATTCTTGATTTATAAACTTCGTAAGCAGAACTGTCGATACGGGGAGAAGTAAAATACAAGTAAATCAATTGGAACATTGTCTCTATATCTTTGGGTGAAGCTGATCCGCTCATACCTTCGGAAAGTTCACCGACAAAAGGATTTACATAAACAATTTTTCCGGCGAGCATTTTTTGAAGAGTAATAAGATCAAATTTACCCGCGCCGCTAAGATCGACCAATTCACTTGCTGTTTCAGCCGGGATAAAATCTTTATCAGGAACAAGTGAATTACCTCCCGGACTGAATGCTCTGAACAATATTTCATCATTTTTAAAATCAGTAGGTTTTAAAATTACTTTTACACCGTTTGCAAGCACCCATTCGGTATAGTTCATCTCAGTGTTTTCAGTCTCACTTACTATTTTTGAACCTTCCGGTACTTTTTCAACAAGCGGCAGATTCGAAGTTTTATCTTCGTAAGCAGTTAATTTTTCATTTTCAACTTTATTAATTGCTTCTTTAAGTTCATCTTCTGTTGGAACTTCTACACCTTCCTTTTCAGGCGCACCTACCATTATAACCCGGTTCTCGCCGGTTATATATTGAGATGCTAATTCATTTACTTCATTAAGTGAAATTTTCGGCAGCAATTTTTCTACCATTGAATATTCATATTCTATACCGGGAATTGGATTACCATTTAAATAATTATTCACATAATTTTGAATCAGCCTTGAAGATTCTGTTTTATTTCTTTCGTTAAAAGCTTTTTCATAACCTCTTATCATATTTTCTTTAGCACGGTCAAGTTCCGTTTTAGTAAATCCGAATTGTCTAACTCTTTCAGCTTCCCGGATCATCGCTTCAAGACCATTAGCCGCACCACCGTTTTTAACCATTCCACCGATATAATAAATTTCTTTGCTGCGGATGAACCTTCCTTTTGCAGACCTAGCCATAATAAAAGGAGGATTCGGTTTTTGAGAAATTTCATTCAATCTTTCATTCATCATTGAATTATAAAGATTATCTATCAGTGACTTCCTATAATCTTTTAAAGTCTTTTCTTCTTCAACCGGAAGTTTGTAGTAAATACTTACACTTGTGTAAGGCATTTCGGGATCCGCAGCAATAGCATAAAGTGTTTTCTTATTGCCGGGGACAGGAAATATTTTTCTTTCTCTTTCATTTTTAGGATTAGGAATTTTTGAAAAATCTTCTTTTATAATTTTCTCCATCCATTGCGGATCAAAGTCTCCGACTGCAATGACAGCCATTAAATCGGGTCGATACCAATCGTGGTAAAACTTTCTAAGCACATTATGTTTAAAGTTTTTAATTATATCAATCTTACCTATCGGCAGTCTTACAGCGTATTGGGAATTCTTAAACAGAATCGGAAATTGTTTATCTTGAATTCTTGCATAAGCGCCTCTCCCTAATCTCCATTCTTCTTCTATTACACCTCTTTCCTTGTCTATTTCATCATCTTCAAAGCTTACATTATGTGCCCACTCCTGCAAAATTTGGATTCCCTTTTCAACAACCTGTTCGCTATCCGTAGGAACTTCTATCATATAAACCGTTTGATCAAAACTTGTATAAGCATTTACCTCAGGGCCGAATTTCATTCCGATCGATTCGAGGTAATCGATCAGTTCGTGTTTTTTAAAATTCTTTGTGCCGTTAAATCCCATGTGTTCCACAAAATGTGCAAGACCCTCCTGGTCGTTATCTTCTAAAATTGAACCGGCATTTACCACAAGTCTTAAAGATGCTCTCTTTTCAGGCTTTTTATTTGCACGAATATAATACGACAAACCATTATCCAGTTTTCCATGTATTACATTCGGATCAATTGGAATTTTCTCATTTAGATTTACGTTTTGCTGGCCAAAGGAAAAAACAGAAAAGAAAAGGACAAAAAAAACAACTGCGAGATATTGAGTAGTCTTCATTTTACAACCCCTATTTTCATTGTAAAATTAATTAATTTGAAAACAAAAAATAGTATAGCGGTCTTAAAGTACAGAAACTGAATTCTAATTTAATGATAATTTTGATTTAATATAAAACAAATGTCTAAAAAAAAATAATATCCCTCTCTACAAATCCACGACGACCCTGCCGGTAATTTTCCCTTCTAAGATTAAACCAATTTTTTTGTCCAATTCTGAAAGTGAGCATTCATTATAAATAATTTCCAAATTATAAGGCTTCCATTCGTTAGCCAGCTTGTTCCAGATTTTTACCCTTAAATCCATAGGACAATGAAGCGAGTCTATTCCCAATAAATTTACTCCTCTTAAAACAAAAGGATAAACTGTTGTATTTAAATTCGGCGATTGCGTTAAACCGCATGTAGTTACACTGCAATTATATTTTGTAGACTTTATTGCAGTGTTTAATATATTTCCACCTACAGAATCTATAACACCTCCCCACTTTGTTTGAAGCAATGCGCGGTTTGATGTATCATCAACGTCTTCTCTTTTTAATACTGTTCGTGCGCCAATTTTT
>JBJKQE010000096.1:0-14974 GCA_046705645.1 Ignavibacteriaceae bacterium | reverse complement strand
TGAAAAAATTATTCGTATTTATAGTACTTTATTTACTTTTACAATCGAATGGATTTGCGCAAAAAGGATGGAATTCAATTTACAAATTCCCCTATAGGCAAAGTCAATATAACATATCTGTTTTTTTTAAAGATTCACTTAACGGATTTGCATTTCCAGCTCAAAATGGATTATATAAAACAACCGATGGGGGAGAATCATGGAGCTCTTTTAGTATTCCAAATTTAGAATGGGATATTTCTAAAATTATTGCGATTACTAATGAATCATATATTGGGATTGGCGGTGGTGGAACGATAATTATATCTTCAGATAAGGGAAGTACATGGGATGTAAAGAATATTGGTTCTTATGATAATTTGACTTCTGTATGCGCGACTCCGGATGGGAAAATTTTTATCAGCTCTTCAGAAAAAAATATTTATAGATCTACCGATAATGGAAATAGCTGGAGCATATACTCTTTAGACACGTTGTCAAGTGCTGTATCAAGTATTTCTTTTATAAATTCCCAAGTCGGTTATGGAGCGGACAATTATCCAGTATCAATAAAAACAACAGATGGTGGTAATACATGGTATTCTATCCCCTCAGTCATACCTTCTGCATCTATTATGTTTGCAATAAAGTTTGTAAATGAAAATTACGGATATGCTTTAGGCGATATTAAACTTGCGGTAACTTCTGACGGCGGTAGCACATGGACTGTAAAGTATAGTACCGGATCCACAATGTTATATGATGTTACAACTTCTGGTGATAGAACAGCTTGGGTTGTTGGAGCCGATAAAATATTAAAGACTGATGATGCAGGAAAGAGCTGGTATTCGCAGACATTTCCTGTTGATTATAATTCTCTAATTTCAGCATTTTGTGTTGATTCCTTAGTTTGCTATGCTGTTGGTACGGAGGGTGGAATATCGACTTTATTTAAAACAACTGACGGCGGATTTATAGAGCCTACACTAAGCTCTCCAAATAATTATAGTGTTTCACTACCTTTAACTATTATGTTATCGTGGAACTCAGTTTTACAAGGAAATAAATTTAGGGTTCAGGTTGCAACCGAATCAGGTTTTAATAATATTGTTTTTGACAGTCTATGTGATAGTACAACGTTGCAACTTAAAATGTTAAAATTTAATACTACATATTATTGGAGAGTACAAGAAAAATTCGGTAATATGTTTAGTCCGTGGAGTAATATCTGGAATTTCAAAACAACAGATGGCGCTCCGAAACTTTTAAGTCCCGATAATGGAACAAAAGCTGTTAGCCTTACTCCAGATTTTTCCTGGAATGATGTAACTTTAGAAGCAAATTATTATCAACTTCAATTATCAAAAGATTCATTATTTAATTTAATAATTTATAACAATAATGCAATTACTAATAATGGCATAAAGATAAGCAGCTTATCCGATAGTACTTTATATTATTGGAGAGTAAGAGCAAATGTAAATAATGTTTATGGAGAATGGTCAGAAATATGGAAGTTTAGAACTTTGGCAAGGACTCCTTACTTGAGTTATCCTGTTGATAAAGGTTTTAGTATTCCTGCAAATGTGGAATTTAAATGGTCATCTGCTTATAATGTTAAAAACTATATTTTACAGGTATCTACTGACTCACTATTTAGCTCTAATATTGTTGATAATTTCGACGTAAATGATACGGCTAAAAGTGTAACTTTAAATTTAAATACAAAATATTATTGGCGTGTAGGCGCAAAAAATTTAGATGGTTTTATATATTGGTCCAAACACTGGAAATTTAATACCGGAAATGAATTTAACACACCTCTTTTTCCTCTGAATATTGGAAATATATGGTATTATCAGGCAGGGTCTAATCAGCGTGGATATTATTACGGTGTTAGAAAAGAAATAACTGATACTTTAGCTGATGGATTCAGAGAATTAACAAACACTTATTATTATAAAGATAGTATAACAACAGGAAAAGAGTATTGGGGATATATTAATGGTAAATTTTATATTGGTCATCAAACCAACGATTACATATATGATGACTCATTAATTAAAGATACTTGTATAAATGATATATCGAGTTTATGTAGAAGGTTATTTAATTATACAATTTTTGGAGCCCCACATCCTGCACAGTTATATTCTTATTTTTTGTTTTTACATAGTAATTTTACTTCTCAAGAAATAACAGTAATCCCAGGTTTTGGAGTTGTAAAAGCATGGAATTCCAGTGGTAACACTGCATATTCCCCACTAACAGACTCAACTTATTTAATCGGAATGTATAAAAACGGAGATGTTCTTGGAGATACAACTTTTAAGATTCCTGTTGATACTGTAACTGCAAGTTTTCCTTTGAATCTTGGGCAAACCTGGACATACCATGTTTATTATAATAACCGTGATAATAATGAAAAAGTAATAAGAAAGGTTACTAAAATACTGGATAACGGATATAGAGAAATAACCCTTACCTATTTGTTCACCACAGGAATACAAATCAAAAAAGAATATTGGTTATATAAAGATGGGAAATTTTATTACTCAGATTTACCCGATATGAGTTCGCCTATAATATGTTATGATGTTACACTAAAGGCAGAGGAATGTACTTTCCATAATGTTCAGATATGCGTAGGATGGAGTCCAAATAAGTACAGCTTTAATGGAAATGAATATGCCATGCAGTATTATAATTACTATGATGGAGCAGTGCAAAACATTATTTATACGGCAAATAAAATAGGACCGGTTAAGTTTTTTCACAGCGGTGCTACGGAAGAATTAATAAGTATGTCGGTTGATACTACAAATTCGAAATATATATCTTCACCAGAATTACCATTAAACAATTCTACAGATATAGAGAAGACAACAGAATTAAAATGGGAAAGAATTAAAGACGCAGTATCATACGGTATACAAATTTCAAAAGATTCAACTTTTAGTAATTTATTTAGAGAGTATACAGGTTTAACAGATACATCAATTGTAGTCGATTCACTTAATTCTTGCACTCATTATTATTGGCGGATAAAAACTGTTGGTTCTTTGGGATATGAATATTGGTCTAAAACATGGAAGTTTACAACTATTAGTCTTCCGACCAAATTTGAATTATACCAGAACTATCCCAATCCGTTTAATCCAACAACAAAAATAAAATATGATTTACCGGTTAAAGCACATGTATCTTTAAAAATATATGATATTCTTGGAAGGGAAGTCGTTACGTTAGTAAATGAAGAAAAACCAGCCGGGAGATTAGAAATTGAATTTAATGGAAGCAATCTGGCAAGCGGAATTTATTTTTACAGATTGCAGGCAGGGAGTTATACTTCTGTTAAGAAGATGATATTAATGAAATAATAATACTTATAGAATTAAAGAAGGTTTTATATGGAAATTTATAAAAAAATAGAAATGAGATTTTTTCTAATATTACTAACAACTTTTTGTTTTCATATTTCTAATGTACAAGCTCAAATAAATTATTGGCAGCAAACAACTGAATTTACAAATAAACCAATTCTTTCATTAGCTTTTGATAACGAAGAGAACCTCTATGCAGGTACAGACGGTGATGGAATTTACCATTCTACAGATGAAGGTAAAACCTGGATAAGATTCTCTAATGGATTAAATGATTTAACGGTTAATTATATTGCAATAAACAAAAAAGGATATGTGTTTGTTGAAACTGGATCAGGTGGTGGTATAATGGCTACTTACGGAGGGGTTTACCGGTCAACAGATAATGGAATAAATTGGCAATTTATTGGTTCCCCTGGCACAGCAAGAGGTTTGGCAATAAACTCAAAAGATCAAATATTTGCAGCAACTAGTTGGTTTGATACTTATTCTAGTACAGGTGGCGGTCTATTATTGCGATCAAATGACGATGGTTCCACCTGGTCTGATACATTGCTGAATACATTCATAACCGCTATGAATGTTGACTCCACAGGTAATATTTTTGCATTTACAGATCTTGGTTTCCTTCGTTCTACAAACAATGGCGTTAGTTTTGTTAATTTAAATAATTACTCTTCCGGCATGATAAATTCTATTGAATTTGGGGTGCCTAATGAAGTCTTTTGTTCCACAGTAAGCCCAAGTTCAGTATATCAATCTTTGGATAATGGCAACTCTTGGAATAATATAGGTAACGGCTTAAAGGGTTATATATATGCTATTATACTTGATAAAGTCCATAACCTTTATGCTGCTTCGTCCGGAGATGGACTCTTTTGTTTGAAAAATAACAATAATATCTGGATGACAGATAATCAAGGCCTTGTTGACAAGAATTTTTATATGCACAATTGGGCAATGGACTCTAGCGGTGCCCTTTATTGTGGCACAACAACTGGTAAAGTGTATCGTGGAAGTTTTTCCACAAGTTCCATTGAAGTTTTAAATGTTAATAATTTATTAAAATTCCTTTTGAAACAGAATTATCCCAATCCTTTTAATCCTAGTACGCAAATAAAATACTTAATCCCGAAATCATCTTTTGTAACTATTAAAGTTTATGATATAGTTGGAAGAGAAGTAGCAACATTGATAAATGAAGAGAAACCGGAAGGAATTTATAAGGTTGAATTTAATGGAAGCAATTTGGCAAGCGGAATTTACTTTTACAAAATTGAAGCAGGAAATTATAGTGCAGTGAAGAAAATGATTTTGATGAAATAATATAAAGTTGTTAAGATGTCATTTTTCTAATTAATTTTTAAGATAAATGGAAGAAAACTAGACCTTTATTTTTTGTTGCCAATTTAATATATATCATATATATGTATTAGAATTTTATATTTAAAAATTATGAACCAAAAATATCTCCATGTTCTTAAATCCTATTTGATTTTGCTGGCAATTTATGTTTTAATGTTTTTGTCTCCAACTTATGGTCAATCATCAGGAGCTCAACCTACTGAAATGCCTGGTAATAATTCCTTGTCTTTTGATTCGCACACCAATACATATAATTTTTATTTAAATGGCAATTTATGTTATTCATACACAGTGCTTCCAGGTATAACACCTAATGGCGGAACTTTTAATGTTTTGAGGGATTATGTTGGTGACGGAACATCATTTCTTCCAAGTAATTTCGGAGGAATTCGAGCTTACCTTGGAGGTGCTGACAGATATCCGTTTGACCCTGGAATTTCTTTCATTTGTCTTGATCATAGAATTTTGGAAGATGATACTGTACTTGCTTTTTGGAGAATGATATACAAAAACGGGGGTTTCATTCAATATAAATATAAATTAAAAATTGTTGGGAGAACTTTAGTAATCAATGTAGAAGTTGACAATGCCTATTCAAACGATGTGATATCTTTTGACCTCGACAGATGCGGTGAAGCAAGGAATCCGGTGGCAATCGCTGTACCATATATTCCATTGTTTCACATTTTGTATGCGAACAATATGTTCACTTCTTTTTTTACTGACTGGAACTTTACCAATGCATCAGAATTGTATCCGATGGTAGTATCTCAAGTTTCTTCTAGTTCAATAAGGTATACTCAGCAGATTTCGTATAATAAAAAAACAAATGGTAATCGGAATAGATTATTTGAGACTTTATATTTGACAACCTCATCAAATATTGACGATGTTTTCCCAAGTATTCCAAATCCTGTTTCTTCTTATAAGCAGGAATCAGCCAAATATATCCTATGGGATTTTCGGCCTAGATTCAGCCAGTTAATAAGTCCCTCACCTCAAGCATACATGGACAAAATTTACCAAGCCGGAGTTAGAAATGTTTGGCTTCAAATTCATAATTGGCAAGCTAACCATGGATCTGGTGCATCATATGGTTATTCCGGATATGATGATGCCCTTCCGTGTGTTTTACCTCCGAATTTGTATTATGGGGGGAGCTCTATGCTAAATTCAGTTATTTCTAAGGCTCGTTCCTATGGGTATCTAATTGGACTCCATGAAAATTATGTGGATTACTACATTAATTCTGCCGGTTGTTCGACTGGTCCAGGCTTCTCTGAATCTGATGTCGCTCTTAATTCAGATGGATCTCAAGTTAAGGCATATAAGAATACTTATTATAATGGCGAACAATCATATTTGCTTAAGCCATCAAAGGCCCCCTATTATGCTGACACTTGGAGTAAATTAATTCAGGCGGCATGCCCCAAATTAGATGCATGCTATTTAGATGTGCACTCATCAGTTAATCCAAGCGGCAAAGTGGATTATGATGCATCTGTTCCGGATGCTGGAATGTTTCGCGGCACTATGGATAATTACAGAAAACTTTACAGCATTCTGAGAGAAAACCATCATGGTCCTGTTCAAGGTGAAGGCGGCATGCAGCTATTGTATGAGGGGTATGTTGATGATTTAGAAGCAAGACTTGTAACACCTACTCAATATGCCCCAGGTTATGACATCCCAATTTTTGTCGATTTTGATATGTTGAAACTTCGTGAGAAAGCTTTCGTTCACGGCGTTGGATATTATCCTATTTTTTATAATAAGGATCAACACTCTGTACCTCCCGCATCTAAAGATATTGTACTTTCTTATATAGCAACTGAACTTGCCTTTGGCCACGGTGGTTATTTACCCACGGTTGATTTAACCTATAATATGATAGATCATGCAAAATTGGAATACAAATATGTTTTCTCTGTTCAAGGCGATTATGCTGAGGCCATGCCGACACAGATTTTTTATAATGATAACGATACTTTGAAAACCGCCTCAGATTATATTAGAAATCATCCCAAGACATACAGCGACATATCAAATAAAAACTTTATGAGTCAAGTAATGGTTGTTTATAATAACGGAGTAATTGTGTGTGTCAATAGAAATCCATCTAGTATGTGGAAGGTAACGATAGGTAAGCCAAACGGATGGTTCGATTATAATGCTAATGACACCCTTTCTACCGGAGAAAGTACAACTAACACCTTTATACTTCCCCCTAAAAATGGATGGGTTGTGTATGATCCATTAAAATAGAAATACGATGGTTTATATAGTAATTTTGACATATGAAAATTATGGTAAAATTTTTTTAGATAAAATTAATAAGGGAAAAAGATTTGAAAGAGCTTTGCAAATAAATTTTTTTATAAATAAAAAGTGAGCAAAGTTATGAAGTTGAGCTTAATTATAATAATTTATAATAATAGATTTAAATTTATATTGTTAAATCATTAAGAGTTTAAGTTAAAGAAATGATAAAATTGAATTTTTTTAACTACAATTTTCTAAAAGTAGCTGAACAATATTGAAATAACAGTCTTATTAATATTAATTTTGCGGTAATTCACACTTATTTTAACCTTAAATTGGAATAAAACTTTATTATGGAAGAACAACAAAACTTTGAAAAACGGACGTTTTCTGATTATATATATATATTATTTAAATGGAAAAAGTTTTTAATAATTAACCTAATAATAGTAGTTGTTATAGCTACGATAATTGCTTTTATTCTCCCAAAAGATTACAAAGCCTCTGCAACCATTATGATTCCGCCAAAAGAACAAATGGGTTTAGGAGGATTAAGTAGTATACTTGGTGGCAGTTCGTCATCATCATTAGTTTCACTTGGTGCAAAAGCATTCGGAATATCTAACACATCCGAAGATGTATTATTAGGTATAATAAATAGTAGGTCAGCGTTAACTGATGTCATAAAGAAATTTAATCTAATTAATTACTATGGAATTCATGATGACAATATGGACAGAGCTATTAAAGCATTTAAAGGGGATATTTCTTTTGGTCCAAATGAATATGGAATGATCGATTTCAGTGTAGTAAATAAAAATCCGCAAGTAAGTGCTGAAATTACAAATTATATGGTTCACCTGGTTGATAGCTTAAATATCAAATACAATATCGAAAGTGCCAGAAATAATAGGATATTTATTGAAAAAAGATATAATCAAAATGTCAAGGATTTAAAAAAAGCTGAAGATTCACTATATAACTTTCAGAAAAAATATGGTATAGTTGCGGTTCCTGAGCAATTAGAAGTAACAGTTAAAGCAGCAGCTGAAATTGAATCGGAGCTGAATCAAAAGGAAATTCAAGCTTATTTTTTAAAGCAACAGTTTGGAGATAATTCTCCTCAATACAATGGTATAATGGCGGAAGTAAATTTATTAAAAGAAAAAGTTCAAGAGTTAAAGGATTCTCCAAATTTAAGCTCAACATCAAATGTTCTTTTTCCATTTAAGGAAATGCCGGATATCGCAATTAAATATTTAAGAGCATATAGAGAAGTTAAAATACAGCAGGAAATTATGGAAATAGTAATGCCCATGTATGAGCAAGCAAAAGTTGATGAACAAAAAAGCATTCCAACCATTATGGTTATCGATAAAGCAGTAACTCCAGAATTAAAATATGGACCCAAAAGATCGGTAATAATATTAGGCGTCTTTTTCCTCTTTTTATTTATATTTATACCATTTGTTTTTATGGGAGAAAAAGCTGTATCAAGGGAAAAATATCGGAATCCACTTCAAATTAAAGAAGCTAATTTCTTTAAAAGAATAATTAAAATTTATATGATGAAATTTTAATTACTATTATGAGTTTATTAATAATCGGTGTAATTATACTTTCTGGCATCTTATTAGGTAAATTGATTTTCAGAAAATGGTTTAATCATTTAACTCTGTATGTACTTATTATGGGGGGATTGATTTTCTTTTACCAGTTAAAATTACTTCCGTATGTAACTATTATTCCTTTAGCCTGGATTTTTATTATCGGAGCATTCCTTTCATTTGTATTCGGTATTTTAACTATCATAAGTGCTAGAAATGTTTTTCATGAAAAGCAGATCGACACTAATATAAAAAGCGAGATCTCCCTTCCTATTTTTGCCGATGGGGGAAAGGCATTAAAATATTCTATAATTTTCTTTAGTTTAATCGGACTATTTGTAGCAATTCATAGATGGATAATATTAATACATTTATTTGGTAGTATACCTGCTGTTATAATTAATGCAGCTATAGTATACCAGTTAAATGTTCAACGGGCTTTTACGCAATTTTTCCCAATACTTTCTTCTTTTGTATATGTTGCTATATTTCTTTCTGGAATTTATACGGCATATAAAGGAAAATTTTTGTTTTTATCTTTTTTCCCGTTTATCGATATTATTCTAAAAGAATTAACTTATTTCGGAAGAGGCGAAATATTACTATCCTTGCTCGAATTTTTATTTTCATTTTTCTTGTTCAGACATCTACTCAAAGAAGATACCTCCGGTAAATTTAAATTCTCAAGAAAAAATGCAATATTAGCTTCCGCGCTTTTAATGATATTGTTAATAGGCAGTTCTTCAATGATTCGTGTTTCAAGGGGTAATTATGAAAATTACCTAGGCGCCAGCAACAAATTAAATCAATTAAAAAGAAATTTTATTATATCTCCTTCAATATACTTATACATGAGCAGCGATGTCGGCGTGTTTAGTAAGTACCTTCAGGTAGACAATGAACCTACTAAATTCGGAGAAAATACATTCTTAATATTTTATCACTTCTTAGGTAGATTAGGAATTATTAAGGATCCCTCTGATTTCCAGAAAGGTTATTATATTCCAATGTGGACAAATACTGGCACCTATTTGAGGGAACTCCATGCGGATTTCGGAGTAACCGGAGTATTTCTCGGATCATACTTGATAGGTTTCATTATTACATGGCTTTGGTTTAAATTCTACGAAGGTAAAAGTCTCATAGTATTTGCATTTCTTGTTTATTTTTTCCTTATAGTCGGGTTTTCTTTTTTAGTTATGGTTACCAGGTTAAACCAATGGTATATCAGTTTATTTTTGATTGTTGCACACTTACCGTTTTTAGAAAAAATTGCTGTTCGTAATCGAATAGTTACTTCATAGAAAGAATAAGTGAAAGAACTTGAATATCAAAAAATAACATACAGCGGAAAATCGATTGCTAAAAATACGATATACAATCTTGCTGGTTACGGTATTCCTCTTGTATTTGCTGTTGTAATAATTCCCTTTTTAATTAAAGGAATGGGAACCGAAAAATTTGGTCTACTGAGTTTAGCTTATGTAATTATTGGTTATTTTAGTTTCTTCGATTTTGGAATCGGAAAGGCGCTGACAAAAATTATTGCCGAAAAGATAGGTATTGAACAAACCGATGAAATTCCTGCAATCTTTTGGACTTCATTTTTTATGATGCTGACGATCAGCTTGTTAGGTTCTTTAATATTGCTGTTTTTTGCACCGGATCTAGTTCACAGCCTAATTAAGATCTCCAAACCCCTTCAACCACAAACATTAAAAACTTTTTATCTTTTAGCTCTTGCCATTCCCATAGTTACGACAACAGCAGGAATAAGAGGTGTTCTGGAAGCATATCAAGTGTTCGGGATAATAAATATTATAAGGACTTTTCTCGGAGTATCTATGTTTTTAGGACCTCTTGTATGCTTAATTTTCACAAACAGCTTGTTTTGGATTGTTCTTCTACTTATAGCAGTTAGATGTATTGTATGGATTCTTTATCTTTTCCAGTGTTTTAGAATCAATCAAAAGATTAAAAGTAAAATTTCATTCGAAAAGAACTTAGTAAAACCTATTCTAAAATTAAGCGGGTGGATGACAGTTTCCAATATTATAGTACCGTTGATGGTTTATTCGGATAGATTTTTGATCGGAGCTTTGGTTTCCGCTACCGCTATTGCGTATTATGCAACACCTTACGAAGCAGTAACAAAACTATTGCTTGTACCTGGTGCCTTAATTGGAGTATTATTCCCGGCATTTTCAGCTAGCTATTTAAGCAAGCCTGAATTTACGAAAAAATTATCAATAAGAGCTTTGAAATATATTTTTATATTTTTATTCCCATTAGTAGTATTAATAGTAACATTTTCGCATGAAGGTATGAATTTATGGCTCGGAAGTAAATTTGCTGAGCATAGCACTTTTATTCTACAAATGCTGGCGGTAGGAGTTTTATTTAATGGAATAGCATATATCCCATTTACTTTCCTTCAGGGTATTGGGAGACCAGATATAACTGCTAAGGTAAATTTGGTGGAATTGCCGTTCTATTTTTTCGGGATGTGGTTTGCTATTAAACAGGCTGGCATTAATGGAGCAGCTTTGGTCTGGCTATTAAGAATGGGAGTAGATGCACTGGTATTGTTTATTTTTTCGAATAAAATTATGTCGACTCATGTGAAATTTAATTTTAATTCCAGTTATTTTTATATAGCGGTATTGGTATTAGTATCTATTATACCGATAATAATAGACGATGTTTATCTGAAGATTTTCATTTCTATAACCGTACTTTCGGCGTTTTTATATATTTCTTGGAGGTTTCTCCTTCTGGACGAAGAAAAAGAATTTCTTGTTTCCCGCCTTAAATTCCTGAATGGGCGAAGCTCATGAATAATATAAAAATAAAAACTGATTATCATGAAAGAGATTTATCTACATACAAAAAAAAATTGGATATTTCTTTTATAATAATAAATTATAACCTTTCAAATGAAATTGAAAATTGTCTATATAGTTTATTAGCTAAAATTGCCGAAAACAGTAAAATCAAATGTGAAATTATTGTTGTAGATAATAATTCTCCTGATAAAGGATTATCGGAAGTAGAAGGTAAGTTTAAAAAGGAAAATACTAATTTTTATTATTTAGACGAAAATTTAGGGTTTGGTAAAGGATGTAATTATGGCTTTTCAAGAGCCTCCGGAGAATATATATGTTTTTTAAATCCCGATACTATTATTAAAGAAGATATTTTTCTACCAATTATTGACTTATTTAAAAGTGACAATTCAATTGGTATAATTGGACCCAAACAGCAAACAAAGAGTCCATTTTTTGATTTCTCCGCAGGGTTTTCTCCAAATATTTTTTTTGAGTTGCTCAATTTATTTGGTTTAGGAGTTTATTTTGAGGCCTTTGTCATTTATTTTTATACGAGGTTAAAAAAAGACCGAAAGATAAATGTTAATTGGATACTAGGTGCTGCAATATTTATAAAAGCAGAGTTGTTTAAAATAATAGACGGATTCGATAGAGATTATTTTATGTTTTTCGAAGAAGTAGATCTATGCAAAAAGGTTTCCGATTTAGAATATAAAATTATTTATTATCCAACTTTAAATATTTATCATATAGGGAGTGTTTCAGGCAAAAAAGATTACTGTTTGTATACAATTAGAACATATTCGAGCAAAGATATTTTTATCTCTAAACACTTTAGAAATTTACATAAATTGGTGATGAAAGCTCTTCTTCGTATTCAACTCATTTCTCAAATTTTTATCTGGACTATTTTATTCCCTGCAAACAGGCAAAAATCAATACAAAAATTAAAAGCATTTATTTATTTAATAAAAAATAACTTGAAATATGAACATCGGAATTGACGCAAGAATATTAGAACGAAAAATATCAGGTATAGGTCGATTCTTAAGATTGGTATTAGATGAATTACCTTTGGCGGATGATAAAAATAAATATTTCTTATTTTCCTATGAAAAGTTAAATATCAATACTGCTTATTTTACTAATATTGATACAGTAAAAAGTTTTTTACCTCAAAAAATATTTGCTCCTTTGTGGCTAAATTTTATTCTTCCAAGATATCTAAAAAAAAATAAAATAGGTCTTTTCTTCTCGGTGAACCAGCAAATTCCCCTTATAAAATTAAAAAATATAAAATATATACTTGTATTACATGACGTTATTTATAAGGTTGACAAAAGTTTTCATCCTTTGGTATATAGAAAATACCTTGAGTTCTTTAGTTATTTTTCGGTTAAACTCAGCGATATCATATTAACCAATTCACAATTTTCCAAGCGGGATATCTTGAGGTATTATAATGTCGATGAAAATAAAATAAAAGTAATTTACCATTCTACGGATAAAGGATTTTATCCTATGGATATTCCGGATGAAGAAAAACACAAGATAAAAGAAATGGTTGGATCTCCGGAACATATTGTCCTATATGTGGGAATGATCGAAAATAGAAAAAACATTTTAGGTATATTAAAAACCGCAGACATATTAAATAAAAAGAACCTTGGAATAAAATTTATCTTAGTTGGTAAAATTGGATACGGTGGTGAAAGCTTACTCAAAGAAATTAAAAAACGAGAAAATGTTGTTTACTTGGGGCATATTGACGATCTTCTTCTTAAAAAGTTGTATAATATTTCGTCTGCTTTTTTATTCCCGTCCTTTTACGAAGGATTCGGAGTTCCTCCTTTAGAAGCAATGCTGTCCGGTTTACCAGTAATAGCAGCTAATAATACAGCCTTAAAGGAAATTATTAATTCGGCAGGACTACTTCATGATGCCAACAATTATGCAGCATTTGCTGAAGATATTCAAAAACTGATAAGTGATAAAGAATTTTATAACGATATGAAAATCCGCGGGCTTGAAAGGGCCAAGAAATTTAGTGTCAACAATACTGTAAAAGGATTGGTTGAAGTTTTTAATTCATATCATTAAAACATTTTATAATAGGGGCTTCCATTAGAATTCTTATCAGAATAATTATATCTAAAATCATTTGGACAAAAATTAAACAGGTATTAACTTTATCAGTATAATAAAAATATTTAAATATTGAAAAAATGCTCAAAATACTTCTTGTAACCCAGGACGATCCCTTCTATATTCCCATATTCTTTAAAGAGGTGTTCGAAAAAGATTTATCTTCAAAATTCAATCTCTTAGGAATAGTAATACAGCCCCCTTTAGGTAAAAAATCTATAAAGAAATTGATCCGTCAAATGCTGAATTTTTACGGACTTTTTAATTTTTTAATATTAGGTATAAAATTTGTTTTCTTTAAATTTTTTAACTTTATAGCTGTTAAATTATTTAAAGGCAAATTTCCCAGATCCTTTTCCGTTGAACACATTATAAGGAAAAAAAACATTAGAATTTTTAATATTAAAAATATTAATTCAAAAGAATCGCTGGAATATCTTAAATCTTTGAATATTGATATTATATTTTCTATTGCAGCCAGCCAGATTTTTAAAAAGGGGATTCTTGAATTGCCGCGGCTCGGCTGTTTTAATATTCACACGGCAAAACTTCCCAAGAACAGAGGAATGATGCCTAACTTTTGGTCGTTATATAATTACGATATTGACCCGGTAAGTGCTGTAACAATTCATAAAATGAATGAAAATCTGGATGACGGTGAAATTTTGCTGCAGGAAGAATTTCATTTAAATCGAAGTGAATCTTTGGATTCGCTAATAAAAAGAACTAAAAAATTAAGTGCTGAAGTATTTCTGAAAGCAATTGAATTAATAAGTAAAGGTGAACCAAAATTATTAAAAAATGATTCTTCAAATGCAACTTACAATACTTTCCCGAATAAAAAAGATGTTTTAAGATTTAAAGGAAAAGGGCTTAAACTCAGATGAAAGCTCTTTTAAGCATAGATGTTGAAGAGTGGTTTCAGGTGGAAAACTTAAAACAAGCCATAAGCAAGGATTCTTGGGAACATAATTTATCCAGAGTTGAAGAGAATATTGAGTTAATTTTAAAGTTACTTGAGGAAAGAGAAACAAAAGCAACATATTTTGTTTTAGGATGGATTGCTGAAAGGCATCCGGAGCTAATTAATAAAATTTTTAATGAAGGCCATGTAATTGGCAGTCACTGCTATAATCATGATTAATTATCAAATCTTACTCATGAGAATTTTCATCAGGATTTATTAAAGGCAAAAAATGTTCTTGAAGATATTACTAGCGAAAATATAATTGGATATAGAGCTCCTAGTTTTTCAATTACTGATTGGGCAATAGATATTATTAGCAATTTAGGTTTTAAATATGATTCAAGCTATTTCCCGATTTCCGCTCATAATAGATACGGCAAACTAAAAAACATAAGCCCACAGAAAAGTTCATTGTTTGAAATAAAAAATAATTTTTAC
>JBJKQE010000095.1:0-14942 GCA_046705645.1 Ignavibacteriaceae bacterium | reverse complement strand
ACGATGCTGCGGAAATCTCACCCGGATCCCAGAAGGAAACGGATGGCTGTACGGTTAAAAATAAAATTACTGTACTTAATAAGAATACAAATGTCCCTATTATTCTGCGTGTTAATTTTACGGTCATATTATTAGCACCTTAATAAGAAAAAAATTGGAAAAATATGGGTTAAACATATTGAATTTCGCTGAATTATTCACTATTTAAGCTGAATTTATTTTTAGGATAGCCGTTAATTTTGACGAATTATAAAGTATTTTGTTCATTTTTCAAGAAATAAATTTTCCGCCTTTTCTTTGGAATTAAGAGGATTTCGTAATACTTTAAAATATGAAGGAAATAAATAGGAATTTGCTCCAAGCCTTCCGAGAATAAAACCAAGTGTAGCGGCAACAACTCCTACAGCATTAAAATAGTTAATTGCAATAAACATAGTTAGCAGAATACCCGAAAATTCCGTAATTGTTGAAAAAGTTATGGGCTTTGTATGTCGTGACTCTACAAGAACAGCAGTTTGAAAACTTAACAAAACCGATAATCCGGGCATGATTACCATAATAATTAAGGGTAATCGGGCAAAATCTGTTAGATTAATTGAAAGTCCCGAAATATTGTAAAACCAAATAGCCGAGAGCGGTGTAAATGCAATAATCCCAAGTACAAAAACAACAATTATACCCAGCATAAAAGCAAAATTTCTTAATGGTTTGTAACCCCCTTTGTCTTTCCCCATTAAAGCAATACCGACTTCTTGAAATGATAGGCCGATACTTCTAAAAATAAATACGAATGAAGTTATAACCGGAAGTACGGCCAGAGATTCAATTGCCATTCTGCTTTGTCCCATAAAAAAAGTAACCATCGGCTGAACACCAAGTGTTATCATAGATGTTAAAGCAAGCGGATAGTAAAACTTGAATATTTCCCGGTAACCCAAATTGCTTTGTCCTTCTGATTTTATTTCAACTGATTTAATTTTTCTAATTACTCCGAGAGCCATTAATTTACTTGCAATAGCCTCGCCTGTAACTCCTACGGCTAATGCACCTGCGCCAACGACAACACCTTCAACATTTGTAAAAAAGTGTAACGATATAGCAGTAAAGGACATACTTAATAATCTCACTACTGTTCCATAGGCAACTCTTTTAGTTAAATTATTTCTAATTAAAATACCCTGATAAAATCGTCTGTAGCCAATTGCACCGGGCCATGGTATTAAAAGAATCAACGCGGTGTGTGTAAGTTTCGCAACTTCAACCGGAAGATTTACAAGGTTTATTGTTATAAAATAAAAGATTGATGGAACATTTAATAAGAACATCAATCCTGTTGCTATTGTATTTAGTGCGTAAGTAAAATTCCGAAGTTTTTTAAATGTATGTAGATCCTTTACTAATGCTGTTGAAGCTGTCATTAAAAGAATTACCGGTGCTTCAATAATCATTGCAAAGGAAAATGCAACGCCGTATGCTGCAAGATTAAATTCCGGATTCAGCATTCTAGCTATTATAGCCGAAAGAAAAGGTCCTTCTACCGACATCATAAGCCAGGTGGCAGATAACGGAACCCAGAACCGGAAAATTCTTTTAAATGTTAGTCTTTCGTAAGTGGTTGCTGCCAAATTGATGAATTTTGAAATTTAATTTTGTTAAAATAAAGAGAATATTTTAAAATATTATAATATCGATGAACTTTAATAATAATAATTTATTTCCATTTATTTATCTTTAACATCATATTTATAAATTTTCGAAAGAAAAAGCTTTGAGAAAATATTTTTTAATAATAATCTGCATATTAATATCAAAACTATTTACATTTGCTCAAACCTCGTCTTCCTTAAAAGATACGGTAACGACAAATAGCGGTTTAAAATATATTATCCTTAAAAAAGGCAGCGGTGAGCAGGCTGTAGTTGGAAAAGAAGTTACTGTAAATTATATCGGATATCTTCTCGACGGAAGTGAATTTGACAATTCTTATAAAAGAGGAGAGCCATTAAAATTTGTTTTAGGCGAAGGGAAGGTAATTAAAGGATGGGACGAAGGAATTGCCTTAATGCATATTGGTGATAAGTTCAGGCTTATAATTCCGCCGCAGCTTGGATATGGAGAAAGAGGAGCCGGAAGTGTAATTCCTCCTAATGCTACATTAATTTTTGACACTCAATTAATGAGCGTAAGTACTCCAAAACCTTCTATTGCCGATACCCTTTTGCTGACTATTTTTGAAAATGGAATAGATTCTGCTGTTGCACAATATCATATGCTTTACAAAACCCAGCGGAATGTTTATGATTTTGACGAAGATCAGTTAAACATCCTTGCCTACAGGTTTATGAGGAATGGAATGTTTAAGCAAGCTATTGCTCTGTTAAAGCTTAACATTGAAACTTATCCCGATTCATATAATGCTTATGATAGTATGGGCGAAGCTTATTTATTAAATGGTGATAAGGACCTAGCGCTGCAAAATTATGAAAAATCACTTAAGCTAAACCCTAATAATACAAATGCAGAAATTATGATAAAGAGAATAAAAGACGGCATAAATAAATAAAGTTATTTCTTAAAAATTAATTGATCCTTAAAATTATTTAATATATCAATTCTGAATTTTAAGAATTTATGCTTTTAATAATTGAATTATAAATGTTGCTGCTTCATAAGATAGTCATATCAATTTTTCTTATATTTGAACCGGAAAATGTATGGTTAGGTTCGGTAAACAGCCTTCCATTATATTAAATCATAAAGATAAATTAAGAGTATAGTTTATCGGGAATAAATCACTTTACAATAATTAAATTGTATAAAAATTAATTTCCGTAAGATAAGTAATTAATAAAGTATAGGGAAAAAGTGGTACGAAATATATTCAGCATTGTCCGTGATAAAATTAAAAAGTATTCAAAAACAAATAAGCCTCAAGTAGAAGATTCAAAAAAAATAGAGGTTATAGAGACTCCTGAAACGGAAACGGTTTCCAATCCTAAACCTCATAGAGAAGGTAAAAGACAATATCATCCTAAAAAGTATCCTTCAAAAAATAAACCTGAAGTGAAAAAACAGCATGATAATAAGAAGCAGGAAGTAAAAAAGAATAAGCCGAAACAAGAAGTTAATCATCATCAGCCCAAAAGTAATTATCATAAACCTCATCTCAAAAATGATCATCAAAAACCACATCCTCCAAAAGCTGTAGAGCAGCAAAAATGGGACAGCTCAAGTTTTCAAGTACCGGTGGAAGAGGGTAAGTATCGGTTTCATGATCTAAATTTGCCGAATGAAATTTTACATGCAATTGCTGATTTGAATTTCAAATATTGCACACCAATTCAAAAGGAAATTCTGCAGGCTGCTTTATCGGGAAAGGATGCAACCGGGCAGGCGCAAACGGGAACAGGTAAAACAGCAGCTTTCTTAATTACTATTTTTAATAAAATTTTATTAGACACAAAAAAAGGTGTTAGACGGCCGGGTGCGCCGAGAGCACTAATTTTAGCTCCTACCAGAGAACTTGTAATGCAGATAAGCAATGATGCGCGTTCTCTCTCAAAATATACTAATATTAAAATTGCGGAAGTTTTTGGCGGAATGGATTATAACAAGCAAAGAAATCGGATGAGAAAAGGCGTTGTTGATGTTCTTGTTGCAACCCCCGGAAGACTATTGGATTTTCAAAGTAAGCATGATATTTTTTTACGAAATCTGGAGATTTTAGTAATAGATGAAGCAGACCGTATGCTTGATATGGGTTTTATTCCTGATGTCAAAAAGATAGTGCTCAGCACACCGCCGAAAGTAAAAAGGCAGACTCTGTTCTTTAGTGCTACGTTGAATAGCACTGTTCGAAGATTAGCATCCCAGTGGACTAAAGATGCAGTTAATGTTGAAATTACTCCGGAAAAAACCGAAAGTGAAAGTGTTGAGCAGATAGTTTACATTGTAAGTAACGATGAAAAGTTTTCTCTTCTTTATAACATTATTACTAAACAAAATTTAGAACGTGTAATAGTTTTTGCGAATAGACGCGATGAAACTAAAAAATTAGAGGAAATACTTACTAGAAATGGCATTAGCTGTAAAATACTTTCAGGTGATGTCGATCAGCGGGTAAGAATTAAAACATTAAATAATTTTAAAGCCGGTCAGATTAAAGTACTTGTTGCCACTGATGTTGCGGGCCGCGGATTACATGTGGAAAGTGTAAGCCATGTAATAAATTATACTTTACCCGAAGATCCGGAAGATTATGTCCATCGTATCGGCAGAACAGGGAGAGCGGGGGCAACCGGGATATCAATAAGCTTTGCATCCGAGGATGATTCATTCAATATTCCGGCAATTGAAAAGTTTTTAGGGCATAAGCTGGAATGTATTCATCCGCCTGAAGAGCTTGTTGCCCCTATTCCGGATAAACAGAAATAATTTTATTTATATAGGATGAATAACATTAGCGACAGCTTAAGAATCGACAAGGTTAATTATCTAAAAAGCTTAATTAGTCGTTTTGAACAAAGAGAAAAGAAACTACAAAGTATTTCCGATAAGATTTCCAGATTTCGGCTTGTCATTTTTCTAATAGGATTAATTCTTTTCTTTGTTCTATTCTTTTCAGCTTCAAATATTTCTGCATTAATTGAGGCGGTTATTTTTTCTATATTATTCGGAATTGCGGCAAATAAACAAAGCAAAGTAGATAACGGTATTAAAAGATTAAGGCTCTGGAAGAAAATAAAAAATACTCACATTGCAAGAATAAATTTAGATTGGAATAATATACCGCGCATTGAATATTCAAATGATAATCAATTCACGCCGGCTGAAATTGACCTTAATTTAGCCGGTGAGCAATCCCTGCATCAGCTTATAAATACGGGAACAACCCGTCGATCAAAAACACTGCTTAGGCAATGGCTGAATAATATAAATCCGTCAACCGGTGAAATATTTGAGAGACAAAAATTCGTTAAAGAGTTAATCCCGCTGAAAAGATTCCGTGATAAATTAATTCTTAATTCGGTTTATTCTATAAAAAATGAATTTGACGGAGAGTTTGTTGAAAAGCTGTTATCGAAAACCAAAATTAATAATAGATATTTCAGACTAATTTATACTATCCTAACAATTCTGGCACCGGTTAATATTATTTTGCTTGTGCTTTATTCTAAAGGGCTAATGACTCCGATTTGCCTGATTACTACTTTTATTTATATATCACTTTATATTTATGGCGGTAAGAGTAATAAAAGCCTGATTGATGAATCGGAATATATAAGCGGCGAATTAGAAAAAATGGGAAGTGTAATTGAGTTTCTTGAGAATTCCCGGTTTAATGAAAAATCAAAATTGAACAAGCTCTGCATTCCATTTCATGTTTATGATGAACGCCCGTCGTATTTAATTAAAAAATTAAAAAGTACTTCGGGGTTTTTAAGAATAAAAAAGGGGAATTGGTTTGTCTGGTTAATTATAGCTGCTGTTTTTCCGCTTGATTTTTATTTTAATATAAAATATACTAAACAAAAAATAGTAATTTCCAAACATATTCATGAATGGATTGATATTTGGAACTATCTTGAAGCATTATGCTCTTTGGCTAATTTTGCTTATTTAAATCCGGATTATAATTTCCCGGAAATAAAAGAATCGAATGATCAGAATGAAATACTTTTCACCGGGAAAAATATAGGACATCCGCTTTTAACTCATGAACAAAAAATTTGCAACGATTTCTCTTTTAATAATGAAAGTAAAATTGCAATAATAACCGGTTCGAATATGTCCGGTAAAAGTACGTTCTTAAGAACTTTAGGAATCAATATCTCTTTAGCTTACGCCGGCTGTGTTGTAAATGCGGATGTATTTAATATCTCTTTATTACGTTTATTTACATGTATAAAAGTAAGCGACTCTGTTGTGGACGGCATCTCTTATTTTTATGCAGAGGTTAAAAGACTGAAATCTTTGCTGAATGAAATAGAGCGGGATGAAAGGATGCCTGTCTTCTTTTTAATTGATGAGATATTCCGGGGAACAAACAATGTTGAGCGTTTAAAAGGAAGTTCGGCATTTATTAAAAAAATAGCAGATAAGAATGTGATTGGAGCTGTGGCTACGCACGATCTTGAGTTAATAAATCTTTCCGGAAGAATATCACATGTGCATAATTATCATTTTAAGGAAGAAATAAAAGACAGCAGAATGATGTTTGATTATAAAATTCACGAAGGGCCGTGCCCTACAACTAATGCATTGAAGATAATGAGCATGGAAGGGCTTCCGATAGAATAATATAATGGCAGAAAATATTAAACCCGTCATTTTAACGGCTTCCGAACTTGAAATTCATTTCGGCGAACAGATAATTTTAGACAAAGCTTCCTTATCAATTCATGAAGGAGATAGAATAGGACTTGTCGGGCGGAACGGCTCCGGTAAATCTACATTTCTAAAAATTATTTCGCACGAATCGAAACCTGACAGCGGGGAAGTTGTAAAGAAAAGGGGATTGGTCATCGGTTACCTTCCGCAGGAATTCAGCCTTGATACAAATAAAAATGTATATCAAAATATTGTTGAAGGCGCTCATGATGTTATTGGATTAATAAAGGAATATGAAAAACTTCCGCATGATTCCCAACGAAGGCAAATTTTGGAAGATCAGATACTGCATCTCGACGGATGGAATCTTGATACCAGAATTAAAATAGCTATGCAGTCATTAAATGTTCCGGATGCCGAAAAGAATATTCGCTATTTATCCGGCGGAGAAAAAAGAAGAGTTGCATTGTGCAAAGCGATAATCTCCAGGCCGGATTTACTCATACTTGACGAACCTACAAATCATCTTGATACAGAATCAATAGAATGGACTGAAGAATTTCTCGCCGGCTATTCAGGTACATGTTTGTTCGTTACTCACGATAGATATTTTCTTGATAGAATTGCAAACCGGATTGTAGAACTTTCCAGAGGAACATTTTATTCGCATAACGGAAATTATACGGATTATCTTTTAAATAAAGCCGTCAGACTTGAGAATGAAGAAATAGAGGAAAAGAAAAAGCAAAGTTTTCTGCGCAGAGAATTGGAATGGGTGCGAAAAGGGCCAAGAGCAAGAAGAACTAAAGCTAAAAGCAGGCTGGATAAATTTAATGAGATCGCAGAAAGTGAAGAACTTTCAAAAGAATTGGATGTTGAACTTATTATTCCTCCTGCTCCCAGGCTTGGTAAAAAGGTTTTAAATCTTGTGAATCTTGAAAAAGAAATGAACGGGAAAGTTTTATTTAAGGAATTGAATATTTTATTTGAGAACGGAAGGAAACTCGGAGTAGTAGGGAAAAATGGCTTGGGCAAAACAACTTTGTTAAAAATTATTCTAGGTGAAGTTGAGCAGACTGCAGGGAAAATTGAAATAGGGGAGAATACAATATTTAATTATGTTGATCAATCTCGCTTAATATTGAATGAAGAAAAAACGGTTCTTGAAGAAATAGGCGAAGGCAGCGAGATGGTAAAATTCGGGGATGAAAAAATAACCGTCTGGAAATATCTTCGCCGCTTTTTATTTACCGATGACAGAATTAATTCCAAAATAGAACGGCTTTCCGGAGGAGAAAAAAACAGACTGCTTTTAGCAAAAATATTAAGAAGCGGCGGCAATTTTCTTCTTTTAGATGAACCCACAAACGATCTTGATCTTCCTACTTTAAGAATATTAGAAGAAGCGTTAATAGGATTTGAAGGATGCTTGATTGTTGTCAGTCACGACAGGTATTTTCTGAATAGAGTCTGCGACAGCATTCTTGCATTTGAAGGGAGCGGCAGTGTTTACTTAAGCGAAGGTGATTATGATTATTATCTTGAAAAAAGAAAGAAAAGATTGGAAGATGGTTCAAATATCCCTATTAAAGAAAAGAAAGGCGATACACGGGTAAAAATTAAAGCCCGCAAGTTAACCTACAGAGAAAAATTAGAGCTGGAATCTATTGAAGAAAAAATTCTTTCTGCTGAGGATGAAATTGCAAGAACCGAAGCTGTTTTTTCTTCGCCGGATTTTTATGAAAAATATGCATCTCAAACCAATGAATTAAATGATAAAATTAATTTCCTGAAAAAAGAAGTGAAAGCTCTTTACGAAAGGTGGCAGGAGCTTGAAGATATTAAGAATGAAAGCTAAATTGAATTTCTTAATGACAAGTTGAACCGCTCGCTATTCATTTT
Source organism: Ignavibacteriaceae bacterium (assembly GCA_046705645.1). GTDB lineage: Bacteria > Bacteroidota > Ignavibacteria > Ignavibacteriales > Ignavibacteriaceae > FEN-1297. The sequence continues at coordinate 6,710 of JBJKQE010000095.1, read as the reverse complement.
TGGTATTTTAATCAAATAGAAATTATTTAAACATTTTAATCTATTTTAGATTTTTAAGAAATCACCGTCAATAATTAATAGTTTTACTCCGGTTTCTGAGATTGAACGGTGAGAACTTAAATTATCTGAAACAATATATGTCATTCCCTTTGTTAATTTTATCTTTTCATCATTTTCGGATTCAGTTATAAATTCGCCTTCCAGGCAATGTACAATATGACCTTTTTGGCACCAATGATCAGCGATATATCCTTTTGAATATTCAACTATTCTGATTCTTAAACCTTCATATTGTTTTGTTTGCCAAAATGCAAATCCAGAAGTTCCTTCATATTTTATTTTTACCAATTCTTTCCAGTTTATTACTTGAAACGGAATATTAGAATTATTCATTTTCCAAACCCTTTCTAATTTGTTTTCGTTAAACACAAACGAAGCTGTCGCCCGGAACAGAGAACTAAATTAAAAAACGTAATACAAAAAATTATGCAAACCATGCTTAAATTTTTTTTCAAGTTAATTATTTTAGTAAGAACTTTGAACAAGTTAGCCGCAACAACTGCCCGCCTCTGGCGAGGAATGACTAACCCTAAAACCTTAAAAATACCGAGTGCGAGTTTGCTTGTCTCGGCTTGGCCTTAATATAAATAAACTTACTTTATATATTATTACCTAATTATTTTATTATTAATATTTTATCAACCGAGCAAATAAAGGCGGTCGGGTTGACGAGCTTGTTAAATGTCGGACCTTGTTATAAATTAGAAATTCTGCCGTCACCGTTCATGACTATTTGTAATGCAGGATTTCAATACACTCCCCTGTTCACTTGCCGATTAATTTATTTCTTATATTATTATCTGTTATTTTATTATTGAACATAATGAAGTTATTTCCAATTGATAGACAGGATATGAGTATCTTGAAAACTAATTAATAATATTTCCCTTTTTATTGGCCAACTTTTCTCGCCATTTTTGGAGTTCCTCAGGTGTTTGTCTCAGCCAATCTTTTACTTCACCAACGATTTTTATCGGCTCATGAGAGCGATATGAGCGTGTTAGATTACCCGGAAATTTTTTGTCTGTAACATTGGGGTCATTTTCATAACTACCTGTCGGTTCAACGATATAAACATGTTCACGTCCATCGCCTTTAGCTAATGCAGCAGCAAGACCTGCCCCATTAACCAGGGCTGTGAAATAAATGTGATTCATTTTGATCTCAGGTTTGTAATTAGAACTGCCTCCTGCCGTTAACAGATCGCCTACATGCAAGTCTGCTTTCGTCCCATGATAAAAGGGACCTCTGTCAGATGGTTTATCCTTAAAGGAATTTGCTAATTTATAATTCTTTTTTGCCTCTTCAGGATTGCTTAAGTCTTCATAGCATTTGGCAATGTTTAAATATAGAGAAGAGTAAGCACTTCTAACAGTATCGTTATTTATTTTTAATGCAAACTGTAAAGACATTTCGAGCCATTTTAATTTTTCGGAAACATTTTTTTGATGTCGGGCTACATAATGAGTTGCAAGAAATTTTTCAAAGTCGTTTGTCGCTTCGTTCCATGCTTGAATAAACATTTTACTTGCTTCTTCAAATTTGCCTTTCTCTTCCAAGCCCATACCTTGAAGGCAGAGCTTAACTACATTGTTGTTTGGGCTAAATTCCATCTTCTTATTATTTCATCTGTTTATTATTATAATTTCTATTTAGTTGCTTGAACTTGGATTAACTAAGTTAATTTAAAGAACTTGAATTTAATATCAAAAGACTCAGCCATATAACGGCTTACGCATATCCGGCCATCCATTTTATCCGGCACAGGCTGAAAGACAAAGACGGAAATAACAATACCGATTAAAAAGTTAATGCCGATGACCTTCCCGTCTCTGGCGGGTAACAACTAACATTAAAATCTCAAAAATGCTGCGTGCGAGTTTGCCTGTCTCGTCTTAGCCTTAATATACATAAACTTACTTTATATATTATTACCTAATTATTGTAGTATTTATATTTAATCAGCCGAGCCGAGACGGGCGGTCGGATTGATGCGCTAGTTATATGCGTTTAATTAATTATCTTTTTTAGATTACTATAACTTCCTAATATTTCATCATCTGCAACTAAGGTATCTATATCGATATATATTTTTTTTAGATATCCAAATCTTGAATCATATTCAACATTCATTATTAGTGCTACATTTTTATATTTATCTATTATTAAAAAAATGCTTCATCAATTGTCATTGCATGATTTATTATAAAATTATAAATCTCTTCCTCAGTTCTTCCATAGTATTCATCCTTGGATATTTTATATGAAACTTCTTTTACAGTATTATTAATTACATATTTTGTATATATGTCTGGTATATAACATTCACATCCCCAGCCAGCATCAATTGAATAATTTTCTAACTTGTACGCTTTCGATCTTTCTTGAGGATTGACTATAGAACAATAATCTTCTTGAATAGATGAAGTTAAATATGAATCCTTCTTTCCATTATCTGTTGGCGATGAACAACCAATAATAATAGAAGATAATAAAATTACTATTGTGAATATAATTTTATGATAAGACATATGATTACCTTATCTTATTTTGTAAAATATAAGGCAAAGTATCTTATTTTACCTTGGAAAATACTTACAAAACTCGAAGGCGATCCATCTGCCGGCGAATGCTGCCGCTTAAACCCCCGGTTAGATTATTTTGCTTAATAATTCTTATTTTGAATAATTTATTACCGGAATATTTTTTTGAAGATAAGGGCAAATATACCGGCACAAATTAATGCAACCTGAAAAATAGTATCTAATCCATGTACCAGGGTTTTATCTGCAAAGCCGATTATTATGCAAACTATCCCCAGCGTATATCGCAAAATACTAAATTCATTTATTCCGGAATAATCAACATCATCCATTGCGTACATTTTATGATCGGCAAAATGTTTTTGAGTATCAGCTCCGCTTGTCATATCTGTTGCATTTCCGCAGAACGGACAGAATTCTTCAGTATCATAATATTCTTTTCCGCAGGACAAACACTTAATAACCTTTGCCGAAGGCTGCGAACTAATATCATGAACTGTTCCGCATTTAGGACACGTAATTTTAGGCTTATTAAATCCGAAACCTTCTGGGATTTTTATTTTTAACCCGCAGGAACACTCTATAAAAGAATAACCGTTGGCTTTCAGTATTATATCCTTAGTCATTCTTTTTTTACTTTTATCATCGGCAGCGTATACGGCAGGAGCAGCCGCAGATCTGAAAGGAACGGTATGAGTTTCATTTACATAGGTTTTGGGAATTAGTGCTTTTCCGCTCTTCCCTGCATTTTTAATTTTATCATATGCTTGTTGAAAATATCTTAAGTTTGCTCCTTGTGATATACTCCTTAATATTTTTATCCTTTCTTCAGTCGGAGGATGAGTTGATTTAAAGCCGGAAAATCCCATTCCGTTATTTTCCACCGGATTAACAAAAAACATAGGATTTGTTATTTTATTAGGCCTTAAATACGGTAAGCCAGCTTGTGATATTTTTTCCAATGCCGAGGCTAATCCTTCGGGATATCTTGTAAGCCGAACTGCTGTAGCATCTGCCAGATATTCTCTTCTCCTGGAAATAGCAAAATAAAATAATCTTGCCAGGGCAGGACCCAATATTGCAAATATTATTGCTAACAATAAAAATGTAAGCTTAAATAAACAACCGGATTTAGAACTTCTTAAATTATAACGGCCGGTAAATGAAGATGAATAAAATAATCCTTTTAAAAACAAGCTTGATATTAATGTAATGCTCCCCAGCATTACTCCTGCAAAAGTTAAATATAAAGTATCTCTGTTTATAATGTGGGATATTTCATGTGCAATAACTCCTTGAAGCTCATCCCTATTTAATAATGTAAGCAATCCGGCAGTAACAGCAATAGAGCTATGCCCCGGATCTCTGCCTGTTGCAAATGCATTTGGAGCTTCTTCACTAATAATATAAACTTTCGGCATGACAGGCATTCCGGCTGCAATCTTCATTTCTTCTACTACGCTAAAAAGCTGCTGATTAACCCGCGGTGTTACTTCCGTAGCGTAAGCGCTTACCAGGAGAATTGAACTTCCCTTATAATAACTTACAAATGAGAGAATGAACCAAACAAATATTGCGCTTCCAAATCCGATTAGTCCGCCGTACTTATATGCAAAAGCGCTGCCGATTAAATAACCTAAAAGTATAAGACAAAATCCCATCGCGATAAAGAGTATAAAGGATTTTCTTTTATTAGCTTCGATAATTTCCCACATAGAAATTTATTCTCCTTTTTGAAAAGCTAACGAGCCTGCGGATAACCTGCCGTATAGAACTACGATGCAGCTTCTATTAGATAACTTTTATAATTAAAAAGCTTTTTATAACTAAACTACTGTGAACAATACGATAAAGAGGATGCTGAAACAGAACAATCACTTTCGTAGTTATAATTATATAAATCTTTAAAATTTACCGATACAATTGTTTATTTTATTTATTTCTTCTTCCGGATATTCTACTTCAATAATTAGTTTTTTGTATCTCTCGTGCTCTAATTCAATTACAATTGTTTTTTGAGGATCATTGACATCCCAAAAAACTAATTCACCTTTTTGGTAGAACGTTCCTGCTTTGAATATGTTTGGTAAATCTGTACCCGCCAATTTCAATCCTTGAAACCATCCCATTGCAGGAGTTGTATCAATGTAAGCATTTTTTAGGTGTGATAAAGGAATCTCTAGCTGGCTTCGTAATGACCAAAGCTTATCCCAGCCTTTTACTTCAAATAAAACTTTTTCACTTTCAATTATAATGTTAACCATAATGTTTATCCAATTTATATTTATAAACTTTTTGTAACCATTTATAATTAATTCATATAACACTGTCGCCTGACAATTTCCCTGCCAGTACAGTTTGCAACATAATTAATTAATTTGACTCTGTAAATCAAGAAACTTTGCTTAAGAACATCCACTTTAAAAGTCGATAGAGAGTGAGATAAAATTTCAAGAAAAATTATAATTTGAATTATTAATTTTACTTTTAAGTGGTGCTGGATGTTTATCTATTATGATAATTTTTACTACCCTAGATGACGGTAACTAATATCCCCAATAAGTTTTTGAACCACTGGGGGAGTGTATCGCATAAGTAATCGAACCGCAGTGTAATATTTTGCTCGACCGTTAAGTTTTGAAGAATCATTATCATGATCAGACAAAACACTTGGGGGGCTGACAAAGTCGGTTAGGTCCTCTTCAATGGTTGCCCACCTTCTCTTGTGGATAAGCAAACCTGTATTATCGAGCGACGTCCGTCCGAAACTAAAGTCAGTTGCACCATTTTTCTTAGCTAGCTGAATAGTCTCCCAATAAATAAGTTGACTGACACCTCGGGGAGAATCGATAACTTCACCTGAATATTCGGAAGTCCATAGATTTTTGAACTTGGAAATCAATATTCCTCCGACAGGTCTGCCGGTATATATAGCTAAGTACAGCGCGATGCGATTTGGACTTAGCGAACGATACATGGCATTAAAAAGAGCAAAAGGCATAGGCGGAAGCAAGTGTTTCCATCGGGTAGCAACCAAAAAGGAGTGGAACAAACGCAGGGACTTTTCATCATTTCTCTCTTCAACGACAACTCCTTCACGCTTGGCTTTATTAATCGCGCGGCAGATGTTTGACTTGTTAAAACTATCAAACAATTCATCAGTAGATTTATTTAACGGTAGGTAGTGGTGTTTGTATCTCATGCTGGCCGTAAGAGAAATAGGTAAACAGTGCAAACTTGTATTTCTTGTGCGAATCTCGACTCTTCGACTTTTGCGTTTTACAGATGCATTCTCAATTTCAGGCCAGAGTAAGTCGAACTCTTCTTTTGTCGAGATAAGAGGATCGCACATTGTTGCAAATGGTACGCTGACTAATCTATTGCCTAACAACCAACTTTTAACTGTATATACCGGTAAGCCTGCTTTAATCTTTCCGAATTCATCCCTAAGGACAAGAAACTGTCCTCGGATGTGTTCAAATGCTGTTTCAAGCATCTGTTTCCAAGCTGATAAATGGTAGACAAGACCCTGCGGATGTCGAGTTACAAAATCATCCCATTCTTCATGCTCTTTGGTCGATAACCATTGAATTTTGTCCATTTCTGCCCCCATAATTATATTAAGGTTATGAATGTTTCGTGAGTTTCTCATTTCAAATATTTACTCAGAAAACCTCACTTTCTTAACTGCTTTATTTTAATCTCTTCGATAGTTATAAATTACCAACTCGCTATGCCTTAATAACAACTATCTATTGGATGTAACTCTAAAAATACATTAATGTTAAATAGATGTAAGTATTAAATTAAAAAAAATGATAATTAAGCATCTTCATTATTTTTATAATACTTTAATTTCATATTTATTTACAGATTAATGAATTCTTTTTATTTCTGTTATTTAGAGCCGCTACCAATCAATAGATAAAATTTCCTTCAGCGCCGAATCATCCATAGGTACCAAAGGTTCAAAAGTTGTTGTTACTTGATAAGGCATATTATGAACATTCTGAATAGCCCAAGCCAATTCAGTAACATGCAGACAATAATCAGCAGGCAGCCGTGAGGGACGATTTTCGGTAATTGCCTTAGCCAGTTCAGCAACTC
>JBJKQE010000094.1:0-31059 GCA_046705645.1 Ignavibacteriaceae bacterium | reverse complement strand
CAATGGTAATGAGCGGTATTGCAGATGCACTTATTGCAACAGCTGCAGGTTTGGTCGTTGCAGTTCCAGCAGTTATGTTTTACAATTATTTTATGAAAAGATTAAAATTAAGCATGCCGCTTTATGATGAAGCTATTCAACAAACAATTAAGCAGGTTAAAACCTTGGAAGTGAGTCAAAAGAATGAGGCGGTTTAAACTTGACGACAAAGAATTTTCAGAGATTAATATTACACCGCTGACGGATGTAATTTTAGTTGTTTTAATAATTTTTATGATTACAAGTCCTCTGCTTATAACCGGGGCTTTAAAAGTTAAATTACCTCAAGCATCATCAAGTGAAACAACTATGAACACCGATATACAGGTATACTTGAATGATAAGGATCAGATTTTCTTAAATGATAAAATAGTTGATATAACTGAGCTTCCGACAGAGCTGCAAGCTGATTTTATTCAAAAAAATAATAAAGAAGTTATAATAAAAGCCGACAAGGATGCAGTATACGGCAATGTTGTCCAGCTTCTTGATGCAATTAAAAATGCCGGTGCTACTAAGCTTTTAATGGCTACTTTAAAAAAATAAACTTAGTAATTTTAAATTTTTTGTTCTCTAAAATTTAATTTAGTCAAAGAGGTAAAAGGTAAGGCAAACTTTCCTAATTATGTAATGAAACTGTTGAACGCTAAAAATTTTTCTTCCACAATATCATTTATATTTCATTTATTAATCTTTTTAATAATTATCTTTTCATTTCATAATAAAGTTGAAAATCAAACATCAAAATATGTTGAGATCGGATTTGCCGGAACAGTTGAATCAAATTCACCGGGATCTCCCGGAATTGATATTAATAAACGGCCGAAAATAATTAAACATGAAAAGGTTATCAAAAAAAATTCAATTAAAAGAAATGCAGAGGTTTCTAAAAAATCTAAAGCTGAAAAAAAACCATTATCAAATGCATCACCCAATGATTCAGCCGCCGGGTCAAACAATACAAATCAAAATTTATCCGCTAATAATTCCGATAGTACTTCCGGGAACGGCAACGGCCAAAATGGTTCCGGGCCGGCAAAAAAAGGTTCGCCGGATCAAGAAGATTTCTATCACGTTGCAGTGGACCAAATGCCTGTACCCATTGGAGGAATTGAAGAAATTGATACAAAAGCATATTATCCGTCGCAGGCAAAAGCTAATAAAATTGAAGGTACTGTTTATGTATTAGCTTTTATAGATGAAAATGGTTTTGTACGAAAAACTTCTTTAATTAAAGGAATTGGCTATGGGTGTGACCAATCAGCAATGCGAGCGGTAAAAGAAACAAGATTTAGTCCCGGAATGCTGCATGGCATTCCAGTAAAAGTTCAATTAACTGTACCTGTAAAATTTAGCCTTCATTAATTTAAACATCAATAATTAGCTAGTTAAAGATTTCTTTTGTGCAATTTTGTGTTTGATGTATTCAACAAAACCCGGTACAAGTGAAATTAATATTATAACTATAATTGTAATAGAAAAATGATTCTTTACTATTTCAATATTTCCGAAGAAGTAGCCTCCATAGGTGAATAGTGCCACCCAAAGAGTTCCCCCGATAATGTTATAAGTTATAAATTTAGGATAAGTCATACTACCAATGCCGGCAACAAAAGGAGCGAAAGTTCTTACTATTGGAACAAATCTGGCGAGAATTATAGTTTTACCTCCATATTTTTCAAAAAATTTATGTGTTCTCTCCAAATATTCTTTTTTCAGAAATCGAACTTTTTCCTTTTCAAAAACTTTTGGTCCCACATAATGTCCTATCCAATAATTAACCGTATCACCTAAAACAGCTGCTATTGCTAATAGGAAAAAAAGTAAATGTACATTGAACGATCCTTTAGCTGCAAAAGTACCGGCCGCAAATAGAAGAGAATCTCCGGGTAAAAATGGAGTTATCACTAGGCCGGTTTCTCCAAAAATTACAATAAATAAAATTATATAAGTGATAGTGCCGTACTGGGCAATTATCTGTTGAAGGTGAACATCCAGATGAAGAAAAAGGTCTATTAGATATTTTATGACTTCCATAATTTATTTAACTTTTTCTTCTTCTTTTCCAGGCAAAATCAATAATTTTTCTTAATGCTCTTTCATAGGAATAACCGGCTGCCCTAGCCGATCTCATAAATCCAACTCCTTCAGTGAGGTCGGGATTGGGATTTACTTCCAGAACATATACATCTTTATTATTTTTTAACCGCATATCTACCCTGGCATAATCCCTGCACCCCATAGCATGAAAAGCAGATATCGCAATATTTTTTACTTTCTCTTCAACTCTTTTAGGTAAAACCGCAGGACAACTAGGGATGGTTTTATGATAAGCTTCATGCTGTGGATCCCATTTTGCTTGATAACTAACAATGTTATGGAGATAATCAGGCATTTCGGTAAAGTCAATTTCACTTATAGGAAGAACTCGAGGATTCTTATCTCCCAAAACAGCAACATTTAATTCTCTACCTTCTATAAACTCTTCAACAAGTGCCGGCTGTACAAAATATTTTAACACATATTCTATTCGGGTCTTCAATTGTTTTGAATTGTGGACAATAGATTCATTCTCAATTCCGACACTTCCATCTTCAAATGCTGGTTTTATAATTAAAGGATAGTCAAGTCCGCGGTTGTACTTCTTTGCAATTTTTTTAATTACCAGAAATTTAGGAGTTTTTATTCCCAGAGAATTTAGAATTCGTTTTGCCAATACTTTATTTTGACAATTAGCCAATGCCATCGGAGGAGCCCCGGTGTATGGGATACCGAGGAGTTCCAATAAACCTACAACATTCATTTCGAGCCTGGAATTTTCTTTAAAAATCTCTATAAAATTGAAAACTACGTCAGGTTTGTTTTTTTTCAAATCATTAAGAAGAAAATCCAGATCGTCTTTTATATTTAACGTGTATGAATTACAACCTGTTTTGGTTAGCCTTTTGGCCAAAAGCTCATATTCCTCAATCGGTGTAAGATTTTCAACCTCAAAATAAGGAGTGAAATTCAATTCTTTGGTTTCAAGATCCGTCTGTTTAACATAAAAATCAGGATTTGCTTCGTTAAAAATTACCGCTACTTTTAAATTTTCCTTCATATTTCATTATAAAAATAATTAAAATCTATCACTCGGCAAAATTTACTTGATGATTTAATCATATCTATTAATTAAATTAAGCGTTAAAAATATAGAAAATTATGAGCTTCTATCCCCAGCCTTATAAATATCAATGTGGTCCTTTTGCACTTAAATATGCTTTGGTTATGCTGGGCAGATTTGAGAATGAAAGGGAAATTGGTAAAAGAGCCGGCAGTACTTGGTGGTACGGTACCGATGAAATCGGATTGGCAAAAGCTGCAAAAAGTTTTGATTGTAAAATGAAATATTTCCGACGCGAAACTCCGAATGAAGCTTTAAAGGTTTTAAGTTCACATTTAAAACAAGGCCTGCCATGTATTCTTAGCGTTGATAATTGGGAACACTGGTTTACTGTCATTAATGAACAGCAAAATAAATTTATCGTTGTTGACAGCGGACTGGATAAAGTAATAGTAATCTTATCGGAAAATCAGCTTTTAAAAAGATGGAAGTACGTTGACGATGAGACCGGTTATACAAGTTATGATGGTTATGCGCTTACTCCTAATTTAAAACCATCAACTAAAGCAAAATTTTCTCTTTCCAAAGCAAAATATGTAATGCGGGATAGGAATAAAGAGTTAGCTGAAAAATGGGATACTTATTTTAACGACCTGATAAATATTTGCAGACCTCGAACCCCGGTTTCCAAGAGAACTATTTCATTTACTGAATTCCTAAGAAGACATGAAAATTTAATTATAAAACAGGTTGCTAACTGGCATGGTACTCCAACTTACCTTGAATTGAAAAAAATATTAAAGAACATGCAGTTTGTAGCAGAAGTTTATGATCTGGTTATATATGGTGAAGATCAAAAAAAAGCTTTGATAGACTTAACTTCTATTTTAATGATGTATGCATGCGGAAAATATGGAATGGATCCAATTTATTAGAAATATTTACCAGGAGATTTTATGGATTCGATAATTGAAAGAAATAAAAAAATTTTATCAAGGGAAAAGACTGCATTACTACTAATTGATATTCAGGAAAAAATACTTGGCGTAATGAAGAATCCGGATCAGGTCGTCCAAAATTCGTTAAAATTAATCAAAGGATTTAAAGCTTTAAATATTCCTATATTTTATACGGAACAATATCCCAAAGGATTAGGCCAGACTTCGGGTTTATTGTTAAAAGAACTTGAGGGATTAAGTGCGATACAAAAAATGAGCTTTAGCTGCTCAGGAGCAGGAAATTTTTTCACCAGGCTAAAAGATAATAATGTTTCCCAGGTTGTAATAGCTGGAATTGAATCTCATGTTTGTGTACAACAAACAACTTTAGATTTGTTATCAATAGGATTTCAAGTAGATATTGCAGCCGACGCAATTTCATCAAGAAAAGAAATAGATTACAGAATAGCTTTAGACAGAATGCGTGCACACGGTGCTGAGATTACAACTTCTGAATCGATTTTATTTGAATTACTGGAGGTATGTGGTACTGATGAATTTAAAACTATTTCAAAAATTGTAAAATAAATTTTTATTATTTTATAAAGTTTTTCTACTTTTTTTCCACTCCAATCTTAACACTATATCTTAAAAAGACTTAGTCAATTTCAAAAATTTTTTAAATAAAGTTTATCTTATAAGCAGTAATTTCTACTATATTTTAATGTAATTATTACCTTATCATTCCTCAAATACATATAAGTCCTTTATTTACTTAATAATAATCCTGGCATATTGATTGAGCTGATTTAGGAAAAAAAATCGAAGTTTATTAATTAGTTAATTGATTAATAAATAAACTGATTACCGAATTAACCAATAAAAAAGGGTCTCTTAATGAAAAAATTTTTTTTACTTCTGATTGTAACCGTTTTAATATTTTCTGGCTGTTTTGATTCAGGTACAAATCATGATTCAAATCCTGTAACAACTACTCAGTCAAGTTCAAAATCTTTAGAAAAACTTCCTCTAAATCTTCCTGCTAATCCATTAACATTGACAAAAGGACTGGTATTTTCAGTTTTTAAAGTTATCGATGGAAATCAAGGAGGAGAAATTTTATTGAATCAGACTAAAAGAAATATTCATGCATATGCAAAATTAGTTGTTCCAAAACATGCTTTTAACGGTGTAATTAGAATATCAATTTCTGTTAATCCAAATACAGCATCAATAATATTCTTTCCAAGTAAGAAATTTGCAAAAAATTTGATATTAAATGCATCTATTCAAGGTCTAGACTTAAAATCTTTGAATTTAAATTCACCAAATGTCGGATTTTACTATTTCCCTGATAATGGTCCAAAAATACCCATTAAAAACAACGGAACAAGCACAAATGAATTTCTAGGAAGAGTAAGTGTTAAAGATGCAGTAATTGGACATTTTACCAGATATGGCTGGTCTAAATAATTAATACATACAAAGGGTAATCTATTAATTGAAAAATATTTCAATAAAAATAAATTTGAAAATTAAATTGGGTGAAATGTGGACTCTATAGAACAAAAAAGAAGAAAGTTCTTAGAAGATCTATTAAAAAATTTCTTTAATGAAGAGGATGCAAGAGCATTTAAGAAAAATTTTTTGAGCTCAAAAAAAACTTACAAAATTTCTTATTTAAATTCGTTAAATAAAAAACAAATCAATTTGGATATAAATGATTTGTTTAAAATAATATCGAAATTAGATTTATTAATCACATTCTCCCAATCAAAATTAACTTTAAATAAATATCTTGAATTTCTTCTCTTAATCGGTAAATTCACTATTACCATTGGAGAATTATCAGCATCTGTTTACATACACGAAAAAATTCTTAACGAAAGTAAAAATAAATCGGAATTAATAAATTTCTGCGCTTCCTCTGCCTTAACCTTAGCGGAAATATACAGTAGACAGGCATTATGGAGTTTAAGTTTTAAATTTATTAAACAAGCTCAAATTCTGTTTAAGAAAGATAAGGATACAAAAGGGTTGGCAAATTGTGAAAATCTCCTTGGAACTATTTACGGAGATTTTGGAGAATTAAAAAAATCACAAGAACATTTTGAAAAGAGCCTTGTATTATTAGAAAATGATGTGGACAGCGCTCTTAAAGGTACTTTGGAAATAAATCTCGGTATTCTGAACAATATCCTGGGAGATTTTGAATCATCACTTTCTTATTACCGAAGAGCCCTAGTTTTATTTGAAGGCATGCACAATCTGAAGAGGATAGTAGAGATACGACATAATATGGGAATGCTTTATACAAAAAAAAATCAGCTTAATCTTGCTATAAAAGAATTTGACCGCTGTATTTCTATAGCTTTTCAGACGGGTTATTTACCTTCGATCGGTTTAGCATATTTAAGTAAATCCTATATCTATACTCGGCAAAAAGACTATGTTGTAGCTGAAGCTTTTGCAGATAAAGCAATGGAAATTTGTTATAAAACAAACGATAAATTATCAATTGCTGATATTTATAAAATAAAGGGAATTATTTATACAAATATAAATAAACAACAAATTGCCGAAGACTACTTTTTAACCAGTCTTAGAATAAACAAAGAATTAAAAAATGAATTGAACTACTCCGAAGCTGCATTAGAATACGGAAAGTTATTAATAGAAATTAATAAAAAAGAAGAAGCAAAATCCTACTTTAAAAAAGCGCTTAAATATTTTAAAAAAATTAAGGCCCCGTTTGAAATAAAAGAGATAGAAACTTTCCTTTCATAGAATTATTAAATGATCTGAAACTTTATAAACCACCAAACAATTCCAAATAAACTTTATTTATTTTAGAAATATTTTCTGAAATTCAATTAATTTACCAAATATCATAAATTTGTGTTTTGTTTTTATTTTATATTTTAATTATTTATAAAATGTTAAATTTTTATAAATATGTTCAGAACTTTATTTACAACACTCAGGGCTAAAATTTTAACAGGGTATATAGTTGTCATCATCATAATGATCTGCGTTATGATATGGAGCCTCTATAATTTCAATCGTCTTAACGAATCCTTCCGTGCTATAATTGTTCAAAATTATTCCAGTATTGTAGCTGCTGATAATATGGTAAGATCGCTGGATAATCAAATAAACGGACTTTTTTTAATCTTCAGCCATGAAGATCAAGCAAAAGGAAATAGTGTTTTTAATAGCGCTAAACAGTCCTTTTATTTCTGGTTTGATAAAGCGAGGGAAGCAGCAAATACTCCGACAGAAACAGCGATACTTGACACTTTGAATGATCAATACAGAGTTTATTTAAATGAAATTAATTATTTAATTAACTTCCCAACCAATTACCCTTCCAATATTGAACATGAAGATCAATACTCAAAAGCAATTGAACTAATATCCGTAATTAAAAACAGGTGTTACCAACTCTTTGAGACAAATCATAATTTTATAAAACGTGCAGAAGAAAGTGTACAATCAATAACGAGGATTGCCGCATTTACAATGTTATTTCTTGCAATTCTTGGAACAGTGTTGAGTTTGGTCTTTAGTACAAAGTTTTCAGAATTTATCGTTAAACCTGTTAAAGATTTAACTAAATCGGTAAAGCATATTTCCGCGGGAAATTTTGATCAGGTAATTCAATCAAACGATTCAGATGAAATAGGAATACTGGCCGATGAGTTTAACAGCATGGTGGGAAGACTGAAGCGCTATGAAAAACTAAACATTAATACGTTACTTTATGAAAAAAGAAAGTCGGAAATTATAATTGAAAGTATTAACGATCCTGTTTTAATGGTGGATAGTGATTTGCATATACTGCTTGCTAATAAAGCATTTAATTCGGAATTTGCCGCTCCCCGCAGTGAACAGACCATGTTAAATGAAGTAATTAAAGATAATAAAGTTTATGAAGATATAAAGGCTTACATTTCGGGGAATGAAACAGATGATCAGGAAAATATATTCCAAACACATGATTCTGAAGGTGCATTAAGATATTATAAACTAAGATATTCCTCAATAAATTTACCCGAAAATGATATTAATGCTGCTTTAATTGTTTTTAGCGACATCACTCAATACGAAGAGTTGGATAGATTGAAGTCGGAATTTGTTGCAAAAGTATCTCACGAATTAAAGACCCCCTTAACTTCAATGGGAATGGCAGTCGGTATTTTGGGTGATGAAGTCGTTGGAGGTCTTTCAGACAAGCAAAAGGAGCTTATTTTATCTATGCGTGAAGATTATAACCGATTAAATAAATTGGTTAAAGAAATACTGGAATTATCTCGTATAGAATCTGGAGGAATACAATTAGAATTTAAACTTACAGATGTTGGCCAATTATTAAAAGAATGTATAAAAACATTTTCTCTCCAATGTAAAGAAAAAAATATCAAACTTCATTACATTTCAAATGGTGATATTCCATTAATATCCGCAGATTATGATTATCTTTCACGAGCAGTTGGAAATTTTATTGGTAATTCCATTAAGTTTATTAACAAAGGCGGTGAAATAAATCTAAGTGCAGAACCTAAGGATTCAAATTTGATTATTTCGATTGCTGATAACGGGCCGGGGATAAATCCAGAATATCTGGATAAAATTTTTGATAAATTTGTACAAGTAAGCGGCTCAAAACCAGGCAGTGTAGGTTTGGGATTAACTATAGCAAAAGAAATAATTGAATTGCACAAAGGGACTATAAATGTTTGGAGTAAACCAGGCCAAGGCAGCAAATTTGAGATAACAATTCCGGTAAATCGAAATGAATAAAGGCAGAGTTCTTGTAATTGACGATGAAATAAATATTTTAAAAGTTATTGAGCTTTCTTTAAGTTCAAAAAATTTTTTACCGGAAGTTTTCAGCAATCCTATCGAAGCTTTAAAACGTGCCCAGGAAATATACTTTGATATGGCATTTATAGACTTAAAGATGGAACCGATTGACGGCCTTCAAACACTTTTACAATTAAAAAGCATTTCTCCTGATACTACTTCAGTATTAATGACTGCTCATGGTTCGATTGAAACTGCTGTTGAGGCAATTAAAGGAGGCGCATACGATTATATTACAAAACCATTTACTCATAAAGAATTTATCCACTTAGCCGAAAGAGTTTTTGAACATCATATATTACTAAAGGAAGTAAAGGGATTAAGAGAGCAGGTCGAAGAAGATTATTCTTACGGCGAGATTATAACACACAACTTTCAAATGAGGGAAATAATAAAACTAAGTAAAGATGTTGCCGACAGCGACATTCCGGTACTTATTGAAGGCGAAAGCGGGACCGGTAAAGAAATGCTGGCAAGATTTATTCATTCAAATAGTAAAAGGAATTTAAATCCTTTCGTGGCTGTAAATTGCGCTGCGATTCCAGAAAGCTTATTCGAAAGTGAAGTTTTTGGACATGTAAAAGGTTCTTTTACAGGCGCTACTAAAGATAGAATAGGTCGTTTTGAAATGTCGGATCAGGGAACTGTATTTCTTGATGAAGTAGGAGAAATTTCAAAACCTATGCAGGTAAAATTATTACGATTTCTCCAGAGTATGGAATTTGAGCGTGTAGGTGAAAGTATAACTAGGAAGATAAATGTCAGAATTATAAGCGCTACAAATAGAAATATTGATGAGGATATAAAATCCGGAGAACTGAGAGAAGATTATTATTATAGACTCAGCGGTGTTAGAATAAAGCTTCCGCCGCTGCGGGAACGAAAGGAAGACATCCCCTACCTGGCTGAATATTTTTTAAATAAATATTCGCCTGAAGTTGAGATTACAATTTCCCCTGAAGCTTTAAAATTATTAAATGAATATACGTGGCCTGGAAATATTAGAGAACTAGAAAATGTTGTAAATAGAGCTATTGTTCTGGCAAAAGATAATGTTATTAAACCTGATTATTTACCCGGAGAAATTTATAACAACAACGAGCGGCAAATCACCTCTTTGATGCCTTCTTTAAATGAGATTGAAAAAAAATATATAATTGAAGTACTTAAAACTCATTCAAATCCGAAAGAAGCAGCTCAAATATTAGGAATATCTTTAACAACTCTCTGGAGAAAAAGAAAAGAGCTTAACATATAAGTTATTTAATTTATTCAAAATGCAAACGATTAATAGTCTTATTTCATTTTGAAATCCTCGTAACTCTTTTTATTACATAAAACTTGCAAAATCACATTTCATTTTGAAATTATATTTTAATATCCTTCACTTATTTTAATTTTATATAAAATTCAAAACCTGCCAATTCAGATTGAAATTCAAATAAATGTAAAGTTCAATTTTAAAAAATTTAAACGGCACATTGTTTGACAGCATTATTGCGGTAAATAATTAACAGTTTATTAAATTAAACAAAATGGAGACAAACAACCCATGAAACAATCTGTGTTCATAACAATCTTAACTGTTGTAGCCTTTGCAATAGGATTGGCTATCTATTTTTTCGTTTTCGGTAACCCTGCAAATTTTATTGATACTACTGCCCGTGAACGACCTGCAAATTTATTAGGAATGGTTTATACCGGCGGTCCCCTTGTATCTCTTTTAATTACTCTTTCTATTATGGATGTTGCTATTATATTTGAGAGGATCTTCTCTTTGAAAAAGGCAGGCGGAAAAAGAACTATTACAAACTTTTTTAGAGATGTAATTGCTGCATTAGATAACAGTGAATATGATACTGCAATTGAAATTTGCGACGCACAAAGAGGTTCAGTTGCCAACGTAATCAAAGCTTCCCTTTTAAGATTTAAAGAGCTTACAGCCGGAAATAAAAATATGGAGGCTGAAAAACAGTTAGCTGAAGTTCAGAGAGCTGTTGAAGAAGCAACAATGCTTGAAACTCCTTTATTGGAAAAGAATTTAATTGCCCTATCTACAATTGCATCAATTGCAACAATGGTTGGATTATTAGGAACAGTTATCGGTATGATTAGAGCGTTCAGTGCTATGGGTAGAGCCGGTGCACCGGATGCTATTCAGCTTGCTATTGGTATTTCTGAAGCACTAATCAATACTGCCGGCGGATTAATAACAGCTATTATGGGTATAGTTGCTTACAACTTCTTTGTTAATAAAGTTGATAATTTTACTTATTCAGTAGATGAAGCTAGTTATAATGTTATTCAAATTTTAAAATCTAAATAAATAGCGGGGCTTAAAAATGCCAAAAATTAAAAAAGGAAGAGTCAATGTAAGAATTGATATGACACCCTTAGTGGATGTCGCGTTCTTGCTTCTTACATTCTTTATGATGACGACGCAATTTCAACCGCCGGAAACGGTTAAGATTGAGGTCCCATCATCGCATTCGGCTTTTAAGTTACCGGAATCGGATGTGATGACTGTTTACATCAGTAAGGAAGGAAAAATATTAATGGGTGTTGACCAGCCCGCGTTGATGGCTTCTTTATTCGGGCAAGGCGCTAAAAATCAAAAGGAAGTTGAAGTAAAACTTGCTGATCTTCCGGATCTTTTGATACATGCTCGTATAAGCAATCCAAAACTTCGTACGGTAATAAAAGGTGATCAGGATGCTGATTACGGCGTAGTTGAGGATGTAATGACTGTTTTGCAGAAAACAGAAATTACACGGTTTGCTATGATTACAAATCAAATTATAGATAAAAAGAAACAATAAAATTTAAAGGAATTTAATTATGGCCGGAGCTGATGCAGGCGGTGGTGAGAGCCACGGCAAATCAAAGCACCAAAAAAAACATAAAAAGAAAAGAGCGGGTGTCAGAATAGATATGACACCGTTAGTAGATGTTGCATTTCTACTGCTTACATTTTTTATGCTTACCACGGTTATGAGAAGACAAGAAACCATGGAAATCAATCTGCCACCTAATAATAAGACACAGGTTGACATAGCAGAATCTAATTTATTAACTATGTTTGTAGACGAAAATGATTCACTATATTACAGTGCCGGAACCGATAAGCCGCAATCTATTGCTTACAATAAATTAGAAAAATTCTTTGTTGAAAAGTCTCAACAGAATTCTAAATTAGTAATTCTACTTAAATTTAATAGAAAATCAAAATATCATATGATGGTTGATGTTATTGATAAACTTAATCTTGCAAAATTAGACCGGTTCTCAATAGCACCAATGACAGATAATGATATTAAATTATTATCCAAGGTATCATCTTAGAATGAGGAAACAAAAATGAATGATAACACATTAGTAATGGGAAATAATTCTGAGTACGGTGCCTTTGAACTAAAGAAGCTATATCCGAAAAATTTCGGAATGGGGCTGACCATTGCGATTTTAATTCACTTATTCCTTATTGGGACATACATTTTCATCCAGGCAATTACTAAAGATAATGATAATGATATAGCTACGGTAAGGATTTTGAAATATAGCGAGCTCGGTCCTCCACCGTCACTCGATAAGAATGTAGCTCAACAAATTAAAGTACAGGCACCTACTATAAAACCGAATATCGGAATTCCTAAACCCGTTCCAGATGCACAAGCACCTAAGGAACAAACTATCGCAACGCAGCAGGAAATGAATCAAGTAGCTGCACCGGTTGGCGAAGGAAGCGGCGGTAGTGTTAAAATTACTCAGGATCTTAAAGTACAAGCACCTACAGACCAAGTGCCGGGAATGAATGATTTTATTCCTGTAGAAAAAGAACCTCAAGTTGTTACAGCCGTACAACCTGATTATCCGGAATTAGCAAAAAGAGCAGGTGTTGAAGGTACTGTTTGGGTTAAGATATTGGTTAGCAAACAAGGCAAACCATTAAAAGCTGTTGTAATAAAAAGTGATTCCGATGTATTCAATCAGCCGGCAAAAGATGCTGCTATGAAGTTTGTGTTTACACCCGCAATTCAGCATAAAGCACCGGTTATGGTTTGGGTAGTTGTTCCATTTAGGTTTAAATTAAATACCAATTAGTTGAATAAACGGGGTTTCAGCTAATGAAAGTAATGAAATATATTGCATATTCAGCAGCAATATTATTTATCGTATTTGGTATTGCTATACTCTCAGGATATTTCATAAAAGAAAGCGTTCCCGAAGAATTCCGAATAATGGCGGGCATCGTATTAATTCTTTACGGTGCCTTCCGATTCGTAACTACTTATTTCAAGAAAAATCAAAACAATATTTAAAATGAAAGCTACGATTTATGCGCTGGTATTGACTTTTTTTATCCTTACCGGTTGTCAAAATCACGGTAATAAAATGTCCCCTACAATCGGTTCCGCGGACGTGGAAGTGGACCCGGCTGTTTATCCCATATTAGTAAAAGAAAAAAAGGCATTCGATTCTTTATACACAAAAGCTAAAATAAAATTAAAAGTAACTACGCCTATACAAGGAGCTGTAGATCTTTTAAATAATAAAACTAAAATGTTTGTCAGCCCGAGGTATTTTAACAGTAAAGAATTAGACTTCATGCATAGTCAAAAATTGGATGTGCAAATATTTAAATTTTGTTATGAAGCAATTGCAGTTATAAGTTCTCCTAATAACAGTACCGATAAAATTAGGGTTGATGAAATAAAAGATGCATTACTAGGGAATTCTAATAGATATTCTTTTGTAATACCTCAAAATAGTACAAGTACATATGAATATGTTAAGGATGAAATTCTAAACGGTAAAGATCCTAAAAATGCCGAAATAGTACCTAGTGATAGCTCAGTACTAAAAAAGATTGAAGATAATAATACTAAGCTGGGAATAATAAGTTTTAATATAGTACAAGATTCTTCAAAGGTTAAGTTTATACAAGTTGGTGAAATTCAAAATAATTCCGACTCAACTAATACAAAAGGAGTATCTATTAATTATTTTACTCCTCACCCGGGATATGTTTATAAAAAATATTATCCGCTAACGCAAACCGTATATATATTTTTGCACGAAATTGATTTTAGTCCGGCATCCGGATTTACAACTTTTCTTACCAGTTACGAAGGGCAGCGAATTGCTCTTAACGAAAATTTAGCACCGGCGGCTGTCCCGGTTAAAATTAATCAACTATAATAATTTGGAAAAACAAATGAAAGCTACTATCCTTTTTATATCATTTTTAATTCTGACTGGATTAACTTTTGCACAAAGTGTAGATCAAGCTAATGAGTTCATCAAGGACAATAAACTAGATAAAGCTTTGGATATTGCAAATGCTTACCTCAGTAAGGATTCTACAGATCAAGCAATTAAAATATTAACCGAGATAATCAATCAAGACTCTACATATAATAAAGCTTATATAAGTTTAGGGGATGCTTATGAAAAAATGGGTGTTGATGTACTTGCCTTGTCAAATTATAAACACGCAGAAAGGCTGGATTCTTTAAATATCCCTTTGAAATTTAAAATCGCTGATGTATTATACAAACAGCAAGAATATACCGCTGCTGCAAATATTTATCTAAAAGTTATTTCAATTGATACAACGAATGCTGAAGCTTTTTTTAAAGTCGGCGAATTACTTTATTATGCTCAAAAATATCCAAATGCCGCTTTCTATTTAACTAAGTATATTAATCTAAATAAAAAGAATAAAGAAGCTTTCTTTTTTGCTGCTAATGCATTTTACGTAATGAATAATTTTTCAAATTCAGTTAAAATGGCGGAAGAAGGCTTACAGTATTTTCCCAACATGATTGATTTAAAAAAGCTTGCCGCATTATCTTTAGCCTACGGTAAAAAATATGATGAATCTCTAAGCTACTTTAATCAGGTACCTGACTCACTGTTTTCCCCTAAAGATTTTGCACGTGTAGGAATGGTGTTCCAAAGCGGACAGCAAGATTCACTTGCCATAATATTTATGCAAAAAGCGTTGAAGAGAGATTCTTCATTAACATACTTATACGAAAATGTTGCCAACATGTATTTGACCGAAGGACATTATGAACAGGCATTACCGTATTATTCTAAAAAGATACGGTTAGATTCAGCCAATTCATTAAGTGCATATGTTAATAAAGCTTTATGTTATATCCCTTTAAAGGATTACAATAATGCAAGAATTTCTTTATTAAATGCTTTAAAAATTAAAAACGATTATACTTTTGCAACTCTGTGGCTTGCAAGAACCTATAGATATATGGATTCTTCGGATGCAGCTGTGGACACCTATAATAAATTAATTCAAATTGTAAAGTCCGATACCAGCCAGGGTAATAATAAATTATTGGGTGAGGCTTACAGTACAATAGCAGTTACTTATCTTGTAAAGAAAAAATATCCGCCTGCCATTGAACCGTTAAAAGAGGCAATTAACTATGAACCCGATAATGCTCAATATCATTTGTGGCTGGCACAAGCTTATGCATTAACTACAAAAACAAAAGATGCTATTAAAGAATATAAAAAGGTATTAGCTCTTGACCCTAAAAATGCAGATGCTAAAAAAGGCTTAAAAATTTTAGGCGAATAAAATGAAAATTTCATAAAAAAGAGATAAAAGTATTCACGAATTCTTGCCTATTCGATGGTAAAAATTTCTCATCCGGACAACAGTACTTTTAGCATGATTTTTACTTATAGGAATTTTGGCCAATTTTTTAACAAAGGCAGTATTCAATTTATAATTAACAGACAAGATTTAATAACTTTTAGAAATTGACACTATGCAGAACAATCCATGGCACGCAGTAAATATCGGTGAAAATGTACCATCAACTGTTAATTCGATTATAGAAATTCCAAAAGGCTCAAAAGCTAAATATGAACTCGATAAAGGCAGCGGCTTGTTGAAACTGGATCGTGTATTATTTTCATCCGTTCATTATCCGGCAAATTATGGTTTTATTCCACAAACTTTTTGCGACGACGGCGATCCCCTAGATATTCTTGTAATTTGTTCAATCGATGTTGAGCCAATGTGTATTGTAGAAGCAAAAGTAATCGGTGTAATGCGCATGCTTGATGAAGAAGAATATGATGATAAAATAATTGCTGTTGCTAAAAATGATATGTCCGTAAACTATATTAACACAATCGAAGAACTTCCACCTCATACAGTGGTTGAATTACGAAGATTTTTTGAAGATTATAAAAAACTCGAAAATAAAAAAGTAATCGTAGACGGATTTATGGGAAAAGAACAAGCATTTAAAATTATCGAAGATAGTATCGAGTTGTATGCAAAATCAGAATTTAGTTATTAAATTGTTATGCTAAAGCAATTTGAAGGAAATTGCTTTAGCATACTCTTATAAAAAATCGTTTCACTTTAAAATCAATTTTTTATTTTAAATATTTCATTCAGTATATAAAACGTCTTTAACCAGCATTACCAAATCCTGAATTAAAAAAGGTTTTGCTAAATAATGATTCATACCTTTTGACAAGAATTCTTTTTTATCCTCTTCATTTGCATAAGCAGTAACTGCAATAATTGGAATGGTTTCGTAATTAGGCAACTTTCTAATCAACTGAGTCAGCTCAATACCATTCATTCCGGGTCCTAAATTAATATCCATTAAAATTGCATCAAATATTTGTTCTTTGACCTTTGATAATGCAATTTCAGCATCCTTTGCAATTTCTATTCTATATTGTTTTGAAAGTGATATTTTAATTACCTCAATTGAAGTGTCGTCGTCTTCAACATACAGAATTATTTTTTTTTGAAATTCTTCTTCAGGTATAATATCGCTATTACTTGCTGATATATTTTTAGGAACTTTTTCATAATAGTCAATATCTATATAAGGCAATTCCAAAGTAAAAGTTGAACCACTACCCTCTTTACTTTCCAGGTAGATTTTCCCTCCCAGTAATTCCGTGTACTTTTTCGAAATTGATAAACCAAGCCCTGTACCCTGATAACTTCTTGTTGTACCTTCACTTGCCTGCCTGAATTCTTTCCAGACAAGATCCTGTTTATCAGTTGGTATGCCAATTCCCGTATCGACAACTTTTACTATTAGTACTTGTTTTCCTTCCTTAGTTTGATTCTCAACAAATAAATCAATACTCCCTTTAAGTGTATAAATTATTGCATTACTAATAAGATTGTTTAATATTTCAGTTAATAGAACTTCGTCGGTAAAAATTAAAGGCTTATCTACATTCACATGTATACTAAATGACAGATTTTTCTTTGAAGCTGCAATTGAATATTGTTTGTATATATTATTAATTAACAACCTTATATCTACTTTCCTCGGGAATGTCTGAATTTCATTAACTTCCAATTTTGAAAGATTTAGGATCTTAGTTAATGTATCTTTCATTCTAATTGATGTTCTCAAAATTCCGTCTGCCATTTCCTTTGCTTCGGGATCTGTTAATGTTTCTGTTAATAATTCCGCAAAGCCCATTATTCCAACAAAAGGTGTTCTCAGCTCATGACTCATGTTTGCAAAGAAAATAGTTTTAACTCTATTCATTTCTTCGGCTTCTTCTTTAGCCTCGATCAATTCTTGTAGTATTTTTTTCTTTTCCGTAATATCTTGTTGTACACTTAAATAATTTATTATTTTTCCATCTTTATTTATAAGGGGAGAAATAAGAACATCTTCCCAATATAATTCGCCGCTCTTTTTTTTGTTCAACAGCTCACCTCTCCATGTCTTTCCCAAAGTAATCGTTTTCCAAAGATCCTGATATTTTTCCCTAGGAACCCGGCCTGATTTTAAAACTCTAGTATTTTTATTTATCACTTCCTTAAATGAATAGCCTGAAATTTCTTCAAAAGTTTTATTGACATAATTAATATTCCCGTTTAGATCGGTTATTATAATTGATGCCGGGCTCTGCGCAACGGCTTCGGATAGTTTTCTAAGTTCATCTTCTGTCTCTTTCCTATTTGTAATATCTACAATAGTTCCTCGCATACCAATAGTTTCTTTATCACGAATTATGGGGGAAATAAAAGTTATTGCAGGAAAAGTAATTCCGTTTTTTCGCACCATTTCATATTCATTTCTTAATGAAGGTAATCCTTTTAATATCCTCTGCAGATTTTCAATTGCTTCCTTTTTATCTTTTTTCGAGATTATATTTATCAATTGAATTCCATTTTCAATGTCCTCATTAGAATATCCAAAAGTAGCTAAAGCTGTTTCATTTGCAAATGTTATTTTACCATTTATATCAGCTTCAAAAACTGTTTGAGGAAGAAGGTTTGCTAATTCCTTAAACCTTTTCTCACTTTCGCTTATTGTATTTTCAGCTCGTTTGCGTTCCGTAATATCTCTTGTAACAGTTAGTATTGAAGTCGGCTTAAAGTTTTTATCCCTTAAAAAAGATGCAGAAAGCTCTATCATTATAACTGAGCCGTCTTTACGATATTCTTCAAGTTCCAACATTTCAATTCTATTTAGATCCGCATTTCCGCTTGTTTCCAACGCCGTTTGTCTATTAAGTACCTCATGCACAACTTCAAGAGAGTTCGGAGTTAAAATTTGATCTAATGATTGCTGCATTGCCTCTTCGGCAGTATATCCGCGAAGTTTAAATACAGAAGGGCTCATATATATTGGTTTTAGGTTCAAATCAAACACTGCAATTGTATCAACCGTATTTTCAGTAATTATACGATAACGTTCTTCACTTTCTCTAAGAGCGTCTTCAGCTTTTCTACGTTCAATTCGCGAACGTAGATTTATTATTCCAAATGCAAGATCGTCCGCTAATTCAACCATTAATCTGACTTCGTCCTGAGAGATATTATTGGTCTCTGAAGAATATATTAAAAGCACTCCGAATGATTTTTTATTTTCATCTTTTAAGGGAAGGGCAATTCCGGATCTAAAACCGCGTTTCAATGCACCTTCAACCCAAGGTTTCATTTTTTTATCTTTAGTAAAATCTTGGGAATATACTAACTCTCCGGTTCGTACAGCAATTCCGGCTGGACCTTTACCACGTTCAGTATCTTCAGACCAGCTAAGTTTAGCCTTCTCAATATAGCCGTCTTCAAATCCGGACCATGCAACAGGACGTATAGTTTTATTTTCATCATTTTCAGCATATCCTACCCATGCAAATTTGTAATCTGCTTCCTTGCAAATAATATTGCAAATTTCATTCAACAATGTCTGCTCATCATCCACACGTAATAATATTTGATTACAATTGCTTATTGCGCGAAGCTCTCGATTAAGCTTTTCCAAAGCATCTTCGGATAACTTGCGATCCGAAATGTCATATAATGTACCTGTAAATTTAATTATTGCACCCGTATTGTCTCTAAGAACTTGATATGTAGGTTGAAAATATCGCACAGGACCTAAATCCGGATTTGTTCTTAAAATTTTTATTTCCGATTCAATGCCGCTTGCCATATTTTGTAGAACTTTATTTATATATTCCCTGTCTTCTTCATGAATGTGCTCTAAATATATATCAAAAGAAGGAACATCATTATATTCTCCAAAGCCAAGCATTTTATACATTTGATTCGACCACCAGCCTTTTTGGTTAATTACATTAAATTCCCAACTGCCCAGTTTGGCATCTTTTTCAGCTTTTTCTAATCTCGATGTATATAGCTTGAGAGATTCTTCAGCCTTATTTTGTTCAGTAATATTGTGCCCAACCGAAAGTATTCTGTATACATTTCCTATAGAATCGAATATAGGGATTAAAGTCGTATGAACAATTTGATTCCCCGTAAAAGTCTGAAATGTGTCGATAAAATCTACTGATGATTTATTTTCTAAGACGAAATGGTAACGTTCTAAATCTCTTTTGGTTATTTCATCATCATTTAAATTATGAATTAGTTTCCCAACCAAATCCTTGTGTTTTAAACTAAAAAATTTTTCACAAGCGGGATTTATATCTATTATTTTAAAATGCCTTTTACCAACTACTTCAGAAGTGACAATAATGTTGGAAGTATTTTCAAATATTTCTCGATATCTTGATTCACTTTCTTTAAGGTTATTTAATATTAGCAGACTTGTTAAACCATCTTCAAGACGTCTACCAATTTCATTTAAAAGTTTCTCTTCGTCTTCAGACCAAATTCGCTCATGTGAACACTGATGAATACCAAATTCCCATGGCTTGCCAATTTTAGGATAAAGAGCCATTGACATAAGAGATTTAAAACTGAAACGTTCGGAATTATTTTTAGGAAGTTTATAATTTGAATTAGGACCAAATTTAACAGGACCCTTAGTATCTAGTAAAATACGAAGTGTTTTTCTTTCATCTTTATCCATAGGAATTTTAATTCCCAGCTCGTGAACGCCGGGATACTCCGGATTATTGCGTTCGATTGGTACTTCCCAATAATCAGAAGCAGTGTCACACGGATATAATAGAAATGAGCGATCACATTCAAAAATTGTCAGGACTTTATCTAAAACATCTTTCATCATCTGTTCAAGGTTGTGTGTTCCTTGAATCGATTTGTTGACTACTTCCAATGCTTCAAAGAATTTTAAATTTGATTGACGTTCTTTTTCAGTTTTTTTACGACTTGTAATGTCAACAGTAGATATTAAAGCATGTTTCAATCCCTTTTCATATTTGTCAATTTTTAATTTAATGATTACGAATACTATTTCACCCGTCAGTGTTTTTATTTCAACTTCACCTTCAAATTCTCTTTTGCCTTTTGAAATAGCAATCAATTCTTCTTTAAAAAAATTGTAGGAATTTCCGGTAAAAATTTTATCAAGGTTTTTTATAAGGTCATCTTTGGTTTTTGCTCTGTATAATTTTAAAGCTGCTTTATTAACATCAATTATATTTATTTTACTCAAACATTTTATTAATTCTGCAGGTTTATTATCAAAATATTTACGAAAATCCTTTACACCTTTTTCTTTTAGTTTCTTCAAGTATTTATCTAATTCACTAAATTCTTCTTCCCACAAAGGAGTGGGAGAGTTTTCAAATAGTGTTCTAAAATGTACTTGATTTGAATGAGGAATATATTCTTTATCAAATACTTCTTTAGTTTTTAATTTTAACTCAGCAATTTCACTCTTAATTACTTTTGGGAGAGTATTTATATTTTTTTTGAGGATAAAATTTGAGGCCCCTTTTTTAATAAGCCTTACAACTATATCTGGATCCCTTTTTAAAGCAACCACGATAAACGGAATATTCAATCCGGTATCTTTTAATATTTGTATTGCGGAAGCTACGTTAAATTTGGGAATTTTGTATCTATAAAGTATGATATCCCATGAGCTTTCCAATAATGCTTGTTTAAATTTTCGTTGTGTATTAATTTGCTTAGCTGAAACATTATACCCGCTTTTTTGCAATGTTTTTATATAAATGGCAGAATTATGTGCGGAATCATCAATTATTAATGCATTTATCTTTTTTCCCATAATGTTCTTCCATTTTATTTAATTAAATGAGAAGAAAAACCGGAGATTAGTATAGGATACATTTCAATAATGTTCAGCATTTTGAATTTTTCCGGGATTTTTATATTCTGCGAATATTAAAAAATGGTTCATATAAATTGGTGAAAATCATACCCTCTTTTTTTAAAATATTTATAACCATTTTGTGTATATAAAATAATTTCTATTAAGTTTATATACAACAAAAAAATACTATTCTGTCAATTATTATCGAATAATTTTAATTAAAATAAATAGAGATTTTAAAATTACGGAAATAAAACAGACTCTTTAACTTCTCTTTTTGTTTGATTATAACCGGGAATTCTTTAATAAAATATAGAACTGACTAGTTATAATATCACAGTTATATAGCGGAATTATTATGTTTTAATACTAATCCTTAATCCGTTTTAGAGCAAAGGACAATTTTAATGTATGTCTGAAAAATAAATGTCATCAAAATTTCTGAATTAAATTATTTAACAATGAATATTGAAAAGAATAACCGCGGGACTTACATTTTAATTCTTATTTTAAATAAAAATAAGAAAATAAGAATTGGTAAGCTCGGAATAATAAATTTTAATGCGGGTTTTTATGGTTATGTTGGATCTGCTTTTGGCAGAGGCGGTTTAAAAAGTAGATTGAACCATCATTTAAAGATTACTCAAAGTCCCCTTTGGCATATCGATTATTTCAGAAGATATTCAAAAATAAAAAAGATTTGGTATAAAAATTCACAACAGCGTTTGGAACATGTATGGGCAGAATTATTGTCATCAATGCCGGAAGTTGATCATCAAATAGAACTATTTGGTTCATCTGATTGCTCATGCTTAAGCCACTTTTTTTATTTCAAGAAAATGCCTTCTATTTCAAGATTTAGAAAATTGGTTCATAGGAACGTTAATTGTGAAATTTCTGAAATTGATTTGACCAAACGTAAACAGAAAATTATCAATTTTTAAAATATCTAAATTATTTAATTTTTTTCCTTTAAATTACCGCATTTCCTAAAAAGCATAATATATATAAATTTGGAAATTAAGATTAAAACAAATTTTTAACTATTTTTACAAAAATTATTAAAAATATATTTTCTTGGAAAAAATGAAATACTTTGAATCGGATTATTTTATTTATAAAAACGATAAACTTTATTGTGAAAACGTTCCTATTTTGGAAATAGTTGAAAAATTCGGCACACCGACTTATATCTATAGTAAAAACTATTTAATTGACAGATATAAAGAGTTTAATGACGCGTTTAAAGATATTAAGCATACTATTTTTTATGCATGTAAATCAAATTTTAATATAAATATAATTAAAACATTTGGTGATTTGGGAAGCGGTATTGATGTAAATTCCGAAGGAGAATTATTAAGAGCAGTTAAAGCAGGAGTTAATCCCAAAAAATTAATATTTTCCGGCGTTGGTAAAACGCCCGATGAAATTAAATTAGCAATTCAAACCGGTGTGTTAATGCTTAAAGCAGAGTCTATGGAAGAAGTAAGTCTAATAAACCATATAGCCGCATCTTTGAATAAAATAGCGCCGACAGCTCTGAGGGTTAATCCCGACGTTGATGCTGAAAGCCATCCTTACATATCAACAGGACTGGCAGAAAATAAATTCGGTATTGAATCGAAAGTTGCTTTGGATATATTTAAAAAATATAAAAGTTATAGAAACATTAAATTTGTTGGAATCGATATGCATATCGGCTCTCAAATAACAAAGATTGATCCCTTTATTGCTGCTGTTGAGAAGTTGGCTGAATTATATTCGCAGGTAGATTCGGAAGTCGTTCCTCTGGAACATTTAGACATAGGCGGCGGGATAGGTATTCCTTATAACCATGATAGTATATTCAGTTTGAAGAGTTTTGCTTCGGCTCTTGGTTCTCATCTAAATAAAATCAATGGAGATATATTTTTCGAGCCAGGCCGTTTTCTTACAGCTAACAGCGGTATCCTAGCAGTTAAAGTTTTATATACAAAGAAAAATCATAATAAAAATTTTATTATTGTTGATGGTGCAATGAATGATTTGCTGCGCCCAAGTATTTACGGAGCATATCACCATATACAACCTGTCGTTAAACATGAGGATAGAAAAGCCATTGAAGCAGACATTGTCGGACCCGTATGTGAAAGCGGCGATTTTTTAGCAAAGAAGAGAGAGATTGTGGAAAGCTTTCACGACGAATTTCTTGCAGTAATGTCTGCCGGAGCGTATGGAATGGCTATGGCTTCAAATTATAATGCACGAAGAAGGCCTGCCGAAGTTTTAATTGACGGCAGCAATTTCAAATTGATAAGAAGCAGAGAATCATTCGATCATCTTTTTTATGATGAAGAAAAATTTTTATAATTATACAATAAGTTAAACGTTGGATTTTGAAATTATTTTTTTAATCCAATAAATATCGCGGACCGTAAAAATGCAAAGAAGAAATTTTCTAAAAACATTATCCGTTTCTGCAGCAGTATCGACTTTAGCACCCTACAAAATGTTCGCAAATGCAAATGAACATAATGGTAAAAAACTTTTAGATATAATTAAACCAAAAAGATTAAAAAAAGGAGATACTGTAGGTTTAATAGCACCCGGCAGTATTTTAAGTGAAGATGAGTTAAATGAATCGAAAAAAAATTTGGAAGATCTTGGATTTAAAGTCGTTTACACAAATAATATTCTTGCAAGGGATGGCTATTTAGCCGGTATCGATAAGCAGCGTGCTGATGATATACATGAGATGTTTTCCAGAAAAGATGTTAACGGAATAGTTGCCGCCCGCGGCGGGTACGGATGCACGAGGATACTACCGATGTTGGATTATAATCTTATAAAAGAAAATCCTAAAATTTTGGTTGGATATAGCGATGTAACTGCATTATTATTCGGGATATTTAAAGAAACCGGATTAATTTGTTTTCACGGACCTGTTGGAATTTCAACTTTCAATAATTTTAGTGTTGATTATTTTACAAACGTATTAATTTATCCTCATGATAAGTTAATTTTGTACAATGCACATGAGACAACTACAGATGCTGCCTATAAGCCTGTAACAATCCGCGGAGGTTTTGCAAAGGGACAATTAGTCGGCGGAAATCTTTCTCTGGTATCTTCAGTGATCGGTACTCCTTACGATATCGATACCGAAGGAAAGATAGTATTTCTTGAAGAAGTCGGCGAAGAGCCATACCGCATTGATAGAATGATAACTCAAATGATGGAAAGCGGTAAATTTAATAAAGCTGCCGGAGTTGCACTTGGAGTTTTTACTGATTGTATTTCAAAACCTAAAGAATCCGGCATTAACAGTTCATTTTCCGTGTTGGAAGTATTATACGACCGATTATTCCGCTTTGAAATTCCTGTCGTTTACGGAATGTCTTTTGGACATATTACAAACAAATTCACTCTTCCTTTTGGAATCAATGCGGAACTCGATACACTTGCGCAAACTATAACATTGCTTGAACCTGCTGTAATATAATTTGAAAGGAATAAAATGAAAAAAAGTTTTTCAATTTTACAAATAATAATTCCTCTTTTAATCCTAATATTTTTTAACGGATGTCTTACATTTCATAAAGTTTCTTACATAGTAAAATTAATTAATCCCAACGAAGGCACTGTAAATTTAACTGCTTATGATATTAGATCAACCGCAAAGGATAAAAAAGAATTTGAGCAGGATAAGGATAATCTTTTCAAGTATATGTTATTAAGCAGCCAATTTCTGAAAGATCAACAAGTACAAGGGAAAGACGTTATATCAAGAAAATTGTATATACAGGATGGAGAATTAATCGGCCAGGGTGAATATAAATTTACCGATATTAAGAATGTTGAAGGAATGAAGTATGAAGGCGGTTTTCATTATCTTAATCTTTCATTAAATGACAGTGTAATTTCAACGAATGGAGAAATCGTAAAATCCAAAAATTATAAAAGAATAATGTGGGACAGCACGTATACCGAATTGAAATTTACGATGCTTGGTAATTCATTCACAAGCGGCGGTCCTTTTAAATCTCTTGCGCCGTATTTTAATAAGAAAGAAAAGAAATAATATTATTTTAAGAAAATTCTTATTTTCTTTAAAATTAAGAAATCATAATATGTTTGTTGAAGTAGTCTTTCCACTTCCTTTTAGAAATTCATTCACCTATTCAGTTCCCGAAGAATTTAAACCTCTTATTCAGATTGGAGTAAGAACCGTTGTGCCCTTCGGGAAAAGGACTCTGACAGGCTTCATTATTAATAAAAGCGAGACTGCAACTGTTAATGAGAAAATAAAACCAATTAACGATATCATTGACGACAAGCCGATATTCAATAAAAAATCTTTGAAATTTTATAAATGGCTTTCAGAATATTATTTATCCTCTTTAGGCGAAGCCATTAAACTCTCGGTTCCTTACGGTTCCGAAGTAGAAACAAAAAGGAAAATAATTATTGATGGAGATATTTGTAACAAGCTGCTTCTAAAAGAGAAAAACAAAAACTCCGTAAAAACTCAAATTTTAACAGCACTTTCGGAAAGAGAAGAAATAAATTTATCCTACCTTCAAAAAATTATTAAGAAAAAAAATATTTATTCAGCTTTAAGAACATTAGAGAAATCCGGAGCTTTGAATATTCTTGATGAGCTTGATGAAGGAAAGGTAAAAATAAAAAAATTAAATTATGTTAAACTAGCAAAATCGATTGCCGAAGTTTATGCGCATCTGCCTGAATTAGAAAGCAGATCGCCAAAGCAGGTAAAGATAATTCTGGAATTAATATCAAAGAATAACAAATCCGTACCTCAAGCGGATCTGCTAAAAAAAACAGAGGCTTCTCAATCTTCAATTGAATCCCTTGTCGACAAAGGTATTATAACTGTATTTGAAAAAGAAGTTGATAGAAGATATCACGAAGAATATAAGGAAAGCCAAAATCAAATTACCTTAACTAATCAGCAGCAGTTAATAGTCGATGAAATAAATAAAATTTTATCGGAAGGAATATTTGAATCCTACTTACTGCATGGTGTTACCGGAAGCGGGAAGACTCAGGTTTATATTGAGCTTGTAAAAAACGCCTTATCACTGAACAAATCGGCTTTAATATTAGTCCCGGAAATTTCATTAACTCCGCAAATGACTTCAAGACTATATAATAATTTCGGAGAATTAGTAACGGTTATTCACAGCAGAATGTCGTTAGGTGAAAGATTCGATTCGTGGCGAAGAATATTAAAAGGAAAATCAAAAGTAGTAATAGGGGCGCGTTCGGCATTGTTTGCACCATTAAACAACATTGGAATCATTGTAGTTGATGAAGAACATGATGCAAGCTATAAACAGTTCGAATCAGCGCCAAAATATAACGCCAGGGACTCTGCCATTATTTTAGCGAGAATAAACGATTGTCCGATTGTGCTTGGTTCGGCAACACCGTCTATTGAAAGTATGTATAATGCCATTTCGGGAAAATATAAACTTCTTTCTTTACCAGATAGAATTGATAATGCTAAACTACCTAAGATCAGCCTTATTAACATTTCGATTGAGCGCAAAAAGAAAAAGATGGAAAATGTTTTTTCTAAAGTGCTGCTGGATAAAATTCAGGACAGATTAAAGAAAAAAGAAGGAGTTATTATTCTTCAAAACCGTAGAGGATTTTCAACACAAATTTATTGTGAAGACTGTAATGAGATTGAAACTTGCGATAATTGTTCTGTGCCGTTAATTTACCACATTAATCAAAATATTCTCCAATGCCACTATTGCGGAATGACGAAAAAAGTTCCAAATGCATGTACACACTGCGGCTCACTTTCCATAAAATATTTCGGTACCGGCACTGAAAGAGTTGAAGATGAACTTGAATATTACTTCCCCGGAGTAAAAATAAAAAGGGTAGATTCTGATTCAATTTCCAGAAAATCTTCATTAAGTAAAATCCTATTTGAATTCGGAAAAGGTGATATAGATATTCTTGTGGGAACTCAAATGGTTTCCAAAGGATTGGATTTTCCAAGGTTAACATTAGTAGGTGTAATTTCCGCAGAAACAACTCTGTGGCTTCCGGATTTCAGGGCAGATGAAAGGACATTTCAATTGCTAACACAAGTTGCCGGGCGTGCCGGACGAAGTAAAGTTGAAGGTGAAGTAATTATCCAAACTCAAAATGAAAAACATTTTGCATTACAAAAAGTGCTTCAAAATGATTATAAGGGTTTTTATCAAAAAGAAATTATAGACCGTGAAAAATTAGGCTATCCGCCTTTTACAAGAATCTGTTTAATTGAAACAAAGGATCCCGAAGAAGAGAAAGCCAAAGGCGCAATAAACGATTTTTATAACGAACTTTTGGCTTATAGGAAGTGGCTGAAGATTTCAGCCCCTACGGCTGCTGTTATTGCAAGATTAAAAGGTAATTATCGTTTCCATATTTTAATAAAAGGTGCTAAAGCTGTTGATCCGGGCGGAGCAATTTTACGAAAAGCAGTTCTATCATCTTTTGCAGAGTTTAACCGTAAGTCAAGATTTAGGGATGTCAAATTAATTTACGATGTCGATCCTCAAAGCATAATGTAAAAAATAAAGCCTGCATATTAAGCAGGCTTATGCAACCAAATTACATTCCGAAACGTAAAAATGGAACAGCTTGGCCGATAAAGTAAAATAATAAGCTTCCGAAGAACCAAATACATAAAACCGTTATAACATATTTGGTGCTGCTTTTTGATTTAAATGTTTTTGCCAAACCTATACCGAAAATAACAAATACCCAAATAGTTATCACATTTATCTTATCTAATATAAAACCTAAAAATGTAGATTTATCCGAGTCAAGGATGGAAGCGAGGCTAACATCTAAAAAATATCTGTTCATTAGAAAAGCCAGGATTGTACCTATTACAACTCCAATAATAGCAATATAAGATACTAAACCGTAAGGCACTAAAACCGACACATAATTCCCTTCCCCCTTTAATGCAAATCTCGCAAATAGGAAATAAATTCCAGCTAATATAAAAAATACTATGAAACCACCTATAAAAATTGTAACTATTGAAATAACTAACTGAAGACTTCCGCCTCCCATAAATTGTCTCATTCTATCTAACTGCTGGTTTGCTTGATCTTGAGATATCCGGCCGGCTTTTACTTCAGCATTCAATCTCTGTTCAACTTTTGAGATTGCCTTTTCGGTAATGGAATATCTAATTTCAGGATTATTCATCAAAACGAAATGACAAATTGCTGTAACTAACAAGAGAAGAAAAAAAGGAAGAAGCCAATCAATGGTTTTAAATGGGTGTTGAGAAATGTTCTCAAATGTCTTCCCCGGCTCCGTAAAAATACCGATCAATTTATCGGAATGGCTAAGCTCTTCTTCCGGTTCCTGCTGCGAATCATTAAACTGCTCGGAATCCGGTTTACTTTCTGAGGTATCAAAATTATCCATACATTTCCTCCATGAGTTATTAAATTATTAGAATTGCTAAAAAAAATTATTCAATGTTTATTCAAAAGGCAATAAAAAAATTATAAAATTTCATTTTGTTGTTTTGCAGCCGTTTTTTTTAGAAGTTTAAAAGATTAAAATGATCTATTAGTATGGTTAACAAAACCGTGTTAAATTCCTGTCAAATTACAGATTTTAAGGGAAAATAGTTTAACTAAAATTTAGTGAAGGACAAAATGAAAACAATTATCGAACCTTTCAAAATAAAATCCGTTGAACCCATAAGGTTTACGTCAAAAGAAGAGAGAATTAAATTAATTAAGGAGGCCGGATACAATCCGTTTATGCTTAATGCAGACGATGTTTTAATTGATTTATTAACCGACAGCGGAACTTCTGCTATGAGTTCCAAACAATGGGCTGGAATTATGGATGGTGATGAATCTTATGCCGGATCAAAAAGCTTTTACCGCTTTGAAAGTGCGGTAAAAAAAATTACAGAGATGAATTACATTATTCCAACACATCAAGGCAGGGCTGCAGAAAAAATTCTTTTTTCTATAATAGGCGGCAAAGGAAAATACTTTCCCAACAATACACATTTCGATACAACACGTGCAAATGTAGAATTTACAGGAGCAGAAGCTGTTGATCTTTTAAATGAAACCGGTAAACATCCCGAAATTCGTGCAGATTTTAAAGGTGATATGGATGTTGAAGCGCTTGAAAATTTTATTAAAAAAATTGGGAAGAAAAATATACCATTATGCATGATTACAGTCACCAATAATTCCGGAGGCGGACAGCCTGTTTCTATGAAAAATATAAAAGATGTAAAAGCTGTTTGTAAAAAATATGATATCCCCCTTTTCCTTGATGCATGCAGGTTTGCCGAGAATGCCTATTTTATTAAAAAGAGAGAACCGGGTTATGCCGATAAACCACTTTTAGAAATTGCAAAGGAAATGTTTTCTTATGCGGACGGTGCAACAATGAGTGCAAAGAAAGATGCTCTGGTAAATATCGGTGGATTTTTGGCATTAAACGATGAAAATCTTGCACAGCGGTGCAGGAACCTGCTAATTGTTACGGAGGGCTTTACAACTTACGGCGGACTTGCGGGGCGCGACCTTGAAGCCATTGCACAAGGATTGGAAGAAGTTCTCGACGAACATTATTTACAATATAGAATAAGAAGTATTGAATACCTTGGTGAAAAATTAGTCTCAGCTGGTGTTCCTATAATTGAGCCGCCCGGAGGACATGCGATCTATATAGATGCAAAAAGATTTTTACCGAATATTCCGTCCGAACAATTTCCAGGGCAATCGGTTGTTTGTGCATTATATGTTGAAGGCGGAATTCGCAGCGTAGAAATAGGCAGTGTTATGTTTGGCAAGTACGATAAAAACGGGAAACTAATTCCGCCGGCAATGGAGCTGGTTAGGCTTGCAATACCTAGAAGAGTATATACTCAAAGCCATATCGATTATGTGCTTGAAATAATTCTTGAGGTTTATAAAAATAGGAATTCATTAAAAGGTTTTAAAATCGAATATGAAGCTCCTATGCTAAGGCATTTTACAGCAAGGTTTTCCGAGTTAGACTAAAGATAAAGACACCTAATGAAAATAAAAAAGGAATATAATTACACAAATAAAAGACAGATTTGGCGCCTGCTTCCCACAAAATCAAATAAATTAGTTATTGAAGAAAGAGATACCGAATCAAAGGAAGTTTTTTTCGATTGTATAGATATAGCTTCCGGCGTCAGTATATTTAAAAATTTTCAGCTTGAAGAAAAATATTGGTCCGGGATTGAAATTATCCATGATGATATTATAATATTCCACAAATATCCCGAAAGAGATATGCCCGGACATCTCGGAATAACTGCTTACGATATAAATACCAAAAGTATTTTATGGCAAAATGATTATTATATTTTTCTCTTTATTTGGGAAGATAAAATTTATTGCTACCAAAATTCATTTGAAGGAAGGAAATACTATACTGTCGACATTAAATCAGGCGAATATATTGAAGAACTTGGAGAAGACTCAAATTCAATTAATATTTTAAGAGAAAAATCTTTTGATTCGATTAGCTATGACGGTTATTTATTCCCGGAAATTTATAACGC
>JBJKQE010000093.1:0-6225 GCA_046705645.1 Ignavibacteriaceae bacterium | reverse complement strand
ATAATATTCTGGCGGTATATAAAAACAAAAAAAGGTGCGTATCTTTTTGATCAGTATCTTTTAAAAATTCCGGTAATTGGTTCCATAATTCATAAAACCCTTATTGAAGTATACTGTAGAGTATTTTATACGCTTTACAGCGGTTCGGCAGAGAGCATTGAACCTGTAAGAATTGCGGCTGAGGCTACAGGTAACCAATATTTTGAAGATAGAATTAAAAATGTTGCTATTCCTTTAATGGTTAAAAAGGGGACGGGAATAACAGATGCATTTGAAGCGAGCGGAGTTTTTACAGAAACAGCACTTTCCAGACTGCATTCGGGGGAAGAAACAGGAACGATAAAAAATACTTCACTTCAGTTGGCAAATTATTACGAAGCTGAAACAGTATATAAATTAAAAAACTTTATAGAAGTAGTACAGGTTTTTATTGCCATGATAATTATGGTCGTAATGATTTTACTTACGCTTGTTTCGGCAGAAACCGCAACAATACATCCTCAGCAGCCTGCAGCAAGCATCACTGTTGTTGAAAGAAATATAGCATGATAGAAACTAATTTAGAGATGACGGATAAGATTGGGTACCTTTTATTCAAAAAAGGTATCATTGATTCTGCCATGCTTGAAAGAGCCCTAAATGCAAAAGCAAATGATAAGAGCAAGATAAAAAGAAATCTTGCTCAAATTTTAGTTCAAGATTTTAAGTATGACCACGATGTAATATTCAGAGAAGTAGCCGTCCTTTATGCATTCAGGGAATTAGATCTTTCCGAAGATGAAATCCCGCAAGAAAGATTAGATTCAATTAAGCATATGATAAATAGTGCCGGAGAGCAGCTAAAGGCACAAATCCTACAGCACAAGGTGATTCCTTACAAGTATGATGAAAGAATTAAAGATAAACTAATCTTAGCTGCAATCGATCCGACAGAAAGAAACATTCCTAAAATTGCTTTTGGACTGAATGCAAAAAAATACGAGGTAATGTTTATCCGCAAGAAGGATTATGAAAGAATAATTCAGACAATTCTTCCTCCGGAAAACGTATATCTTAAAATGATGGAAGAGGCTGAGGCTGAAATTGAAATTGATAAAGATGAAAATGCGCTTGATGAACAAGCTCTTGATGCGGAAATAAATAAAAGTGCTCTTATAAATTTAGTTGAGGCTGCACTTATAGAAGGGGTAAGAAAAGGTGCCAGTGACATACATTTCGTTCCCAAGTCCGGTAATAAAACTGAAATTGTTATTCGAATAGACGGCAACCTTCAATTGTGGCATGTCCAGGAAAATACATTACCGGAAGCTGTAATTGCCGTAGTAAAAGACCGTTCAAAAGGTATGGACAGGTTTGAAAGAGAAAGAGCACAAGATGGTTTTATCCAAAGAGAAATTGATAATCATATTATAAGATTTCGTGTTTCTGTACTTCCAATGGTTGGAACAGAATTAAAAAATAAATTTGAAAGTGTTGTTATAAGAATTCTTGACGACCGCAAGGTAATAAAAGATCTTGATAAACTTGGTTTAACAGGTTATGCAAAAAGCGCTTTTCAAAAAGCTATCAATCAACCCCAGGGAATGGTAATATTAACTGGCCCTACCGGTAGTGGAAAAAGTACTACTTTGGTAGCTGCGTTATATCAAGTTATTGATTCGACTGTGAATGTTTTAACCGTAGAAGATCCTGTTGAATATGTAATTGAAGGCGCGCGTCAGTTAAAAATCGGTTATCGTATGAATTTTGAACAAGCCATTAGATCGATATTAAGACATGATCCTGATATTGTTTTAGTTGGTGAGATGAGAGATAAAGAAACCGCTGATATTGCTATAAAATTAGCTAATACAGGGCATTTAACATTTTCTACTTTGCATACTAACGATGCACCAAGTGCCGTTGCTCGTTTATATAAGATGGGAATAGAGCCATTCCTAATTGCATATGCAATTAACATTATAGTTGCTCAAAGATTAATTAGAAGATTATGTCCGGACTGCAAAAAAAAGGTTGTTGATTTTGATGAAGATTTAATGAAAGCTGCTAAGTTAGATATAGAAGAATGGAAAAAGTATACCATATACGAACATAACGGCTGTGAAAAATGTAACGGAACGGGGTATAAAGGCAGGATAGCAATACATGAAGCACTATACTTTACAAAAGAAATAAGACAAATTATAGTTCGTTCAGGTGTTGAAGTTGACGAGGAGAAGATTCGTATACAGGCTAGGAAAGACGGCACATTTAATCTTAGGGAGGCCGGCCTTGAAAAGGTTAAGCTTGGATTAAGTTCGATAGAAGAAGTACTGGCTTCAACGACCGAAGAATAAAGTATTTATCATTTATTAAAGTCAATTTTGTTTTTTTAGAAGAAAAGAAGTTAAAGCAGATAGAAATTTTTTTAAAATCTGCTTGTCTTTCTCCAATTTAGATAATAATTTAGATTTCAAAACTTAAAGAAAGAATCTACGTGCTCTTTCCAGAAGTAAAAACAATTTTAAGTGAGTTTGTAGCGGGCGTCCCCTCGCATTTTTTCGGGCCTGACCGAGTTACCTATCTTTTTGAAAACATAGAGAGCTTAAGTAATGAAAATAGATCTGTTTTAAGAAATTTCATTAATAGGCTCTTAACAAATATGGTAGAGAAAGACGCGTCAGATATAGAACTTGGCGGACATGGAAACTGCGGTTATATATGGATGCGTATATTTGGTAAGAAAGAAAGAGTTAAAGACTTCCCCACTTTTACCGAAGATGAATCTGCAGTGTTAATCATTACAATGCTCAATTCTAATCAGAGAAAATTTTTAGCTGTTACAAAAAATTTGGATTTTAGCTATTCATTCTATTATGAAAGAAAAAAAATAAATATCAGGTTTAGAGCTGACGCATATTTTGATCTTGATACGCTTACGCTGAACATGAGAGCAATTAATTCAAATTTAAGGACAATTGAAAGTTTAGGTTTCCATCCTAATGTACTTAAAACTTTAAGTCACTCATATATAAAGTTTGGCTTAACTTTAGTAACCGGTATTACCGGCTCCGGAAAATCAACTACATTGGATGCTGTTATAGATGCACATAATAAAATTGATCCTGCACATGTTGTAATTATTGCTTCTCCTATTGAATATGTTCATAAATCAAACATATCTCTTATAAAACATAGAGAAGTCGGGAGAGATGTCATATCATTTAAAGACGGAGTTATTCAATCTTTACGACAGGACCCGGACATTATCGTAATTGGTGAAATGAGGGATCCTGATACCATTTTGGCAGCACTCGAAGTAACAGATACTGGTCATAAAGTATTTTCAACATTACATACTTCTTCTGCAGTTGAATCTATTGATAGAATTGTTGCGGAGATGCATCCAAATGAACAGGATCGTATAAGAAATAGACTTGCAGATGTTTTAATTGCTGTTATTTCTCAGAAGCTTGTTCCAAGTTTGGATGGTCAACGTGTTTTAGCAAAAGAAGTATTAATTGTAACACCGAGTGTAAGAGCAGCTATTAAAAACAATAATACGAGTGAAATTTATATGATGATAAATCAGGGTGCTCCGCAAGGCATGATAACTATGGAACAAGATTTGAAGAGATTATATCTTAATAGACAAATTTCATTAGAAAATGCTGTTGCATATGCAAATAATAAAACAAGAATTCAGCAAAATTTATCGGCAATGTAAATGAAAACAATAATATGTACTTATTGTGAAGGGAACGATACCAAAATAGCTGTCGTTTCAAAAGACAAAGATAAAATCAAAGTATTAAAGGCAGCTAATTTTGAGGTTGTTCAACCAACAATGGATGTTGATGCTTCTGTTACAGCCTTGGAAATTGACGGCCAGGAACTGTCTTTTGAAGATTCCTTAGGCAGTAAAGGGCCTAAGGATAAAGAGCTTAGCCGTTCAAGCGTTAGCCTTATGAGTGCTACTCTAAGCGGTTTTAATCTTAAAAAGAGTGAGTTTATCCCTGCTTTGACTGAACCTGCAATTTATTATCACGTTTTTGAAGGAGCGAAAGGCGGAAAATCTACAAAACTTACACAAGAAATAGTTACTGATATACAGGAATCAAAAAACGTTAGTATTGATAAAGAAAATTTAGGGTATACTGAATTATCTGATAAATCAATACTTTCTGTTTTTTTAAGCGGAGAAGTAAATTGTATAAAATTAATTAATTCTTTAGCCACTTATAACGGAAAAAGGTATTATAAAATTCCTTCGGTAAAAAGCGCCGATATATCATTAGCATATTATGTTGCTAAAAGAAAAAAGTTCTTTCCTGATGACCATTCCTTGGTAGTATATATTGGTAAAGAATATAGTAAATTGATTTTCCTGCAAGGGAGAAAATTGCAGCATATTGGTGCTACTTTAGATGTTGGTACTGTTAATCTTCATACTTATGATGTATACTTTTCTAAAATTTTACTTGAGATGGAGAATGGCGGCATTACTTCACTCGATAATATAATAGTTTGCGGCGAAGATGATTCTGAAAACTTAATACTTTCTTTTTACGGAACATTCCCTGAGGCTAATGTTTCCAGATTAGAGTTTGATGAGCTGGATCTTTCTTTAATCGATGACGAAACTAAGGAGAAATTATCTTCCTACAGTATTCCGATTGCAACAGCAAACGATTTTTTTGACGATCTGGAAGAAGTTCATAAAGGAATAAATCTTTTACCCAAATATGTTAAAGAGGATCAAAAAATCTTCCAATTTGCTTGGCACGGATTTGCTATGCTTCCAATTCTTTTCGTTGCTACTTTTTTTATTACTCAGCATCTTTTAGTAAATCAAATTAAAATTAATCGGCTTAATGAACAAATAGCTCAACAGACATTATTGTTACATCAAAACCAAGCAATAGTAAGTAAGATAGCTAATATTAAAAGTAATATGTCCAACTTTACTCAGACTCAGGCAATATTGGATTCTGCTTCAACCGGAACAGGAGTATGGTCAAATGTTTTTCGAACAATTTCCCAATTTTTAGGATCGAAAAAAGATATATGGCTAACAAATTTAAGTCAGGATGCAAGTAGTATTAATCTAACCGGCTATGCTCTTGATAAAAACTCCTTGACAGATTTTGCATACTTTTTAAAATCCGGGGAATTAAAAAGCGTTAATTTTGAATCTCTAAGAGAAAAGAATGCATATAAGTTTAATTTAATATTTAATAAAAACAGTTATCAGAAAACCCAGCATGAATAGAAAACTTAAAAATACTCTAGCGCTTGTAGGTTTATTAATTGTAATTCTTTTAGCCGGAGGTATTTACATTTTTGTAGTTCAAGGCGGCAAAATAAAAAAATACGATAAAAAACTTACAGAACTAAAAGCAAACCATTATAACACCGGGCTATTAACGACAGAGTATGAACAGCTTCAGAAAAAAGCGGCAGTTATGGATTCTGTCCTAGCTTCGAGAAAATTCAATATACCGCAGAATTTATCATCCATAAAGTTCTACACTTTTGTTAATAAGGTTACTGCTGATTTTTCCCAAAATACTCAACTGAATGTTGATTTTGATAAAAAATATAAAGACCGGAATTTTTTCTATTACGAATATAAAATCAGCGGTAGCGGTGAGTTTGATGAAGTATATAAATTAATTTATGCAATTGAACAAAGTAAAGAACTAAAGAAAATCAAGTCAATGTCTATGACAAATACCATTACCACATCAAAAGATGGAATTCCTAATTTTTTGGTTACTTTTACTTCGTTGGTAGATGTTTATTTCTCTGACAATAATAGATTTTCACCTCCGACTTTTGTAGAAAACAATCTAAATACTTCATCAATATATGATGATTTCTATCCTCTAATTAGAAATCAAATTCCGCCAAATGTTGATAATTTATTGGATGTTCAAGGAGCAAAATTGCTTGCA
Source organism: Ignavibacteriaceae bacterium (assembly GCA_046705645.1). Lineage (GTDB taxonomy): Bacteria > Bacteroidota > Ignavibacteria > Ignavibacteriales > Ignavibacteriaceae > FEN-1297. The sequence continues at coordinate 289 of JBJKQE010000093.1, read as the reverse complement.
CTTATTCCCGAAGGTGCGTTTCTTTCAGACAGCAAAGGAAATACATACTTGTTATGGGAAGGTCAGCAAGTATACTTAGGATATTTAACTAAGATTGATTATGCTCATAATACTGTAAGCTTTATTTTGAACAAGGGAGGTATTATAGATAAAGTAGACCTCACCTTGCAAAAAGAAGATGATTCGAACAAGAAAAAATAATAGAGAGAATGCTATATGAAAACAATATTTATTACAGCAATAATTACAATGATTTTATCAGTACAAATTTTCTCTCAAGAGTATTTGG
>JBJKQE010000092.1:0-6172 GCA_046705645.1 Ignavibacteriaceae bacterium | reverse complement strand
CTGACGATGGAGCGGAGTGGACTTTAGAAAATAATGGTTTGACTTTGCCTTTTGTAAATTCTATTGCCGTAATGAATAATGGTTCCGGAGGCAATAGTATTTTCGCAGGCACTATTGATGGCGGAGTTTATATCTCAACCAATAATGGGACAAACTGGTCTCAATCGAATAACGGTTTGACTAATATAAGTATTAATTCAATTATGACCTCAGGTAAAAATATTTTTGCCGGAACCGATGCAGGGGTTTTCCTATCAACAAATGACGGCTCTGATTGGTCGCAAGTAAACAATGGCTTGCCAGGCACTCACATTAGTGCTTTGGCCGCATCACCAAATAATTCAGGCATTCCAGATATTTTTGCAGGAACTAATCACGGAGTTTTTGTAACAACAGATAACGGCACAAACTGGGCGCAAATAAATAATGGTTTAACCGATACTCTTATTACTTGTCTTGCTGTATCTGATTCATCTGTTTATACCGGAACTGTTCATGGCGGTGTATTTGTTACAAATATTAATACATTTAAGTGGTTGCAGGATAACAATGGGTTAACAATTAATTATATTTCTTCTCTAATGGCTGTAGATTCACTTGTTTTTGTCGGCACTAACCATGTATTTCTCAAAACTAATAACAGCTCTATTTGGACTAAAATAGACGATGGTCTGAATAACGAAACTATCGAATCATTTGCTGTTTCGTCCAGCGGTACAAACGGCAAAGAAGTATATATAGGAACTTATGGTGACGGCGTGTGGAAACGTCCTTTGTCGGATGTATTTACTTCAGTAAAAACTACTCCAAATGAATTACCTTCAAAATTCGTTCTAGATCAAAATTATCCCAATCCTTTTAATCCTACGACAAAAATAAATTATAACATCGCAAAAGCCGGAATTGTAAAATTAACTGTTTATAATGTACTAGGACAGAGAGTTTACGATTTAATAAATAAATTTCAAACTGCCGGTGAGCATAGCGTTAATTTCAATCCTAAAAATTTAACCAGCGGAGTTTATTTTTATCAATTAAGGGAGGGAAATAATATTCAAACTAAAAAAATGGTTCTGCTCAAATGAAAAATCCATAATTCTAAATATTTAAATGATGAGGTAAACAGATATTAATTAATAATTAAATTGAATTATGAGTGTTTCAAGTCACTTACTATAAGTTTTTAGGTTAAGTATATTGGGTAAAAATACTAACCTAATATGAAGAAGCCCAAAAATTTAATTAAAACTCTGTGTGTTTTTGTCTCAAGTATTTTCCTCACAATAAATATAAATGCACAAGCCAGATTCAAAATAAATTATACAACAGGCGACGGGCTGATCCAGAATACAGTTAGAGCATTTATTCAAGATTCCAGAAACAGACTGTGGATTGGCACAGCGGAAGGCATTAGTATTTATGACGGTACCGGTTTTTCTAATTATCCACCTATAGAATATTTAAAGAATCCTGTAATTGATTGTTTTTATAAAGTCGGAAAAGATACAATATTAGCCGGAACAGAAGGCGGAGGAATTATAATCTTTTCACTTGCACAATATGAACCCGATAGTGTTTCCGGATATATAAACTGTAAAAAATACTTAATTAATAATTATGTAGATGATATAATGAAAGACAGTTTCGGACATATTTGGATTTGTACAGATTCAGGTGTGACAAGGTGGAAAAATATTAATGTTTTAAAAGAAAAAAATCCTAAACCCGGCGATGTCGAACATTTTTCTTCTAGGCAGGGTTTGCCGGGACTTTCAATTATAAATGCGGTTGAAGAAAAAGACGGCAGTATCTGGTTCGGAACATCTAGTGGATTATCTAAATATTCAAACGGAAAAATAATTCATTACACAGCTAAAAACGGATTTCCCGAATTACCAATAAATACGTTGTTTGTAGATAATACCGGCACATTGTGGATATGTTCAAGAGAAGGTATATATAAATATAAAAATAAAAATTTTTCGCATTTTAGCTTTAATGACACAGGCAATTTTCCTCAGGTAGAAAATATCATACGGGATAAAAATAATACGTTATGGATCGGAACAAATAACGGACTTTTTTATTATAAGAAATCAAAAATTAAAAAATTTTATCTAGGTAAAGAATACGGAGCAAATTTAATTATTTCTCTTTTAGATGATAAAGAAGAAAATATATGGGCCGGAACAATTCACGGTGCATTTAAATTACAATCAACTAATTTTTCACTTGTCCCAGGAACATCGCAATTAAATTATATTCATAAAATATTTAAAGATAAAAACGGGAACATCAACATTTTAAGTTCTAAAGGTTTTTATAAAATTAATGACGGCAAACTTATTCCGCTCTCTCAAACTAAAAATTTGCCAACAAAAAACATACGTGCTGCATTGTTATGTAGAGATAAAACCTACTGGTTCGGTACTAACAAAGGATTATTTTGTTTAAATCATGGCGAATTAAAGGAATATACAACTCAAGACGGGCTAAAGAGTAATTCAGTAGTTTCTTTAACTAAGATTGATGGTAATATAATACTAATAGGTACGGATGATGGTTTATCTGTTCTACCTTTGAATAAAAATACTAATAAAAATAAATTAGAATTGATGAGATCTATCTGTAATTCACTGCCTAAAGGCCCGGCGAGATCTGTAATCATTGATGATAAGAAAAATATTTGGTTAGGGTTTTTGTATAGCGGTTTATTTCGAATAAAGAATGATTCGGTTGTAAAGCTTTCCGGAACTAGTGATTTTAAGGCAAGCAATATCAGAAATATATTTGAAGATTCTAATAAAAATATCTGGATTGCAACCAGGTACAGTGGAGTATTCCAATATAAAAATAATTCATTAAAACATTTTACCGCCCAAAACGGATTGTCAAGCGATTGGGTATCAACAATTACAGAAGATAGAGAACATAGAATATGGTTTGGAACAGCAAGGGGATTAACCCGTTTAGCCAGTAATAACTGGAGAATTTATGATGCAAGTGACGGCGCGGTATCGGGCGAAATCACAGCTTCTACAATTGATACAACTGGAAATCTTTGGTTTGGAACATACAATGGGATATACAAATATTATGATAAAAATAATTTACAGCCTTCCAGTCCGTATGTTTATATAAAACGAATCGAAGTAAATGGGAGCAGAAATATCCATTTCAAACACGATCAGATAACTTACCTTGCATATAACCAGAATACTATCGCTTTTGAATTTGCCGGTGTTTGGTTAAAGAATGAAACAAAGGTATTTTATAAATATAAACTAGCTGGATTCGATAAAAATTGGTCCCGTACTTTGAGCAGCAATTATATACGGTTCCATAATCTTTCTTCAGGAAAATATAAATTTGAAGTAGAAGCAAGAAATCCGGACGGTAAATGGAATTCGGGTATTGCAGAAGTCTCGTTTGAAATTGGCCTTCCGTTTTGGAAAGAATGGTGGTTTATTGTTTTATCAATAACATTAATTTTATTTGTAGTCTACACAATTTATAATTATAAAATAAAAAGGATACTTGAACTTCAAAGGTTAAAAACGAAAATTGCAAGCGATCTGCACGATGATGTAGGAATAACCTTATCTCGTATATCATTAATATCAGAGCTCATAAAAGAAAATATCGAACCGGAAAAAATAAAAGATAATTTAAATGATATTGGCTCTTTGTGTAAGGATGCGCTAAGTACAATGAGTGATATTGTATGGTCGATTGATTCAAGAAACGACAATATAGAAAGCTTAATAAATAGAATAAAAGACTCATGTTCATCGGCCTTACCGTCGGCAGAAATATTATACACTCTTAATGTTGATGGATTAGATGGAAAGAAAACCATCAGATCGGAAATCAGAAAAAATATTTATTTAATTGCTAGAGAAGCGTTAAATAATATAATAAAACATTCAAATGCATCACATGTAAAAATAGATATGATAAATGATGAAAAAGAATTTAAACTAATAATAATTGATGACGGCTCCTGGAAAATATCAAATCCAAAATTAACGGGGCATGGAATCAGAAATATGAAGTCTAGGGCAGAAGAAATCGGAGGACATATTGAAATTATTAAGAATGGCGGGACCGAAATAACTTTTACAATGAATAGTATTTAATTCTTCTTTGATGCTATTTAAACTAAAATTATATAAATAACTTAATGATTAATATTGCAATAGTAGAAGATGACGCCGTATTTCGCGAAGGGATTCGCAAATATTTAGTTTCCCAGGAAAACATAAATTGTGATATTACCGTTGACTCGATTGAATCGTTAGTTAAAAGTCTTAACGAAGAAACAATAATAGACATTATCTTAATGGATATAAGGCTGCCGGGTATGTCCGGAGTGAGCGGTGTAAAAATGATAAAGGAATTATATCCTGAAGTTGAAATTATTATGCTTACCGTTTATACAAACCCGGATAAAATTTTTGATTCATTAAGGAATGGTGCTGTGGGATATCTTCTAAAAGATACGTCGTTAACAGAATTAAAGAAGACAATTGAAATCGTACATTCCGGCGGATCATCAATGTCGCCGGAAATTGCAAGAATGGTAATTGAAAGATTTAATAATTCGGGTAAAATTGATCCGGATAATAATTTAACTCCTAAAGAGAAACAGGTAATTAGCTGTCTTGAAGAAGGTTTAAGTTATAAAATGATAGGTGAAAAATTACAAATATCGGTAGACACTGTTAGATTTCACATAAAAAATATCTACAGAAAACTTCATGTAAATAGAAAAACTGATCTAATTAAAAAATCGTTAAGAGGGGAGATCTAAAAAATTTTTAATCGATCAGATTAAAATAACTCTAATACATTTTTCAAAACAATTCTCTCAATTTCACTTTATTATATAAATGTTTATGTATAACAATAAAATTTTCAGCAGAAAATTATTTTTCATATTTTTATAATTCAATTTATAAATTGATACATGTAAAATAACTTGAAATGTTATGATTGATTTTAACAAACTAAAAGAAATAATTAATTCGAATAATTCCTTTTTATTAACTACTCATGTTAATCCTGATGCAGATGCTATAGGATCTGAAATAGCTTTTTATTTAATCTTGAAAGAATTAGGCAAAAAAATTAAGATTGTAAATCATAGCACTACACCGTATAATTTGGAATTCCTTGATATTGATAATGTAATTGAAAAGTATGATGAAGAAGAACATGCTGACGTTTTAAATGAGATGGATGTATTAGTAGCTTTAGATTTTAATCGATCTGATAGAATAGTACGGATGCAGAAAAAATTTCTTGAATCTAAAAAACTAAAAATCTGCATTGATCATCATCAGGAACCCGAAGATTTTGTTGATGATATTTTTTGCGATACCGAATATTCTGCAACAGGCCAGATCATCTATGATTTTATAAAGAAAACCTCTTTAGTAAAATTGAATTACAACCTTGCTTATCCTATATACGCTGCAATTATGACTGATACCGGATCTTTCAGGTTTGAACGGACAACCCCGGAAATTCATAGAATTTCAGCGGAGTTACTTGAACTAAAAGTTATTCCCGGCGAGTTATTTGATAAAATTTATGACCAAAGTAAGTTCAGCAAAATTAAATTGATGGGTGAAGCTCTTAATTCTATGCAGCTATACGGTAATGATAAAAAAATCGGTTATATGGTTTTGCGGCAGGAAACATTTAAGTCTCTGGATGCAATTGAATCTGATACAGATGGATTTGTGAATTTTTCATTGTCTGTTGAAGGTGTAGTTATTGGATTATTGTTTATTGAATTGAAGCAAGGATTTAAAGTCAGTTTCAGATCAAAAGGTACTATTCCGGTTAATAAATTGGCTGCTGAATTCGGCGGCGGAGGCCATATAAATGCAGCCGGTGCAAGAATATTTAATGGTAAACTTGATGATTATTTGCCAAAAATATTAAGTAAAACAGAAGAATATTTAACCATAAATAAAGAGTACGATAATGTTTAACATCATTATAAAATCTGGTGATAAAAAAATTGTTTATAAACCTTTAAGTATCAGTTTAAAATATTTGGTTGATGAGAAAAAACTAAACCAGAGTTTGGATAATCTTTTAAAAGTGTTCAACATAAAAGTATCCGAACTTCAAAAGAAAAGTTTTCTTTCTAAGGACGGGA
>JBJKQE010000091.1:0-69134 GCA_046705645.1 Ignavibacteriaceae bacterium | reverse complement strand
GGCTTAAAGCAAGAACGGAATTTTGGCTCGCACATCAACTAAGGCCAAGAAAAGTATCCGATTATGCTTCGGTTAATGATCTACGTAAAGATTTGATTACTTCGCTTCACAATTATAGAAATATAAGACAGCGCGGATTAATATCTGATTTTAAAAAAGAAACATTTGATGCCGAAAGCAGCTTTGCAAGGATCGGTGGCGGATCGCTTGGCGGAAAAGCAAGAGGCCTTGGTTTTGTAAACACTTTAATAAATAATTACAATTTAAGAGATCAATTTAACAATGTACAAATATACGTTCCGCCTGCAGTAGTAATAGGTACTGAAGTTTTTGACCAGTTTGTTGACGAAAACAATTTAAGAGAGTTTGCACTCAACAGCGATGATGATGAAGAAATCACCAAAAGATTTATAGAAGCGGAAAGATTTCCCGAAGAAGTGCTTGGTGAACTTGCCGCATTTCTGGATATAATTCATTCACCTCTTGCCGTTCGTTCTTCAAGCCTGCTGGAAGACTCACAATACCATCCGTTTGCAGGCGTATATGAAACATATATGCTGCCGAATAATCAATCCAATCCTCTGGTAAGATTAAATAATCTACTAAATACCATTAAAAGAGTTTATGCATCTACATTTTATCAGGGAACAAAAGATTATATCAAAATAACTTCATACCGTCTTGAAGAAGAAAAGATGGCTGTTATAATTCAAAAGATGATCGGAAGAAAACATGAGAACAGATTTTATCCGGATGTTTCGGGAGTTGCAAAATCATATAATTTTTATCCCCTTCCGCCCCAGAAATCTAATGATGGAATAGTCTCTGTTGCTATCGGCTTGGGCAAAATGGTAGTTGATGGAGGAAGTACCGTAAGGTTCTGCCCCAAATACCCAACGGATTTAATTCAGTTTTATTCAGTCGAAGAAACTCTTAATACCAGTCAACATGAGTTTTTTGCATTAAAGTTAGATGCTGATTCTGACTATGGCTTTACAACACATGATATGATGCTACAATTATATCCGCTCAAAATTGCTGAGAAGGATGAAACGCTGAAATATGTAGGTGCAACTTATTCAAAAGATAATGATTCGATTTCGGACGGATTATCGCGCCAGGGTTTAAGAGTTGTAACATTCGGACCTATTCTAAGACATAAAATATTTCCGCTGCCGGAAATTTTAGATTTGCTTTTAGATATGGGTACATGGGGAATGGGAACTCCTGTTGAAATTGAGTTTGCAGTCAATATCTCGGTTGATAAGTATAAGCCCATTGAATTCGGTCTGCTTCAAATGAGACCTCTTGTAATACATAGAGAACTGGACGAATTAAATATTGAAGATTTTGATTCAAAAAAATTAATTTGCCAGAGTAACCAGGTTTTAGGCAACGGCGCTATAAATGATATTTATGATATTGTTTTGGTTGATTATCATTTATTTGACAGATCAAAAAGCCGGGAGGTTGCAAAAGAAGTAAGCTACTTTAACAATAAATTGATTAATGAAAGACGTCCGTATCTTTTAATCGGAGTCGGAAGATGGGGTTCTCTTGATCCGTGGCTTGGAATTCCGGTTAATTGGGAACAAATATCCGGAGCTAAAGCAATTATCGAAACAAGTTTTAAGGAAATGTCGGTAACTCCTTCACAGGGTTCTCACTTTTTCCAAAATATAACTTCATTCATGATCGGATACTTTACAATAAATTCGCACGACGGATATATTGATTGGAATTGGCTTCTAGAACAAAAACCTGTTGAGGTAAAACAATTTACCAAGCACCTAAGATTCGATAAACCGATAACAATAAAGATGAACGGACATAAAAACAAAGGTGTAATTTTAAAACCGGATTAAATAAAGAATTCCGGAAAACATCTATTTATTATAAATATAAATTTTCTTTACACCGGGGATTAAATTAAAATTAAAGATTAAAGGGTGAAAAAATGCCTTATGATGATCCCGAACAGAAACAAAAAACTTTGGATGCATGCCCTCACTGCGGACACAAACTAAGCCCATGGCAGCAAGTTCTGCTAAGTGTTGACCGCGCGTTAACATGTAAAAACTGCTGGTATAGAATCATTCTGGATGTATTTGAATCTGAAAAACCAAAAGAACAAGAAGAGAAAAAAAAGAACGAAGGGAAATAGATATGGAATCTTATAATTCATTTAAAGTAGCTCAAAGGCAAATACTTGAAGCCGCTAAAATATTAAATCTTGATGAAGCAACCGTCCAGCTTTTAATCGAACCGCAGAGAGAGCTGAATTTTTCTCTTCATGTAAAAATGGATAATGGCAAGGTAAAGATATTTAAAGGGTACAGGATACAGTACAATCATGCAAGAGGACCAGCGAAAGGCGGAATACGTTTTCATCCCGATGAAACAGTAGACACAATAAGAGCGCTTGCATGCTGGATGACATGGAAAACTGCAGTAGTAGACCTTCCATTAGGTGGTGGGAAAGGCGGGGTTTGCTGCGATCCGAAATCAATGTCAACACGTGAATTGGAAAATCTCTCGAGAGAATATATTAGAGCTGTTGCACCTTACATAGGAATCGATAAAGATATACCGGCACCTGATGTTTATACAAATCCGCAAACAATGGCGTGGATGATGGACGAGTATGAAACAATTGTTAATAATCATCAGCCGGGAGTATTAACCGATAAGCCGACACAAGTCGGAGGAACAGAAGGTAGAAGGGATGCGACAGCCCGCGGCGGCGTGATAACGGTAAGGGAGGCCTGCAAAATTTTAAATGTAGATCCAACCGGGAAGTTCGCTATTCAAGGATTCGGTAATGCAGGGCAGCGGGCAGCCTTACTTCATCATGAACTTTTAGGCGGAGGCAGATTAATTGCAGTTAGTGATTCAAGAGGTGCAATTTTTAATGCCGATGGTTTTGATTCAAAAGAATTAGTAACACATAAATTAAAAACAGGAACCGTACTGGGGTTTCCAAAAGCAAAACAAATTCAACACGAAGAATTACTTGAATTAAAAGTTGATGTACTTTATCCTGCGGCACTGGAAAATGCTATCTCGGAATCAAATGCAAAAAATATTAAAGCTAAAATTATCTGCGAACTTGCAAACGGACCAACAACTCCAGAAGCAGATTTAATTCTAAGTAAAAAAGGAGTTCACGTAATACCAGATATACTTGCCAGTGCAGGAGGAGTAACAGTTTCATATTTCGAAATGGTACAGGATAAATATTCTTTCTTCTGGGATGAAAATACGGTTAATGAAAGATTGGATAAAAAATTAACAAATGCTTATCATAGAGTCCACGAAGCAGTTAAGGAAAAAAATGTTCATCCGAGATTGGCAGCAATGGTGGTTGGTGTAGCAAGAGTTGCAGAAGCGTGTAAACTTAGAGGGTGGGTGTAGTCGACCTCATCTCTTGCCCCTCTCCTAAAATTAAACTTGCGGCTGAAATCGAAGGTGATATCCACGATTTGCCTAAATAATAAGTATATAATAAAAAAAGGCAGCAGTAAATCGTATAAATCGGAATAAAATACATACGAATTAGAAATGAAGAATTGTTCGGCAATCCGAATAAAGCTTTTGATAAAATTGAAAACTTCATAGAGAAGAACTTGGTTCAGTAATTGCTTTTTAAAAATTAATCGATTCCCATTACTTTTACTAATCTTTCTTTATAATATAAATCTTCATCTCTAACTGTAAAAAATATTCTCTTTATTAATTTGACAAATAATTATATTTATCTTTAGTTTCATACAGACACTTCTTTTTTATAAAAAATTAAAGTTTAAAAATGCAGCAGTATGTTATCATAAAGGAAATAGTAATAATTCTTTTGGTTTCAATTCCGATAATATTCCTGTTTAAAAAAAATAACATTCCTAGTATTCTCGGTTTCTTAGTAACAGGGATGATAATTGGTCCTTATGGTTTTAAACTTATTTCCAATCTTCAAAATATTGAAGCTATGGCTGAAATTGGAGTTATACTGCTGCTTTTTACAATAGGATTGGAAGTCTCTTTCGGAAAATTATTAAGAATGAAAAAGATATTATTCTTAATCGGATGCTCTCAAATAATTTTAACTATTCTTATTACTTCCCTTATTTTTTATTTGCTTAAAGTTTCCCTGTCACATTCAATTTTCTATGGAATGCTTGTAAGCTTATCGAGTACTGCAATAGTGCTCAAATTACTTTCGGATAAAAATGAAATAGATGCGCCTCATGGAAGAATCTCACTTGTCATCCTAATACTTCAGGATCTTGCAATCGTTCCGATGCTGATTTTATTGCCCGTCCTCAGCGGAGGGAATAATCTGTCTGCCGTGCAAATATTTATTCAGCTAATATATGCCTTTGGCTTAATTGCAATAATAGTGCTGGCAGCAAAAGTATTAATGCCTAAAATTTTATTTCAATTAGCCAGGCTTAGAATAAGAGAAGCATTTACAATTGGAGTTATGTTTTTGTTATTAGGTACGGCATATCTCACCCACTCCATCGGTTTGTCTTTTGCAATCGGTGCTTTTATCGCCGGACTTATTCTCTCGGAATCGGATTTCAGTCATCAAATAACTTCGGAAATAATTCCTCTTAAAGATGCATTCAACAGCATATTTTTTGTCTCAATCGGATTACTTTTAAATATTCAATTTGTGCTTAACAATATTCTGCTTCTAGTTTCAGTTACACTTGCGATAATAATATTAAAAACATCAATTGTAACTCTTCTTGTAAAGATTATAAGATATCCTTTTCGTACTGCAATAATAACCGGTTTTGGGATTTCACAAATTGGAGAATTTTCTTTTGTCCTATCCCAATCAGGGTTAAAATATAATTTAATAGGAAATAACTTTTACAATGCGTTTCTTGCAGCATCTATTTTTACAATGCTTGCTACCCCGCTACTGCTGAAGCTTGCGCCGGCAATCGGATATAAGGTTAACGATGTTATTAAAGCTGTCGGCAGTGAAAAAGAAAAATTAACAAATCATGTAATAATTGTAGGCTACGGATTGAACGGGCAAAATCTTGCAAGAGTTTTAAAAGAAACCGGGATTGATTTTGTTATTATAGAAATGAATCCTGAAACAGTTAAAGCGGAAAAGTTAAAAGGTAAAAAATTAATTTTCGGAGATGTAACCAGGGAAGGCATTTTACAAACAGCCGGAATTGAAAAAGCCTCAATAATTGTTTTTGCAATTTCAGATCCGTCAGCTTCGAAAAGGGGACTTCAGCTTGCTAAAAGACTCAATCCTAAAATACATGCTGTAATTAGAACCAGGTTTACTTCGGAAATAGACGATTTAATTTCTTTAGGTGCGGATGAAGTTATTCCCGAAGAATTTGAAACTTCTCTTAGAATATTTATTAAAGTGCTCGAAAAGTATCATATCCCTCGAAATGTAATAAATGAACAGGTAACATTATTAAGAGGTGAATCATACGGAATGATGAGAAGCGAAATTGCTTCCGGAATCCCCTTCTTAAATCTTGATAAAATTCTGGCAGCCGGATTAACCGAAGTATTCTACGTATCGGAAGACAGCAGATTTATTGGTAAGACAATGCTTGAAATAAATCTTCGTGCTCTAACCGGTGCAACCGTAATAGCTATTGTAAGAGAAAACCAAACGATTAATAATCCCGGCGGAAATGAAAAGATACAATCCAAAGATACTCTTGTATTAACGGGGACTCATAAATCAGTTGATGATGCGATTAATTTTTTAGCCGGTAATAAAATCATCTGAATATGTAAACCTATTTCTAAATTCTATTTTTTTAAATCGTGGGCAATAACTTCCGCCATTATTTTTGCACCTTCTTCGTTCGGATGAATTCCGTCAAAGAAATATTTTCCATCACCGCTCATCTGGCTGTGAAGATCCATTAACAGAAGATTATTTTTTTCGGCTAATTTTTTAATGATGGGGATTTCCCACTTTGTTAATGTTGAATCATTAATCGTCCATTTGGATTTGAATACCGGTACCGGAAGACAAACATAAATCTTTGGGTTGGTCGGAATTGTTTTAAAAGTATCTATTAAAGCCTGATAATCATCGGCAAAACTAGTTGAATCCCAGTTTTGAGTTTTGGTATCGTTGGTGCCAAGTTGGATAATAATTATATCAGGCTGATAAGCAAACACATCGTAAAATTCTTTACATGTCCAATATGGGAAATCGCCTTTCTTTCGCAGAGTAGTAGCGCTTCGTCCCAAGTTTAAAACCGAATAACCGGGTCCTAAAAGGCTGTCAAGTATAACAGGATATGATGTTTTACTTTGACATGACAAACCGTATCCCTCGGTTATACTATCTCCAACGCAGGCTATTTTCGTGTTGTTTGAACATGATGCAAATAATAAAAGGAAGGGCAGTATAAAAAATATCTTGTAATGATTCATAATTTTAAACTCTAGCTAGTTTATAAAAAATCCGAGATAATTTTATTATCTCATTTTTTTAAGTAAAAACTTTTTTATTCAACCCGCATATTCTTTTATTAGTATAAATATTGAAATTCACTAAATTAAAAATGGTACAAGAATTAATTTTTTAGAACAAAGTTTATTTATTAAACCGGTTGTGTGAATTAAAAAGTATAATTTTGAAAAACTGTTAAAACAGTTATTAATTACAATTCTAAGGTTTTATTAACCCACGGATTAATCCGTGGATTAATTGGAAAATATAGAATTTATTAACCGTTTTAACGGTTTATATTCTAATTCACACAACGGGTTTATTAAATATATTTCTAAATAATTTATCAATTGTTTTAAGTATTATTTCAATTCACATAATACCATTTATTAGCCTAATAAATTTAGCTAATAAAAATTAAATAAATTTGAATCTTGGAGACACCCAATGTTTTAAAAACATTGGATGTCTTGTCAAATAGGTGCCAGCGTTCACAATGGATTTTTATCACTTCAATATTGATACGGAAATAGTTAAACTTAAACACGGATTTCAATTAAGTATTTTAAAATTACAAATCCCGGTTTACTTCTAATAAATTTCTTATAGGAAAAAATTCATGTTAAGCTTATTCAAAAGCAAAAGTGCCCTATTTTTTTTACCCGTAATACTTTTATCGATTTTTTTTATTTTCGGCTGCGGCAGCAAGCTGCCGGAAGATAAAAGCATCGGAGATCAATTGTATTCATTAATTAACCAGGACAGCAGCAAGGTAGTTTTTCCGGATGCATTTAAAGGCAAAATTGTTGTGATGAGTTTTATTTATACTAACTGCCCGGATATTTGTCCGCTAACCACACACAATATGCAGATGATCCAGGAACAAGTTAAAAAAGACAACATAGAGAATGTTCAATTTGTTGAGTTAAGCTTTGATCCTACGCGCGATACTCCATCTATATTAAAAAAATACGGAGACATCCGGAATATCAATTACGACAACTTTGAATTTTTAACTGGCAAAAAATCCGTCGTCGATACATTAATTCATCATATGGATGTAATTGCAATTCAAGGCGATACAACATTTACAAAAAGCGGACAGCCGGTCTATTTCTTTACACATACGGATAGAATTACCCTTCTCGATCAAAACTGCAGAATAAGAAACGAATACCGCGGAAGTAAGGCTAATGTTGCCGAAATTGTTAAAGATATTAAAACTTTAGGAGACTAATTAATATGATGCTAATTCTTTCTTTACTTACCTTGTTAAACTTTAATACACCGAAATTAAAAGTGGAAAATGTTTGGATAAGACCTGCAGATAAAGGCATGAACAGCGCGATGTATTTTAAAATTATTAATAATTCGGATAAACCCGATACACTATACAAAGCGGCTTCTTCAACTGCCGAACTTGTGCAGATTCATGAAACATTTAAGAAAAACGGTTTGATGGGCATGCGTAAAGTAAAATTTGTAGTTGTAAAACCTCATTCAACTTTAACTTTCCAGCCGGGCGGATATCATGTGATGTTCATAAAACTTAAAAAAGATTTTAAAGTAAAATCTAAAGAAGATGCCGAACTTTATTTTAAAGATGCCGGAAGAATTATTGTTAAAGCAATTGTAAAAGGACAATAACTCGACATTTAAGAAAAAATAACCGTTCGATTATCGTAAACAAGGATCTTTCTTTGAATATGAAGCCAAACTGCTCTCGATAAAACAACCTTTTCAAGATCACGTCCTTTTCTTATTAAATCATTAATTGAATCGACATGGCTTACTTTTGCTACATCCTGCTCTATAATCGGACCAGCATCAAGTTCCGCTGTAACATAGTGACTTGTTGAACCGATAATTTTTACTCCTCTCTCATAAGCCGAATGATAAGGCTTTGATCCGGGAAATGCCGGAAGAAAGGAATGATGTATGTTGATTATTCTGTTTTTGTAATTAGAAACAAATTCAGCGCTTAAAATCTGCATATATCTTGCTAGTACTATAAAATCTATTTCCTTTTCATTCATTAATTCCAGTTCAAGTTTTTCATATTCCGTTCTTGTAGCTTTGTTTACCGGGAATATTTTAAAATCAATTCCGAATTTTTCCGCAATAGATTGGAGCTTTTCATGGTTGCTTATAATTAGGGGAATTTCAATATTCCATTCGCCGGAGTAGCACCTGGAAATTATATCATATAAGCAGTGTGAATATTCGGAGACAAAAACAGCCATCTTTAGTTTTTCATCCGAGAAAAATAATTTCCACGTCATCTCGAATTTCCTGCCTATATTTTTATCAAACTCACTGCCTATTAACTTATCCTCGATTAAAAAAGTATCTATTTCCCATTCGATCCGCATAAAGAAAACTTTTTTCTCCATATCAACATGCTGATCCAGGTAAATAATGTTACCGTTATTTTTGCCGATAAAATCGGTAACAGACGCGACTAATCCTTTTCTATCGGGGCAATGAATAAGCAATATTGCCGATCGAGTTTTATCTTTTGAGGTTTGTATATTATTCATAAAGCTTCATATTATATTTTTTAATCAGAAATAAAATAAAAACTATAGCTGACCTATCCATCCTTTATCATTTTCTCTGAAAGCATTTCTTATTTCATTATAAATTTCATCAGGTAAAGGACCTTTATTTAATGCTTTCAGGTTGCTTTTTAAATGATCTATATTTGAAGTGCCGGCTATTATAGTGTCCACTCCAAAAGTATAAGCCGAAAACCTTATAGCAGCTTCATTCCAATCCATTTCTAAATCTAGATTCATCTCTTCCCATCTAACCCAATATTCTTCACAGTATTCTCCGTAAGGTTTTTCATCAAATCTCCAGGGAATATTTGCTAGAGGTCGTTTTGCAATAACTCCGATTCCCTTTTCTTTTGTTAAAGGGAAAATAGTTTCAATGTTTCTTTGATCGGTTATGTTTATTGAAGTTTGCACACTTCCAAACATTCCTGATTCAATTGCAAATTTCAATGCTTCGTTTTCTCCGGAATAAGCTGCTACACGAACTTTCCCTTCTTCAACTGTTTTATTTAAAGCTTTAATAACTTCGCCGTGCTGCAATGTGCCCAATAGACATGAATGAAGGTGAACAATATCAATGTAATCAGTCTTCATAATTCGAAGAGCTTCATTAACCCCGGCAATAACACAGTCGTAAGTCCAATCATTATATCCTGGAATTCCATACCCCACTTTTGTGGAAAGAACAAATTCGTTTCTCCTGCGTGAAATATATTTTCCAATACGTTCTTCGGACAAGCCGTATCCCCTTGCCGTATCTATTAAACTTATTCCCAAATCAAGAGCAGAATTTAAAAGACGGGAGACTTCATCTTCACTTATTTCATTTCCACCGATATGACCTGCGCCAAATCCAAGTACAGATACCTGCAATCCGCTGTTACCAAAATTTCTTCTTTCCATACTTCATATTTAGTTAAGAATTAAGAGCGAATAATTAATAGTTTAAAAATAACACAGAAGTTTGTTAAACGGAATAATAAAATTATTTAAACGGGGCAAGGTTTTCGTTGTTGAACTCTTCGACGGTCTTTCCTTCGACATAAAGGACATTTATAGTAATATCATCTTTGAACCTAGATGCATGCAATCCTACAAACCCGTTTTTAAATGACCAGTACAATTCAGGCCCGCGGTAGCGGCCATAATCATTTTCTTTAATCCACACCGAAGAAGAATCGATATCCGGGCCGACTTTAAAATCGGGTTTACCGTATTCGTTAATTAAATACTCTTCTAATTTTTTAAAAACAGTTTTAAACGAAGAATTTGGATTTATTGAATATAAACCGTCAACAAGTTTATCATCTTTAAAATTAAAGTCTATCCGTGAATCAATCCCGGCAATCGAACCTTTATAGCACAATGCTTCAATTCCGAAACCGGAATAGGATTGCAAATAATATTCTTTTACAATGGACCTTACCTGGGTTTTGGAAATTCCCCATTCGATTCCCCTGAAGCTTTTAAGCAGTCTTTCTTTGTTTGATTTATTCTGTGAAAAATTCGATGAAAAGAATAAAGAAATTAGAATTATTTTAATTACTAATTTCATTTCTTTAAACCCAAATTTTTATCTAAGGACAATCTAATAAAAAATGAGGAATAGTGAAATTTATTTTCAGATTCATTTTATGAAATAACTTCTTACTCTTGCTTATAATCTTAATCTTACTCTATTTTTAGCTCGATTAAGAGTAAGAATACGACTAAGATTAAGACAATATGGGCGACATATTCATTAAATTAGCCCGGCAGTTTTTAGAATGAATAACCCTAATGTAATAGTAACCACCGAACCGAGTGTAGAAGCTAAAACAATATTTCCTGCAAGTTTTCCGTTAGAACCCATTGCTTCAGCCATTATATAGCTGGCTATCGCAGTTGGGCATGCGAACAATACAAATATAATCGACAGATCATCTCCTTTATATCCCAATACATATGCACCATAAGTAGCCAGTGCCGGGAAAATTATTAATTTAAGTAAAGTTGCATAGAAAGCTAATAAGGAAGCTTTCTTTATATCTTTTAAATTTAACGAAGCCCCGATATTAATTAATGCCAGCGGAAGAGCAATATCGGCAATATATTTGCCTCCTCTTAATAGAACCGGGTGAATAGGAATCTTAAATAATGCAAACGGTAAAGAAAACAGCACAGCTAGTATTAAAGGATTACGTATTACCTCCAATATAGTCGATTCAATATTTAATTGTTTCTCTTTAATTAAAGGTACGGTTAACGCAATTACTGCCAGAATATTATATAAAGGAATCATAAAGGCTAAAAAAAGCGATGCTTTACTAAAACCGACCTTACTAACCATGCCGGATAAAATTGCAAGGCCCACAATTGCAAAGTTGCCTCTAAAGCTTCCTTGTATAAAAGCGCCTTTGTCCCCCGCTTTATGAATAAAGGGTAATGCCACCAGCCAGCTTACAAGAAAAGTAATTATCGTTCCCACATAAATATAAACTATCTGGCTGATTTCAAAAACCATACTAAAATCCAGGTTATATAATTCAAGGAAGACTAGAGCAGGAAGTGAAACGGAAAAAACAATTTTCGAAGAAATGTTTATAAAATTGTCATTCATTATACCTATTACTTTCAGCAGGTAACCTACAGCAACAATTAAAAAGACAGGAGCTACAATTCCAAAAGTAAATACAAGATTTTCCATAAATGAATTTAATACAAATTATATGAAACTTTATATATTAAAATAAAACAAGCATGTTATTTTTAGAATAGATTAACAGAAAATTTATAATGAATTTAATAAAAAATATTTTTAAGTTTAATAATAAATAATCGGCTACGATGAATTAGGGCAGGGATTTAATAATCACACAAAGTAAAGCGTATCAAATATTGGCAAAGTTTTTCAATCATGTATAACTTTTTTAGGCTGTGCCTTAAACACAGCATCTTTAGTAATTAGGAGATATATGGTAAAAATAATCTTAATGATGATAATCATTCCCATTTCATTATGTGCTCAGGAAAGCCAAAATAATAACGATTCTTCCGGAGGAATAGTTTACGGAGAAAACTTCTGGTTCATTGTTAAAGCGCCGGATGGTTGGGTACTTGATAATAACAGCGGCATAAATCAAGGTCTTCATGCTGTGTTCTACCCAAGAGGAAGCAGCTGGGATACGGCAACAACAGTAATGTAAGCAAATGGTTATGGAATTGACTCCACGGAAAATTTAAGAAATTTTATAAAAGATGATATAGAAGATTTTCAGAAGAATTACCCGAACATTAAAACAGTTGAATTGGATTCGATTATAATTGGGAAAGGTATGAGGATCGCCAGAGTCATAAAATTTTATGGCGGTTCTTATACCAATTACGAATCTGTTGCATATATAAAAGAGAAAAAGAATGTATCAATATTTGTAATGAGTTCCAGAAAAGAAAGACAATTTGAGTTAAATTATCCAAAGTTTGTAGAACTTGTTAAGAATTATATATCCCTCGGTGATAAGGCAACTATTCAAAAATAACTATAATGTTGACAATCAGTTCAACGCTTAGTGTATTAAGTTATGGTTAAAAAGTTGTTTCTAAAAATTCTTTCAAATAAAATCTTTTAGTCTAATTTCCATACTCGCCAAACCGGCTTACAATTTCTTTTAAACCTTTCGGGTCGCCGATAATTGTCAGCCTGTCCCCTTCTTCAAAAATACAATTTCCTTTCGGGATAATAGTCTGCCCGCTGCGGTGCATTAAAGCAACAAGACAGCCTTCAGGAAATGTAATTTCCCGTAATGCTTTACCAATCATTGTACTTGTTTTTTTATTGGAGTCTACAATTAACGATAGCGATCTATCATCGTGTAAAAGTGATTCTTTTAATTCTTGTTCATTTTTTGCAATCTTCCAATCATCTGCAAAGCTTTCATCATCAACTCTGCCGGCAATTTGTGCAAGTATGCGGAGATGCTGTGTCGGATTTTCTTCAGGACTTACAAGAAAAAATAAAGCTTGAACAGAATGTTCTTCATCCAAATGATTTGTCAGCGGACCGTTTACCGTAATATGTACTCCCCCTTTTGATCTGACTAAAACCATTTCAGGCTGTTCGAGTCCTTGTATTCTTAAATGCGGAAGAGCAATTCCATGAGTTACCGGGGTCATGCCGATTCTTGTTCCTTCCATAAACTGAATTTTAATTTCTTCGGGCGAAAATGAAACCAGGTTTGACAGCCAGATTGAAACTTTTTCTGCTATAATCTCAAACTCAGCGGCTTCTTCCATATCAATAACTAGACTTCTGGTGACAATTTCATCATAAGGATCTTCGGCGCGTAAACCTTTTTCTTTTAAAATTCCTCTCAGCTCTGTATCAAGACCGTGATATCTTGATCTTCCCAATCTTTCAAATACATGATAAATTGCTCCCGACCTTTTTACTTTTTCTTTCGCATAAAAATTAAACCAGATTGCCCCAATTAAAATAAGTCCCGCCGAAAAACTTATTGGCAGAATTCCCATTTCAATTATTAAAAAAAGAGGAGCAATTAAACCGACGACCTGCATCCATGGATAAAAAGGTGAGTGATAACCCGGATCATAGGAAGCCAGCCTGCTTTCACGCATAACTATAACTCCAAGACAAACCAAAGCAAACATTAACAATTGAAATGCGCTTGCGAGCTTTGCAATTTTAGTCGGATCTAAAAAAACAAGAATTAGAACAATAACACAAACTGTAGTTATTATAGAAATAAAAGGAATTCCCTTTTTACTAAGCCGCTGAAAGAAATGAGGCATCAAGTAGTCTCTGCTCATTGCAAAGGGATAACGTGATGCGCTCATTGTCCCCGCATTAGAAACTGAAATAAATGCAACAAGTGCTGCAAAAGTTAAAACAATAACTCCGGCGCCTCCGAACATACCTTTAGCCGCAGTGGCCACCGGTGTTAAATCACCCTTTAAAATATTCATGGGGACAAGGCCCACCATAACTGAAGTTCCCAATGTGTAAATTAAAAAAGTTACACCTATTGATAAAAAAATACCGAGGGGAAGATTTTTTTCGGGATTTTTAATTTCTTCCGATAAGCTAGCAACTTTTGTAATGCCGATATAACTGATATAAACTAATCCTGTAGTTGAAAATATTTTTGCAAAGCCGGGTTCAAAGGATCCTTTAAAGTTTGAAGTATCAATTTTCGAAAAACCTTCACCGATAAATGCAAAGAGAATCGCTAATAAAATTACAACAAGAATAATTTGTAACTTACCTGTTCCTTTAACGCTGAATAAATTGAGTATTCCTAATAAAGCAGCAATAGAGACTGCAATTGGTATAATGGAAATTTCAGTAAAAAAAAGTGAGATGTAAGCTCCCATTCCAACTAGAGCAAAAGCAACTTTTAAGATTAAGGCCAGCCATGTTCCAAGTCCCCCAATCGTTCCCATAAGCGGGCCCAAAGTTCTATCTAAAAAAAAGTAAACCCCGCCTGCCCTCGGCATTGCAGTTGCAAGTTCGGCAATGCTAAACATAGCAGGTACTAAAGGAATTGCTGCCAGCATATATGACAGCACTAAAGCAGGCCCGGCATCAACAGCTGCTAAACCGGGTAAAAGAAAAAATCCTCCGCTTAGTGTTGTACCTGTAGAGATAGCAAATACATCAAAAAGATTTAATTCCTTTTTTAAGTGTTTTGTTTTTTTTGCTTGAAACATATTTTTTTAAGTTTCTTGCTTAACTGTAACCCCACCCCTATTTTCTCTTGTAATTCTAGTAAACAATGAAATCTTAGGATCAAAAATAAATCTAATCCACAACTTAAACCACGATTTATGAAAGACCAATGAATCATACCACTCGGGTGCAGTATTTTTTAATTCAGGCAATTTATTCCAAGGTATTGATGGAAAATCATGATGTTCATTATGAAAACCAACATTTAATGCTACAGTGTTAAGAGGTCCGTAATAACTGTAAGTTTCCTGCGGAGGATTAATAATATAATGTTCCTGTATCCACCTTGCACCCAAAGGGTGAAATCCTATAGAAAAGAAAAAAGAAAAGACAAAATAAAGAAAAGAAACCCAGCCGATATAATAGATAACAATAGCATCAAAACCGAAAACAACTATCATATTAAAGACAGTCCAGGCATTCATAAACTTAATTTCCTTAAGTCTTGGGGGTCTAAGTCCTTGAAATACCGGGAAGAAAAGTTCCCAAAATATTTTTCCAAGGAAACTGCTTCCGATGAGTTTTGCTTCCCATTTGCTTGCAAGATCGGCATCAAGATTATAATTGCCCTGGAAGGAATGATGTTTTAAATGATAACTTCTAAAAGAAACCGAACTCGGAACAATATTCGGCAGATCGGCAATTATACCGGACAATATGTTCATGTTTTTTCTTTTAAAAATAAGATTATGAGCAGCCTCGTGAACTAAAACAAAAAGACAATGATTTGCAAATGCACCAACTAAATAAGCAATAATTAATGCAAGCCACCATGACTGATCTTTTAAAAGGAAAGCAATAGTGAATTGAACTCCGACAACAAAAAGAATTATTACAAAACTGAAAGGATTTCTGCCGATTAAATTTCTAACTTCGGGATGCTTTTTTAAGATATCTTTTGTCCGCGCTTTATGAGGTTCCGGTGTATCCGAATAAAGAAAGTTTTTTTCATTCATTTCCATCGCCCGCCTCAAAATAATTATTATTTTTAGTCTAAGCTAACAAAGAAATCAATAAAAGTAAAAGGTAATAGATAAGTGCGAGATCGCAAATATTCAGCGGGATTTTATTCCTCTTTTGCTTTGTCTTTTATAAAAGCTTAAAATTCATCCGAATACTGAGTAGCCCACGAAGATAAATATTTATTGAAAATATTTGATTTGGAAATAAATCCTCTGTATTTGCCGTTTTCGGTAACAGCTAAATTCCAGACATTATTTTCTTCAAAAACTTCGAGAGCAAAATTAATATCTTCATTAATATCTATGGATTGGAAATCCGTAGTCATTACTTCGTAAGCAAGGATTACATCATAAACATCGCTGTTAAGCATAATCTCACGGATATTATCAAGAGTAATGACACCTAAGAGTTTTTCATCGTTGTCAACGACAGGGAATAAATTTCTTTTGGAATGAACAATGTTCTGCATAATTTCTCTCAAAGTAATTTGAGGATGCAGAATAATAAAATCTGTTTCAATAATATTTCTTACGTTAATCTGCCGGATATAATGTTTTTCTTTCTCCGATCTGAACTTAATTCCGCTTTTAACCAGGGCTTCGGTATATATAGATTCTTGATGGAAATATCTTGAAATGAAATAAGATAATGCGGTAACAATCATCAGCGGAATTATCAATTTATAACCGCCGGTCATTTCTGCACCTAAAAATATCCCTGTTAAAGGTGCATGCAATATTCCGCTGAGTATTCCTGCCATTCCCACAACAACAAAATTAGGATGGCTGACATTTGCAATTCCCAGATAGCTCATTAAATGCGCAAGAAAGAATCCGGTAAATGCTCCGGTAAAAAGGGCAGGTGCAATGGTGCCGCCGTTTCCACCGGATCTAATAGTAATTTCAGTTGCAAAAACTTTTGTAATTACAATTAATGCAGAAATTATAATTAAAGCTAAATTCGGATCAATATAGTGTGTAATAAAAGGTGCTGGTAAAATTTTAGAATACTGACCTGCCAGTAAGTACTTCACAAAAATATATCCTTCGCCGTATAAAGCGGGAAGAAGAAAAACCATCAAACATAAAACCGTTCCGCCGATAAGAATTTTAGCATATTTTGTTTTTATCTTGTGAAAAAAGTCTTCTACAAAAAAAGCGGCTTTAATATTATAATATGAAATTACTCCGCATAAAATTCCCAATACTATATAATACGGTATTGCCGTGATTTTCCAGCCTTCAGTAACAAGATAAAAAATTTGTCCTCCGTAAAGGAAACTTGAAACTACTGTCGCTGAAGCGGAAGAAATAAGAAGAGGAATAAAATACGATATTGAAAATTCAGGTAATAAAATTTCTACTGCAAAAATTACTCCGGCTATCGGGCTGTTAAAAATAGCAGAGATACCGGCAGCGGAGCCGCTTGCTAATAAAAGCGTTCTTACTTTATAATTAAACTTAAAGCCTTTGGCAACATTAGATCCTATTGCCCCGCCGGTAATAACTATCGGCGCTTCCAGTCCTGCAGAACCTCCGAATCCGACAGCTAACCCGCTGGTAATATAATGCGAGAAAATATCCTGCTTAGGAACATCGGAAGCTTTCCTTGTAATCAAGTAAATAAGATTGGAAATTCCTTTGCTAAGTGTACCGTTGAAAAAAAGAATTGTTACAATAACAGATAGAATAATTCCTATCATGGGGAAAAAAGGAAGCAGAAATCCGATTCCATGTTGTTTAAAATATGCTTCCGGATTCACTTCAAGAAAATGCACAAAGTCCTTTAAGATTGCTGAAGCTATTCCGGTAATAATTCCAACTATTAAACTCGCTAAGACAATGAAAGTTCTTAATTCAATTTTTTCGTTAAGAAATTTTATAGTTTTTCTAAAAAATATTTTTGTATTCAAACCTATATATCTAAAAAAATATGCCATTCAGACTATCCGATCTCCAATTTTTACGAAAGTAAAACTTTCAATTTCCTTAATATTTTCAAAATAAATTTTGCAATTACAAATTCTTAAATGCTAAAAATCCGAAATTTTACTTATAACGAATAATAATTTCTATAATTTCAATTTGATTTGGCAAACTTAACAAATTATAAAGACCCGCCAAAGAAATTATCAATTTCACTTAAAAAACTTGTTGCGTCATAGAATCACATTTGAATGATTTAAGTACTCTAACTTTCTTAATTTTAATTTCGAGAGTGTTTGGTTGTAAAAAAAAAATTTATCTTTCATTCATGAAAAATTATTTATCTTCAAATTTAAAATATATCCGAGGCTGGATTCACCCCCGATTTTATAATATTTCTCAACTTGTAAATTCTTTATTTTAAATTACATACTAACTGTTCAAAAATATTTAATTTCAGTCTACATTTAGTAGCTTTCTATCACAATAAATTTAAAATAATTGAAAATTCGAATAGTATTTTGCACCTGAATTAAGTTATAATTGCTTTGTACTAAATTACCTGACTATCTTATTTTATTAATAATATTTATCTAACAATGGATTTAGCATGAATAAAATTAATTTCAATCTGAAGCGAAAGGGAATACTATTTATATCTTTCATCATTCTCCTTACAATTATAAGCAGCTGCTCTTTGCTTGCAAAAGAAGCACAAGATACAAATGGTTCCTATGCAAAAGTTGACGGAGCAGAATTATGGTATCAGATTAAAGGCCAGGGAGAACCGATTGTAGTAATTCCAGGCGGACCGGGTGATTCTCATACTTATTTAACGCCCTGGTTTGATTATCTCGCAAAAAACTTTAAGCTGATTTATTTTGATGCTTTCGGAAGAGGAAAATCTTCAAGGGCAAAAAATCCCGAAGAATATTCTTTCACACGAGATGTTAAAGATCTTGAAGGATTAAGAAAAGCTCTTGGTTTTAAAAAATGGAGTGTAATAGGACATTCATACGGCGGAATGGTCGCCCAGGAATATGCTTTAGAGTATCCTAATTCGGTTGATAAACTAATTTTATCAGATACATTTTTCAGCGGCGAAATGTGGCAGGGAAATGATGACAATTCCAATTATGAAATACGCAACCAGTATCCTGATAAATGGAAAGAGATAATGAAACTTCGGAATGAAGGATACAATTCCAACTCCCCTGAACTCCAAAAAGTATATAATGTACCCGGCGGACTTTTGTATTTTTATGATGCTTCCAACTATTATAAATTTAGATCAGATTCATTGAGTTTTAATCCTAAAGTTTATTATCAAATTGTAGGCGCCGACGGTGATTTTCTTATCGGAGGTGATATTGGAAAACTGGATTTCAGAACTCAATTAAAGGACTTGAAAATGCCGACATTAATAATTGCAGGAAGATTTGATCGGGTATCTGTTCCTAGATTTGCCGTTAAATTCAAAGAGTATGCTCCACAGGCAAAGTTTGTAATGTTTGAAAAGAGCGGGCACAATCCTTATATAGAACAGTATGAAAAATATTTTAGTCTTTTAACTACCTTTCTAAAAGAAGGTAAATAGTAAATATTTAATTTTTGAAATCGAAAGGTTAATTAGAATTTTTTCTTTTCGGAACTTAATGGTCTTCTTGTAATCAACCTTACTCCGCGACGAGAGGTAAAGTAATACCAGATCCATTCAGCCATAACTCTAAACCGGTTGCGAAAGGTTATTAGGAAAAATATATGAACGAATGACCACAGGAACCAGGCAGTAAACTGGGAGAATTCAAATTTTCGAATTTTAGCTACAGCTTTTGCCTTCCCGATTGTTGCCATTGTTCCCTTATCAAAATATGCAAATGGTTTCCTTTTAGAACTATCTTTGTCATTGCCAATTAATTTTGCAACATATTTTCCCTGCTGAATTGCTACAGGAGCAATTCCGGGAAGAAGCTCACCATTTTTATCTTTTAAATTTGCAGCATCGCCTATTACAAAAATATTCGAACATCCTTTAATGCTGAGATCGTCTTCAACTAAAACACGGCCTGCCCTATCAAGTTCAACATCGAGAGATTTTAGCAGCAGCGACGCTTCATTACCCGCAGCCCAAATAATATTTTTAGTTTTGATAAATTCTTCTCCCAAAATAACCCCGGTTAGAGATACATTAGTAACTTTTGTATTAATAAGAACTTTTACTCCCATTTTTTCCAAATCATTTTTTGCAATTTCCGAAAGATGTTCGGAATAAGCTGTTAAAATTCTTGGGTATGCTTCCACAAGAAATATTTTTGTTTCTTTAGGATTAATATTTCTAAAATCTTTCAACATAGTCTGTCTAGCAATCTCGGCAATTGCCCCAGCCATTTCAACTCCGGTTGGTCCACCGCCTACAATAACAAAAGTCAGATACTGTTCCTGATCATTTTTATTTTCTATAATTTCTGCTTCCTCAAAAGAACAAAGAATTTTTTCTCGAATAGCAAGAGCATCACTTAAAGATTTTAAACCCGGAGCAACTTGTTCCCATTCATTATTACCAAAATAGGAATGAGATGAACCAGGGGCCACTATTAAATAATCAAAGTATATCTTCCTATCATTCAACTGTAATGAAGATTCAGATTTGTTAATGGATTGAACTTCCGCCATTATTACTTCTATATTTTTTCGTCCTCTAAAAATAGAACGAATCGGGATAGCAATATCTCCCGGCGAAAGTGCAGCAGTTGCCACCTGATAAAGCAAGGGTTGAAATAGATGATGGTTTGTTTTATCGATTATTGTAATATCCAGATTATAATCTTTTAGCAGTTTCGCAGCTGTTATTCCGCCGAAACCGCCGCCGATGATGACAACTCTTTTTTTATTCATTTGATGATTTAATAAAATGATTTTTTTATTCCGCAATGGTAATTTCTAAAAAAAACATTCAAAGTCAAATTTTTATCGATAATTTCACTAAATGTTTTCTTTTAGAATTAATTTGATTAGTTTAATTATCAGATTATATCCAACAAATTTTTAACGCCGATATAAAAATGAAAAGTGGGAACCTAAAAAAATCAAACCAGCCGATAGTAATAAAAAGGTTAAAGAAATAAAAAACCTTGTGCGAAATCTAAATAAAGCATGGCTTGAAAAACGTATCGAAGATTTATACCCTTTTTTCCATGAATTAGTAATAGCATTACTGCCTGGAGGAGATAAGCAGATTTCCGGCCGAAATGAAATGGTTGAAAGCTAAAGACAGTTTTTGAATGCGGCAATAATAAATAATTTTGAAGAGCTAATACTTTATGTAAGTATTTTTAATAAAACAGCAATTTCAGACCTAACGTTTAATATAGATTATGAAATTAATAACAATAGATATTCTGAAAAAGGGATTGATATATTAATATTTAATAATTTCAATAATGAATGAAAGATTGTATGGCGTACTCAAATCCCTTTGCCTTTAACACAATAAAAATAGTACAGTGCCAATTATATAAAGTAAAAATTAGTTTATCTAAGTCAGCTTATGGTTTTCCGAAGAATAATTTTACGCTTTTTAAGATCGCTCATTATTTGTGAGAAGCATTGATCATTTGTACCCACAATTTCCGGAGCAGATATACCTATTCGTTTAAAATCTTTATTTAAAATCCTTCTTGCAACAGAAGCACACGTATAGCCGGTTGTTCTAGACATAGAAGTGATATCGTTTTCTTTGTCGTACTTATCAAAAAGCTGATAGATATATTCAGCCGGTTTATTCTTTTCTTTTCCTTTAATCCTTATAAGCATTGCCGTAAATTCATATTCCCCGGGATTAAGTTTCCATTTAGGCAAAAGTATTCTAGAACTGAATTCAATAGGTTTTATTTTTTGCCCGTTAACATTAACTTCATCTTTGCTAAAAAAACCCGCATCAATTAGAAATCTTATGTGCTCAATATGCCCGGGATAACGAAGAGTTTTTTCTTTCATATTCGGTATTTTCATCGTATTTAAAAGTGTCCTTAATCCATCCGTATTGAATGCTTCCAAAGTTCCAACGGGTTCTATATTTATTAATTCAGGATCGGAGAGAGATGGTTTTATAATTAATTTGCCGTTCTCTACAATTCTTGCCGGACGTGTGTATTCTTCAATAACATCGACAGGAGAAAAAGGAGCTTTATATTGAAAAGGTAATGTACGTGTAAACGGTAATCCGCCGACAAAACATTCAAATGAATTGATATTCATTTTACTATTATGATGACCTAATATTATATTACTTAATCCGGGTGCAACACCGCAATCAACAACGGCAGTAACATTATTTCTTTTTGCAAGAATATTAAGCTCAAACGGATCTTCTTCAAAAAATGAAATGTCCGCAACATTTTTACCGGCTTCAATAATTTTCTTTAATGTTTCATATCCCATAAATCCCGGAACCGCAGAAACCACAAGATCAAAATCATCCAATACTTTTTTGAATGATTGTAATTTGGAAATATCTTTTGTTAAGGATTTTATCTTATATAATTCCAACACCTTCGACAGCCTAACTTTATCTTTATCTATTAAGGTAACATTAAATTCTTCGCTTAAATCCGCAGCTATAACACTACCGACCATGCCGGCGCCAAGTACAGCAATTTTCTTCATTTTTTCCTTTCTTAAGTCTGCATATACGAATTAACTTAATTTTTTACCTAAAATATAAAACAGATGTGTTTTATATCCCTAATAAATAAAAATATTTTTTCATAGTTTTGAAATACTTAAAAAAAATTTGATTTGGAAATTATAACAATGTCAAACGAGGAGTAAGTTATAATTATTTATTATAATTCGGATATAATATTATTAATTATAACAATTTCTTTTCCATTTAAGCAGCATGACAAATAAATCTTTTACACAAACAATGCATCTAACTTCTTAATTATTAATTTTATATTGAAAAATTTTCTAAGGTTTCTTAATTGGATATAATTTTATTTACTGTTTTAATCTGGCTTGGTTCTTTCAGCGCCGGATTTTTAGGTTCACTAACAGGTCTTGGAGGAGGAGTTGTAATTGTTCCCTTATTAACTCTTGTATTTGGTGTGGATATTAGATATGCAATTGGTGCCTCTCTCATTTCCGTAATTGCTACATCCTCCGGCGCTGCTTCGGCATATGTGAAAGAGGGATATTCTAACATAAGAATCGGAATGTTTTTAGAAATGGCGACAACCATTGGAGCTGTTGTCGGCGCTTATCTCGCGGGAATTACCCCTGCAAATATTATTGCAATTATCTTCGGGGTGGTTCTATTATACTCGGCGGGACAAACTTTTAGGACTCGCAAAGGCCAGCACATTACCAATGAGCCGAATAAACTTGCGGAAAGATTAAGGCTCAACGGAAGCTATCCTGAAAAGGGTAAATGGAAACCATATACTATGCATAACATTTCGGGTGGATTTGGAGTATGTTTTACTGCCGGAACTTTGTCCGGTTTATTAGGCATTGGAGGAGGTGCGGTAAAAGTGCTGGCCATGGATCAAGTAATGAAGATCCCGTTTAAGGTTTCCGCTACAACAAGTAATTTTATGATAGGAGTGACTGCTGCTGCAAGTGCGGGAATTTATTTAAGCAGAGGTTATATTGATCCCGGGCTTGCTATGCCGGTTATGCTCGGCGTACTGCTGGGTTCTGTTATTGGTGCAAAAGTACTTGCAAAAGCTTCTTCACACTGGCTTAAACTAATATTCAGTATAATAATTTTAATTATGGCTTTTGAAATGATTAAAAGCGGAATATCGGGGTCTATCTAATGAAAGAAGATTTAGAATTTCCCCAGGAAAGAAAAATAGAATTCATAATGAGTATTCTTCTGAGAATCGGTGTAATTATTGCCGCTTCTTTTGTTTTATTGGGAGGAATATTTTATTTGATACACCATGGACAAACACTGCCGCATTATAAAACTTTTAAGGGTGAATCTGCCCAATTAAAAAATATACCTGATATTTTCAAAAATATTTTTAAATTTAATACCGGTGCAATTATACAATTCGGGTTGATTTTGCTTATTGCTACTCCTGTAGCCAGGGTTACATTTTCCGTAATAGCTTTTTTATATGAAAAGGATTATTTATATACTGTTTTTACTTTAATAGTTTTATCAATTTTATTGTACAGTTTTTTTGCCGGAATGTAATTTGTTAAAAAATATTATTTCCGAAGTCCATTCTTATAATTAAATTTAACTTCTACACACATACCATGTAATTAAAGAGCCTGCATTCTATTCTATTTAAATCACACTGATTAATTGAAGATGATAAGCAACACGTAGATAAATCATTTTCAAAAATTAAACGTCAGAAGTATTAAACTAAATTACTGATTTTTTATGTTATGGAGGCAGCTATGTTTAATTTAAAGTTGTATAAAAGAATAGACACAATTTCGATTTTAGCCATTGCTCTGATTATCGGAATTAGTTCCAGCATAATGGCTTTAAATAAAACTAATTCTTTATTACAAAGAGTAAGAAATGCTATTTCTGAAAATTACGATCAAAATTTTAATATTTCGACAAATAGAAAAGGGATAGTAAAAATAGAAGGCAGCGTTAACTCATTATATAATAAGTATAATATCTTTGATATTGTATCAAAAGTTCCGGGAGTTAAGGGAATAGACGATTTTATTTCAGTAAATGCCTCATTAATTCCTAATGATATAATTAGAGACCGAATAAAATATAACATGACACTTGACCCGTCCATTCTCGAACCAAATAAAATAAGAGTCCGGGTAATAGCTAACGGATTAGTGGTATTAAGAGGCACGGTAAGTTATCCAAGCGAAAAATTGCAGGCAGAAACAGTTGCTTCGTGGGAAAAAGGCGCCACGGGGATAATAAACCTCATAAAGGTCCTTCCTAAAGCTAAGGCCGAAAGCAGTAAAAATATAGATATGGTCGTTAACGATATTATTAAAGAAGATTTTCCTCTGGACAAGAATATCCGTCTATCGGTTAACAAAGGGGATATTACTCTGTCAGGACATTCGAGCGATATTTGGGGAATTGATCACTTGACTACTGATTGTTATAAGGTTGAGGGAGTTAAAAAAGTAATAGATGATATTAAACCTATTGCATAAAATATTTTTTATTGAATAAATAGACGGTATTTATATAAATAATTTAAAATTACTAATTGATTTGCATAGCCATTGAAAGCTTGCAAATCAATTAGAAAAATACATCCTCATTTATGCGGCCGCATCATTTTAACTTTTAGTTTTAAATAAATATTAAGTTAAAATATCTATTAATACATCTTAGTATATCTATAGTTATTTTCCAGCTTTTAATATTGTCTTAACAAAATATTTTAAACCGCTAATTTGTCTTTCATCACGAATAATAACGAAATAATGTTTTAACATCTTTGTTTAAATTAAAAGAGTTTAATTTTAATTAATTAATACTTCATATTATTTACAATTATTATTGGGAAAAAATATTATAATGAAAGAATTCCGGAATCTTAATTTATATGCGGAGGTATTACGGTATCAAGATTAGGTGATTTTTCAATAGATGATACCAATATTGAAAAATTAATTAAAGTTCTAACCGGCAAAGATGGATTAAAAAGGCAATATGCAAGGGTTTTATTAGTAAAAATAGGAAGGTCGGCTATTTCTTATCTCGAAGAACTGCTAAATTCGGAAGATTACAGAACCCGGTGGGAAGCAATAAAAACAATAAGCAGTATCTCTCATCCAGATACGATTCCGGTTATATTAAAATGTTTAGACGATGAAAATGAAGATATCCGCTGGGTTGCCGCTGAAGGGATGATTGAATTAGAACAGCAAGCCGTAAAACCTTTATTAAAATCAATTTTAACAAATTACGAATCAATTAACTTTTGTGAAACTGCACATCATATTTTAAAAGAATTAGTAGTTAGAAAATCATTTGATGATACCACTAACATAATTCCCATGCTGATAAGTAAAGATATGGAAGATACACAAATTCCCCTTTCAGCAAATGCAAAACTTGCCGAACTAAATAAAGAATCGAAAAGTTAGAAACTTTTATTTATCAAGGAATTGATTTACTACTTTATTAACTTTTTCTATTTCACATCCAGGTGCGAGATGTCCGCAGTCATTATCTAATTTAAGAACTTCAGCGTTTATCAATTTAGCAAAATTTATTGCGGGATTCGGGTTAACCATATGATCTTGCAATGAAGGTATAATAAGCATTTTTGCTTTTACTCTGGAAGCGGCCTTTTTCATATCTTCATTAAAAGGATATGACACATCATTAGCTAAAATCGCCTTTAGCTGGCTTCTCCAATCATATACATTGAATTCCTTTGAAAAGCTTTTATGAAAATCACGAATAAAAGTTTCGAAGTCACCAGGTTTTGTATGTGTTACTCTGTATTCAGGTGTGGTTATATTGAGAGCAGTTATATCAGCAATGGTTTTCATTATATCTTCTTTGGGTGCTTTACAATCTAATTCAGTATTAATTGTCTGAAGTTCTGTATTCATTAGAAGCAAATCATAGGATGTAAGTTTTGGCGAACCAACCCAGGCAACGGCTTTATCCATGAAGTCCGGATAGGATACCACCCATTGAAAAGTCTGCATTCCACCCATTGATCCGCCCATAACACAAAACAAATGTTTTAAGTTTAAAATTTTGGTTACAAATTCATATTGAGTATTTACCATATCTCGAATATTAAACAGCGGAAAATTTTCGTTTGATTGTAATTTACTGTTCGAAGGTGAAGATGAGACTCCGTCTCCCAAAGCATCAACAGCAATAACAAAGTATTTTGTACTATCAGCTATTTTGCCCTGTCCAATTAAAAATTGAAGTCCTTCGGAATTTCCGCCGAACCATGTAGGGAATAAAATTGCATTTGATTTATCATTATCCAACTTTCCGAAAGTTCTGTATCCTATTTTACAATCTTTAATCACTTGTCCGTTTTCGAGTTTAAAGTTTCCAATATCTGCAAATTTTTGAATTGTTTGAGCAGGAACAATTATGCTTAAAATTGTTATTAAAAAAACTGATAATAATAAACGCTTCGTCATTTTAGACTTCCTGATTTATAGAAAATAGATTTATAACTTTAATTAACCAATTTAAAACTAACGAAAAGTAGTTATCATTACACTTTTTTTTCATTTAAATAATTAACTTTGCAAATAAAGAAAATATTTCAGTGAACAAAAGAGAAGGAAATTGTTAAAAAAATTTAATCAAAAAATCAGTGAAGGAATTTTATTTACTGATCAGTATCAACTGATGATGGCGCAGTTATATTTTAATATGGGAGTTCATGAAAAGCCTGCACTATTTGATCACTACTTCCGCCAATATCCTGATTATGGTTTGCATAAAGCCGGATACTGTGTTAATGCCGGTCTTGAATGGCTGATTGATTGGATGCAAAATTCCTTTTTTAGAGACGAAGAAATTAATCTGCTTAAAGAACAAAAAACTGCCAGCGGTAAACAATTATTTTCAGATGATTTTCTTAAGTGGCTTTCAATAAATGGAAATTTTAATAAAATTAATTTAAAATCAATTCCTGAAGGACGAGTAGTACATCCTTATGAACCGTTAACTGTTGTTCAGGGTCCGTTGGCAATTGCACAAATTTTAGAAACTGCATTATTAAATCAGCTGAACTTTCAGACACTCGTAGCAACAAAAGCATCTAGAATCAAAGAAATGGCTAGAGGTCAGCTTTTACTTGAATTTGGGGCAAGAAGAGCGCAGGATAGAGGCGCAATTGCAGGAGTTCGCGGTGCATTAATCGGCGGTGCGGATTTTACATCCAATGTAGGTATATCTTTACTTTTAGGTTATCCGCCAAAAGGAACTCATGCACATAGTATGGTTCAGCTTTTTATTTCAATGGGAATGACTGAACTAGATTCATTTAATGCTTTTGCAGAACTTTATCCTGATGATTGTATACTTTTAGTTGATACAATTAATTCATTAGAAAGCGGTATTCCGAATGCTATTAAAGTTTTTGAAAAGTTAAAGCAAAAAGGTCATCATCCAATTGGAATACGTTTAGACTCAGGAGATTTAGCCTACTTGAGTATACAAGCCGCCAAGTTATTAAATGAAGCAGGATTTTCTGAAATTAAAATTGTTCTTTCTAATGAACTGGATGAAATGAACATCTGGCAGATTATCACTCAAATAAATCAAGAAGCTCCTAAATATGGAATTGAACCTGACAGTTTAATAAAAAGACTTACATTCGGAGTCGGAACAAGATTAATTACTTCTTCGGGTGATCCTGCTCTTGGAGGTGTTTATAAATTAGTTGCAGTTAAAAATAATAATAATTGGGAACCTATAATTAAAATATCGGAGACGCCGGAAAAAATTCCTTTACCTGGCAACAAACAGGTTTGGAGACTATATAATAATAACAACAAAACAACAGCAGACTTAATCGGTTTAGAGGATGAGGATATAAAATCAGATTCACAATTGTTCCTTCACCATCCGACAGATCCCGGTAAACACAGGAAAATAGCACAAAACCAAATTTCAAAATCAGAACCTCTTCTTGTGGAGATATTAAAAGAAGGCAAACAAGTTTATGAATTCCCTTCAATTGATAATATCAGAAACATATTATCAAATGATCTTGATCTTTTAGATTCCGGAGTAAAAAGATTAATAAATCCTCATGTTTACCATGTTTCTTTATCGAATAATCTTTGGAATTTGAAAATGAAGATGATTGATGATTTGAAGAGTGATTGAAACATCATAGAATTTTAACCCAATCATAACTGAAAATATTGTAAAAACTTTAAAAATCGAATAAAAACTTACCCCAGTGTGCTTTTTATCAAAACCATTACTCTAGACTTGATAAGAACAGTTGACTAATGTTAACAAATGTTCTATATTTCGACCCGTCAAGTAAATTAGTCGAAAGCTGAAAAATATGTCTCAAGAAGAAAGTACTAAAGAAAAAGAAACAATAATAATTCAAGCGGCACGAAAACGCTTTGCACATTACGGTTTTTCTAAGGTTACAATGGATGAAATTGCAACTGATGTTGAAATGGGAAAAGCTTCGCTTTATTATTATTTCCCCACAAAGGAAGATTTATTTAGAGCAGTTATTTCACAAGAACTAAATGAACTACAAAAAAATATTGAGCTCATAATGAGCGAACCAAATTCGGCATCACAAAAACTTAAAAGTTATGTTGAACAAAGGATGATTTTCTTTCAGAAATTACTCAACCTTGGAACATTAAGTGTACATGCATACTTCGATACAAAATCTCTCTTCAAAAAAATATTTTTAGATTTTGCAGAAGTTGAAATGAGTTTAATTAAAAAAATAATTGATGAGGGTAAAAAGTCGAATGAATTTAACCAGGATTTAAATGATGAAACAGCAGAAGTTTTTCTGCATATACTTCAGGGACTTAGATGCAACGTACTTAGATGGGCAAAGGGGCAAGGTGTTGATGATGATACCAGAGTTAATTTGCAAAGAGAAATGATGATAGCTACCGATATTTTTATTCACGGAATTATAAAAAGATAATTAATAGAAATTTTATTCAATAAGGAAAAATATTTATGGCACAAGATGAAGATATGAAAAACCAAAATAATCCTAACCAGAAAGGATTAAACTTGGACAAAGATCAAAACATTGATGATGTTCCTTTGTTCAAAAAGAAAAAAATTATAATACCATTTTTTATAATTCTAATTGCAGCTATTATAGGTGTTTATTGGTATATCGGCCAATTAGGATATGTTTATACCGACGACGCATACATAGATGGTAATCAATTATCGGTAAGTTCTAAAATTCTTGGAAGAATTACCGATTTAAATGTCGATGAGGGTGATACGGTTAAACAAGGCCAGTTACTTGTTAAACTGGACCCGACTGATTTAAAGGCACAGGAAAGTCAAGCTGAAGCAATGCTGGATCTAGACAAAGAGAGCATAACACTTGCTAAAGTAAATGTCGAGAAAGCTCAGGATGATTTTAAGCGTGCACAGACTCAGTTTAAAGATAATGTAATTCCAAAAGAACAATTTGATCATATGCAGAAAGCATTGGAAGCAGCAAAGGCCGCATACAATATTTCAGTGTCCAAGGTAGGAACTGCTCAAGCACAATTAAAAGTTATAAAAACACAATTACAGAATACTGAAATTTTCTCTCCGATGGACGGCATTGTTGCAAAGAGATGGGTTTTAACAGGAGATGTTGTTTCTCCCGGCCAGCCGATTTTTACAATTTATAATCTTAAAAATGTTTGGGTAACAGCAGATTTAGAAGAAACAAAACTTGGCTCTATTCACCTTGGAGATACCGTAGATATTTCTGTTGATACATATCCTGATCAGGATTTTAAGGGACAAGTATTTCAAATAGGTTCTAATACTGCATCTCAATTTTCATTAATTCCGCCTTCAAACGCGTCTGGTAATTTTACTAAAGTTACTCAGCGCGTACCAATTAAGATTTCTATAAACCCTGTAATAAAGAATGGCCAGCAAGATCCGCCAAAGAATATAAAATTATTGCCGGGAATGTCTGTAGAGATTAAAGTTAAGGTAAAATAATATATGGCTAAGATTTCAAATAATGGAAACGTGAGGCAGCTGTCAAACCTTCACGAACATCCGTCTTTTAAATGGTTCGTCCTAGCGAATGTTATGGTCGGAACATTTATGGCTGTTCTTGACGCAACAATTGTAAATGTTGGTTTGACAAAAATGATGGCTGCATTCGGCACAAGTGTAGATAAAATTGAATGGGTATTAACTGCTTATCTTTTGGTATTTGCAGTAGTACTACCTTCATCCGGATGGATTGCAGACCATTTTGGTTATAAAAAATCTTATTTCTTGGGATTGCTTTTATTTACACTCGGCTCATTATTATGCAGTTTATCTCCAAATGAAAATGTACTTATTGCAATGAGAGTTATCCAGGGTGCAGGAGCCGGATTTATAATGCCTGTAGGTATGGCTATTGTAACCAGAGAGTTCCCGCCAGAGCAAAGAGGAATGGCGCTGGGATTCTGGGGTGTAGCCGCCGCTGCATCAATTTCACTTGGCCCTATGGTTGGTGGATATTTAATTGACAGCTTTAGCTGGCATGCAATATTCGATGTTAATGTTCCGGTTGGCATTGTTGCTCTTATAGCAACTCTCATAATTTTAAGGGAATATAAAACCACCCATGCACGATCATTTGATTTTGTGGGTTTCGTTTCTATGACCTTATTTTTGACATCCCTGCTGTTAGCTTTATCTGATGGTAATGCAGCGTGGAATACTGAAGGATGGACTTCGAACTTTATATTAACTTGTTTTGCTGTTTCTTTCGTCAGCTTTGTAATTTTTCTAACCACTGAGTTAACGATTAAACATCCGATAATAAATTTACGGATTTTAAAATTCCGTAATTTCGGTATGGCCAATATTATGCTCTTTATTTTCGGATTGGCATTTTTCGGAAATTCATTTCTTTTGCCGATTTATCTTCAAAACTCACTTGGTTACACTGCATTACAAGCAGGTCTTGTATTTTTCCCCGTAGGAATTATACAAGCTATCATGTCTCCTATTGCAGGCTGGATGACAGATAAATTAAATCCGAAAATACCTATTTTCATTGGAATTGTGCTTACATTTTTCAGTATGTACCTCTATAAAGATTTATCTCTTACATCTGAATACAATGCAATTATGGTGCCTCTTATAATTAGAGGATTCGGATTAGGTTTTATGTTTATTCCATTAAGTACAATTGCTTTAAATGATATTCCCAAAAATGAAATGGCACAAGCAACCGGATTATTTAATACGATCAGGCAGGTCGGAGGAAGTTTTGGTGTTGCAATACTTGGTACACTTCTAACAAGAAGAGTTATTTTCCATACACAAATATTCGGACAGGCTGTTAATTCCAATTCCGATATTTTCCAGCATACAGTGTATGGTCTTAAAAATTTTGTACAGCAATCTGTAGGCGGTGCCGGTCGGGACGTAATTATAAGAGCCAAGGCTTTAATACTTCAAAATGTTGCCGGGCAGGCTTTTGTTCAAGGTATTACTGATGACTTTTATGTTGGTGCTGTAATTACTTTATTCTTATTAATTCCACTTTTCTTTCTCAGGTATCATAAAAAGAAATCCGGAGAAAAAATGCAGGCTATGGAATAATTCCATTTATACAAAGGAAAATAGTATATGAAATATAAAAAATTAATCACTTTATTTTTAGGATTATTATTAATCGTTAGCGGCTATGCACAAGAAGCTAATCAAGATTCAATCTCAATAAAGCAGGCTATTAAATTAACTTTAACAAACCAGCCGCTGTTGCAGCAGGCAGAAGAACAGATAAATGCAGCTGAAGCTAAAATTAAAGAACAGGATAGCTTTAATTATCCAAGAGTTGATGGAAGTTTGTCTTACACAAGAATTGGTCCCATTCCAACAATTGAATTCGGCGGGCTTGGCTTTACATTAGCACCTCCTAATAATTATGATGCACATATTGCTGCTTCCGACTTAATTTATGATTTTGGTAAAAGAAATGCTTTTTTGGATTTGGCAAAATCATATAAATTATCTGCCGAAGATAAAGTGCATTTAGTTAAAAACAGTTTAAGCTATCAGACAATTCAAGCTTTTTATTCAATCCTATTTTTAGAAAAAAGTGTAAAAGTTAAAGATGAACAGATAAATACACTCAAACAACATATTGCAGATGCGAATAAGAAAGTATTGAGCGGAAGTGCAACTGATTTTGATGTAGTTACAACAGAAGTAAGAGTAGCTGCTGCTGAAAATCAAAAGATAGATTTACTGAATACTCTTAGTAAAGAAAAAATCTATCTTAAAAGCTTATTAGGCTGGCCATTCGGTAAAGAATTAAATTTATCCGGAAATTTTTCGTGGGATTCGACTTCAATTAATGATGAAACATTGATCCAGGAAGCATATCAAAACAGACCCGAAATGAAATTAGCCAGAGATGCTGAAAATAGTGCTACTATTTCCAAACAGGCAGCTTCACTTACAGATTTACCAACACTTAATGTTATCGCCAGTTACGGATTTAAAAACGGATATGAGCCAAATCTAAATGTATTAAGAGGCAATTGGGCAGCAGGAATAAATGCTTCGATTCCTATTTTTAACGGCAATTTAAAAGATGCAAAAGTAGAAGAAGCAGATGCTACTCTAAAATCGTCTAATGCTAAAATACTGGAATTAGAAAGAACAATAAAAACTCAAGTTGAAGAAGCTGTAACAAATATAAAAGCAAGCAGATCAAAAATTAAAACTACTGCTGTTCAAGTGAAACATGCAAAAGATGCTTTATCAAGAGCAGAGGTAAGATACCGTGACGGTGTAATTACAAATTTGGATTTAATTGACGCAGAAACTTCACTTTCCGAAGCTGAACTTTTGAGTTTAAGAGTTTCATATGAGAATATAATTAACATGTATTCTTTAAAAGAAGCAATCGGGGAAGAAATCAGATGACATTTTTTTGCTAAATGCAGAAAGCATTTAATATAGGAAATTATTGAGAAAAGATGTTCAAGAATGACTAATGGGAAAAACGGATCGACTGAATATTTATTGGGACGCTTTACTGCATTTAGAGCTTTAAATCATAGAAACTTTAGACTTTACTTCGGCGGACAGGGCATTTCAATTGTTGGTACCTGGGTTCAGCGTATTGCTCTAACATGGCTCGTTTACAGATTAACGAATTCTGCATTTCTCCTAGGTGTTGTTGGATTCTCAGGACAAATTCCACTTCTTATAATTACACCATTTGCAGGTGTATTAGCCGACCGTTTGAACAAACATAAAATTCTTTTATACACACAAGCGCTTTCAATGATTCAAGCTTTTGTGCTTGCGGGACTTGTATTATTCAACGTTATACAAGTTTGGGAAATTATAGTACTCAGCATAATTCTTGGCGTTTTTGATGCTCTAGATATGCCTACAAGACAATCTTTTATGGTTGAAATGGTGGGCAATAACCGGGAAGATTTAGGCAATGCAATAGCTATTAACTCTAGTATGGTAAATTCTGCCAGGCTAATCGGACCGGCAGTTGCCGGAATTTTAATTTCATTATTTGGTGAAGGATGGTGCTTTCTACTAAACGCTATAAGTTATATCGCAGTTATTTTATCATTACTAAAAATGGATGTTGTGCACAAGTCCGTTCCACCCAAGAAAAAGGAAACATTTAAAGAATTAAAAGAAGGACTTCAATACGCTTTCGGATTTAAACCAATTAAATCAATCCTAATCCTTCTGGCCATTGTAAGTTTTATGGGCACACCAATTAGAATTCTAGCTCCGGTTTTTGTAAAACAATTTTTCCATGGCGGAGCCGATCTTTTTGGATTTTTAATGGGAGCTTCCGGTCTGGGTGCCCTTTCAGGAGCAATAATTTTAATGAATAAAAAAAGTGTTTTGGGTCTTGGAAAACTTATAACATATTCTGTATTCGTATTTGGAATCGGATTGATTGCCTTTGCGCTTTCACATGTTTTGGTATTGTCCTTAATTTTTATGTTTATGACCGGTATCGGAATGATGATTCAATTAGCCGGAAGCAACACAATGCTGCAGACAATTGTGGATAATGATAAACGCGGCAGAGTAATGAGTCTTTATGCAATGTCGTTCAGAGGTGTTGCTCCATTTGGAAGTTTACTTGCAGGCACAGCAGCCGGATTGATAGGTGCTTCGTTAACATTAATTATCGGCGGATTTTTCTGCTTAATCGGTGCAATTTATTTTTTAATTAATCTTCCGAAGATGAGAACACTTATTAGACCAATATACATAAGACTGGGAATTATTCCGGAAGCTCTACAGGGAGTTGAAACAGCAACTAGATTATCATATGAAGAAAAAGATTAAAATATTTTTTTAAAACACTTAACAAATATTCTATTGAGATTTTAAATGCGACATTATAATAAAATTCCTTTTTACTGAAATTGATATTAATATTTCTAACAAAGGAGTTATTCTCTCAGCGACCCTTCTCGCCCACGCCTCAAGTTAACGGAGATCTTTCATGTTAAAATAGACCTTCGCTTGCATTGAAGAGACGCTTTGCCTGAATTATTTCAAAGTGCGCAAGGGCCAAAGCAAAGAGTTCTTTAATAAATTTTAGATGAAAATACATCATGTCAAATAATATAATTAATGGTTCGTCGGCTATTTCAAATTTGCATGAACGCTCCTATTACAAGTGGCTTGTTCTTGCTGTTGTTATGGTAGGAACATTTATATCTGTGCTGGATGCCTCCATAGTAAATGTTGCCATGCCCAAAATGATGGCTGCATTCAGTGTAAGTGTAGATAAAATAGAATGGGTGCTCACGGTATATCTTTTAATTAGATCGGTTATCTTTCCATCTTCAGGATGGATTGCCGATAATTTCGGTTACAAAAAAGCATACAATTTAGGATTAATACTCTTCACTATCGGATCTTTACTATGCAGTCTTGCTTCAAACGAAAACATGCTTATATTTTTCAGGATCATTCAAGGAGCTGGCGGAGGTCTGATTATGCCAGTGGGAATGGCTATCATTACGAGAGAGTTCCCTCCGGAACAAAGAGGTTTTGCACTTGGATTTTGGGGTATAGCTTCAGCAGCTTCTATTTCACTAGGTCCTATGTTTGGAGGATATTTAATAGACAAATTTGATTGGAATGCAATATTCGATATTAACGTTCCAATCGGAACTATTGGTGTAGCTGCAGCTTGGGTAATTTTGAAAGATTACAAAATACCTAGAAAAGGCAAGTTTGATATGATCGGCCTGGTAAGCATGACGATTTTTCTTGTAGCACTTTTATTAGCTCTTTCAGATGGAAATTCTGCATGGAATACAGGCGGATGGACATCAAACTTTATACTTACATGTTTCTTTATTGCATTTATAAGTTTTGTAATTTTCTTATCAAGAGAATTATCGGCTAAAAATCCAATATTGGATTTAAGAATTTTAAAGAGTCGTAATTTTGGTTTATCCAACATAATGTTCTTTATTTTTGGTTTAGCATTTTTCGGCAACTCTTTTCTTTTACCTATATATCTTCAAAATTCATTAAGCTACACGGCTCTGCAGGCTGGGCTGGTATTTTTTCCCGTAGGAATTATTCAGGCTATAATGTCGCCGATTGCAGGTAAAATGACAGATAAATTAAATCCCAAAATTCCAATTTCAATCGGAATCATTCTAACATTTTTTAGTATGTATTTGTATAAAGATTTATCACTTACAACCGAATATAGCGGAATCTTGCTGCCTTTAATCATTAGAGGCTTCGGATTAGGCTTTATGTTTATTCCATTAAGTACAATTGCTATAAATAATATTCCCAAAGAAAAAATGGCCCAAGCTACCGGATTGTTTAACACTATCCGGCAAGTCGGCGGTAGTTTCGGTGTTGCTATTTTAGGTACTTTACTTACACGGAGAGTTATTTTCCATTCTGCAATATATAGTCAATCGGTTAATAAAAATTCTGATGCTTTTAAACATGTACAATACGGATTAAAACATTTTGTTCAGCAATCAATGGGCGGTGCTGGAAGTCAGGTAGCGGCCAGAGCCAAAATTTTGATTGCACAAAATTTAACCAATCAAGCTTTTGTGCGCGGAATAGCCGATGATTTTTTGGCCGGAGCAGCAATAACTATTTTGATAATAATCCCGCTTTTCTTTTTAAAATACAAAAAGAAACCAGTTGGAAGCGCTGAAGTTTCAAAATAATATTTTTTAAAAAATAAAACGGCGTATTCTATTAAAATTAAGAATACACCGTTTTTTTAATTACAGCTTATTTTATTTATTTAACTCAAGAGTTGTTACCTCGCTTACAACCTTCCAGGCACCGTTATCTTTTACAAGAGTAAAGAAACCTGTTTGTTTTAATCTTGCATCTGTAATTTTCACTTGAGCAGTGGCAGTATTTCCATCAGTATCAACAGAATTGATAGTGACATTTCTTACCCAACCGCCTTTTTCTCCGTTTTTAACTAAGTTAATAAATTGATCTCCTGAGTATTTATCA
The DNA here is from genome assembly GCA_046705645.1 of Ignavibacteriaceae bacterium. Lineage (GTDB taxonomy): Bacteria > Bacteroidota > Ignavibacteria > Ignavibacteriales > Ignavibacteriaceae > FEN-1297. The sequence goes on along the minus strand of JBJKQE010000091.1, from coordinate 32,317 downwards.
ACTGATTTTGTAATATTATTTAATGTAATAATAGTGCCGTTTGATAATAAAGTTTTTGATAAATTATCAGCATTTCTGCTATCGACACTTTTTACATAATTTGTAATTGTCTGTTCAATATTTGATTTATCTTCCTTCAGCTCATTATTCACTGCAAAGAGAGAGACTGACAGTAATAAGACCGACAATACAGTCAAAATATTAAATCTTTTCATGATTTCACCTTATTTTTATGGTATTTTGTAGAATAAAGAACATACCTTGTGGGTATAAATTTAAACTCAAAATTACCGTTTTTTTCACTATTTGATTCGAAAAAATTAATAACGGACAAAAAGCTACATAAACGGTATTTTTTGTACATCAAATTTACAAAATCTTTATGAACGGTAAAAAATTAGGATACACAAAATGTTAAAAATGTTTTTATTTATTTACTTTGGCTTTGAATTTTAAAAACTGAAATGTATATTTCAATTAAGGAATAAGTTAATACATTAACACCTTAAACCATCCTGTTATTTCCACGGCTTAAGATGTATGGTAACAAACCGGTTGCCGGTTAAAAAAATTAAAATCCATACATAGGAGGATAAGCCATGAAAACATTTATACTGATGACTAAACTATCGCCCGATGTAGCCAGCCAATTATGGAACAGAGCCAAATTAGGCCGCGCCTGGCTTGATGAGGTAAAAAAGAAATGCCCCGAAGTTAAATTTATTTCCCATTATGCACTCTTAGGTCCCTATGATTTCCTCGATATTTATGAAGCGCCGGATGAAGAAACCGCTGCAAAAGTTTCTATGATCAGTATGTCCAACGGAGCTTTTCAGGCTAAAAGCTTAACAGCAATTCCTTATAAGCGTTTTCTTGAATTGACGAAAGAAGTTGAGGAAAAGGTTAATATCTTAGTTTGAATGTCTTTTACCCGGGACTATCTGATCTTTCAAATGGAGCTGATTTGAAAAACAAAATAACAAATGGATTGTAGATTATATCAATACTTTTTACGGACAATCTTTAGCTCTGAGTCTATTTTATTAAAAACAAAAAGGAGGACGATATGCCAATTCAAAAATTAAAAGAGTTCCTGGATAATAACAAAATTAAGTATATCACTTTCAAACATTCGTCTGCATATACCGCACAGGAAGTTGCTGCATTAACTCATATACCGGGTAAAGAGCTTGCGAAATCGGTATTAATAAAGATTGAAGGTAAGATGGCAATGACTGTATTGCCGGCTTCAGATAAAGTTGATTTCGACCTTCTCAAAACCGTTATGAACAGTGATAATGTAAGACTTGCTTATGAACAGGAATTCATGGATAAATTCCAGGATTGCGAAGTTGGCGCAATGCCGCCGTTCGGTAATTTATATGGTCTTGAAGTATATGTTTCAAAAAGCTTAACTGAAAATGAAGAAATTGCATTTAATGCTTGTTCGCATTCGGAAATAATAAAAATGTCTTATAAAGATTTTGAAAGATTAGTAAAGCCTAAAATTTTAGATTTCTCATTTCAATCGATGCTTTGATTTTGGGAAACTAATTAATTTTGGAAATCTTTTCAAATTAATAAAAGCTTCAAAATATTGAGGACAAAATCCTCGGGGATTTTTATATAATTGATAATTAACATATCACAGATCATTATAATAATTTTATAATCTTAAAAATCTAGCCTTGTAGTAATTTAATAGAATTTTTTATTAAACCATTTGTTATTTTTTCTTTATTATTCTCCCGAATTTTATATATTTTTGTTTTTTCATGTATTAACAAAGCATCTTTAATAAAATGTATTTATCAACCATAAATTCAGGTGTTCACAATGTTACCAAAAATAGCAAATTGCTTTCCTTTTATTATCGGGTTCATTTTTTTCTCAGGTATAATTTCAGAATCGCACGGACAAATTAATAATGAAATAGTCCGTAGTGATATGGATACAACTGTAAGCCCGGCAACTGATTTTTTTGAATATGCAAATGGGAACTGGCTGAAAAAGACAGAGATTCCAGCCGCATATTCAGGTTGGGGCTCTTTTTATATTTTAAATAATGATAATTTAGATAAACTTAAAAACATCTTGACTGAAGTAGATAGAAAATCCGATTGGAAGGAAGGCAGCAGCGAACAGCTTGTCAGTGATTTTTATTCTACTGGTATGGATTCTGCAAAAATTGAAAAAGATGGTTATCAGCCTATTCAACCCGACCTAAAAGCAGTGAGTGATATAAAGAATCTGAATGATTTTTATAAAGAACTTGTTAAAGTTCAATTAGGATATTCAAATCCGCTTTTCGGTTTTGGCTCAGGACCGGATGCAAAAAATAGTAAAATGAATATTGCTCAATTGGATCAAAGCGGATTAGGTCTTCCTGACCGGGATTATTATTTAAAAACTGATGATAATACTATATCCATCAGAAAGAGTTATGAATCTTTAATTAAAAAATCTTTCATGTTAACTGATGTAGATTCAACAACTGCTAAAAAATATGCTGATGATATAGTAGCACTTGAAACTGAACTTGCAAAAGCTTCTATGTCCAGAACAGAAAGACGGGATCCTAAAAAGACTTATAATAAAATGACGATAAAGGAATTAATTTCAATTTCTCCTGATTTTGAATGGAATAATTATTTTAACTTAATGGGAGTCTCAAAACCGGGAGATATCAATGTTGCTGAACCTGACTTTTTTAAAGAAGTCAGCAATATTATTAAAACCACTCCCCTTCCAATTTTAAAAGAATATTTGAAATGGAACATAATCAGATCAGCAAGCCCTTATTTAAGTGATTCTTTTGTAGATGCAAATTTCAATTTCTACGGGGAAAAGATGAATGGGATTAAAGAAATGCAGCCCCGCTGGAAGAGAGTTTTAGGTACTATCAATGGAAGCGTTGGAATGGAATTGGGAAAATTATTTGTTAAAAAATATTTTCCACCTTATGCTAAGAAGCGTGCTTTGGATATGGTACATAGTTTAATGGCTTCTCTTAAAACAAGGATTGAAAATTTAGAATGGATGAGCCCGGAGACAAAAAAAGAGGCAATAAAAAAATTAGCTGCGTTTACAGTTAAAATCGGTTACCCGGATAAATGGAAAAGCTATAAAGGGTTAGTTATAAACAGGGAATCTTATTTTGGTAATGTACTTCAATCTTCAATTTTTAATACAAAAAAAGATATTACTAAGATCGGCAAGCCGGTTGATAAAACCGAATGGGGTATGACTCCGCAAACAGTTAATGCTTATTATAATCCTCAAAATAATGAAATAGTTTTTCCTGCCGGTATTTTGCAGCCTCCGTTTTTCGATCCTAAAGCCGATGATGCCGTTAACTACGGCGGAATCGGTTGTGTAATTGGCCATGAAATGACTCATGGTTTTGATGATGAAGGAAGGCAGTATAATGCTTCCGGAAATATGAAAGATTGGTGGACTAAATCAGACGAGGAAAAATTCGATAAAAGAGCAGAAAGAATTGTTAAACAATTTGATAATTATATAGCTGTAGATACATTGCATGTTAATGGTAAATTAACTGAAGGAGAAAATATTGCAGATCTTGGCGGAGTAAATATTTCGTTTGATGCTTTTATGAAAACTAAAGAATATAAAGAGGGAAAGGAAATTGATGGATTTACACCGGCTCAAAGATTCTTTTTATCATTTGCAAATATTTGGAAAATTAAAACCAGACCTGAAAGGATGAGACTTAGAGTCAAAATTGATCCGCATTCGCCGGAACACTACAGAGTAGATGGACCATTGAGTAATACACCGGCTTTTTGGAAAGCATTTGATGTAAAACCTGGTGATCCAATGAGAATGCCTAAAGATAAATTAGTTAAGATTTGGTAAAATAAATTATTTTAACAGAAAGCAGAGTTTCAACATCTGCTTTCTGTTTTCTTATCGAAATTAAAGTTCACTCACCCCAATTCTATAAATATCAGTCAAAATGCCTGAGTAATCCCATATACAAGAACAAAAAATCTTTAATCTTCCCATTTAAAGGAATTTGCTGATAAAACCTTTGAAAATTGCTAAACTTGAAGCAATTGATGTTGGAACAATTATTGTTATAACTTTATCGGCTAAAATGTCTTTGCCAAATTTTTTGTGTAGACAGCTAGAAATATATGAAGATAACTCTAATTCGTCTTAAGCATTTGATTTAATAAACTTGTTATGATTTTAGCAATAACCATATCTCTTATATAGGTTATTCTGTAGGATCACTAAAATGGGGAACAAATGCAGAAGAAAAGGAATAAATTAATACAAAGCAAAATGAAAATTAGAAACTTTTCAGAATAAGCGATTATTAGTTTTACCTTCTAAGAAACTGTAAATAAATTGTTTCAAAATCTTGGTGATTAAGGCAACGACATTTTTTTCAATATTTTGGTAATCTTAAACATTAACTCAAACTTATTATTTTTAGAGGAAAAAGATACCGAATGAATGAAAATAATTTTACCAATAATTTTACGGGAGGTAATCTAATGTCAGCTAAAGTTAATAACCTAAAAGTTATTACGATATTATTGGGGATTTTCCTGTTCTCTTTATCTAGTGTTTCTTATTCAATACCAAGTTTTGCACGTCAAACTAATTTACCATGCAGTGCATGTCACTATGTTTTTCCTGAATTAACACCTTTTGGAAGACTTTTCAAATTAAACGGATACACAATGACGGGCATTGCTACTATTCAATCAACTTACAAAGAAGAAACTACAAACTTAAAATTATTATCTATGTTGCCAATTTCTGCGATGATTCAAGGTTCGCATAATAAAATTGCTAAAACTATTCCTGGAACATCTAACGATGTTACGGAATTTCCGCAGCAATTTAGCTTATTTATAGCCGGAGCAATTTCTCCGAATTTTGGTTCATTCATCCAGGTTACATATGATGATCAATCCGGCAGTTTCGGATTAGATAATACCGATTTAAGATTTGCCGACCATACAACTTTATTTTCCAATGACCTGCTTTATGGTGTAACTCTTAACAATAATCCAACTGTGCAAGATGTTTGGAATACTACTCCCGCATGGGGATTTCCTTATGCTTCATCGGGTGTTGCTCCAACTCCGGGTGCCGCTCCGATAATTGATAATTTAGGAGGATTTGTTTCCGGACTTGGCGCTTACGCACTTTATAATAACTTAATTTACGGCGAATTCAGTCTCTACCATGTTACCAAACAAGGAGGCCCAATACCTGAAACTACTGCAGATCAATCGATGACACTGGCAGGTTATTCACCTTATTGGCGAGTTGCTCTGCAAAAACAATGGGATAGCGACTACCTTGAAGTTGGAACTTTTGGTATAGCATCTAAAATTTATCCTACTGGTATAAGTGATATCAATACCGATAAATACACGGATATTGGTTTTGATGCACAGTACGAAAAGACATTAAGTAACGGAACAATAATAGCGCACTCAAGTTATATTACCGAAAAACAAAATCTTGATGAAACTTATTATATATTAAAAAATTCAGCCAATCCGTCTTTAAACCTCAATGCATTTAAAATTGATGCAAGCTATAATTTACCGGTTGGTGTTGCGTTTTCATTAGGATATTTTGCAACCAGCGGAGATAAAGATGCTATCATTTATAGTGCTGATCCAGTCGACGGGTATAATACTTCGTCGCCGAACAGTAACGGCTTGATAGCACAAGTAACTTACCTGCCCTGGTTAAATACTCAGTTTTCAGTTCAATATGTAGCGTATAGTAAATTTAACGGAGCCAGTTCCAATTATGACGGTTCCGGAAGAAACGCATCCGACAATAATACGCTTTATGTTCTCGGATGGGTTGTATTTTAGTTTGATTTTTTTGACAAATAATAATTAATCTTTTCAGGAGAAAATATGAAAATTATAATCGGAGCAGTTGCTCTGTTAGTTCTTGTTTTTTTTGCATTTAACACTAACCAGGCAAGTCAAATCAATAGTATGAATAAAATTATTACGAACCAAAATACCGTAAAAGATTCGACTAAAACGGTTAAGAAAACAGAAAAGCCAAAAGAGAATATCGGAATTGGTCCGATAAAAGAAGTAAAACTCGGTCCGATCAATGAAAAATTGGTTAGTGAAGGGAAAAACATTTTTAATACGAAATGTTTTGCTTGCCATAGATTGGATTCCAAATTAGTCGGACCGGCACTAAATCCTATTGTAAAGAAAACATCTCCGGTATATTTAATGAATTATTTATTAAATACTACTGAAATGCAAAAGAAAGAACCGGAATTAAAAAAATTGATCAAAGAATACAATGGTATTGTAATGCCCGATCAAGGTTTAAACAAAAGCCAGGCACGTGCTGTTTACGAATATTTAAGATCAAATGTAAAATAATAATTTTAATTTAATAAAGGGTTGATAAATATTTAATCAACCCTTTTATAATTAACAATTATTAAATCCGAACTTACTCTTATTTCAACTCTAAATAAATATTGCGGAACATCAGTGAACAAATATATCATTATGATATATCAACCTTAATTTTCAACCACTGTTAAAACTAATCATAAAACATTTATTAGTTTTATAAAAATAACTTTGCTCAAATTGTCTGAAATAAAAGTAAAAAAATGTATGTAATGAATATTTTATTTATTAAGAATCAATTTAATTCCTGAAAATAAGGAATCTCATATGGCTTTAGATAATACTAAACTGAACAGTGAAAAAAATATTTCCAGACGAAAATTCTTTAAAATTGTCAGCGGCATATTTACAGGCTTTATAGCTGTTACATTAGGTATCCCGATGATTGAATCATTGGTCGGAACAATTAGCAAGAAAAAAAATAAAGTTTATTCCAAGATTGCACCTATAAATTCCATCCAAACCGGAGAACCGGTAAACCTGCCTTTTGTTATGACGGTGGAAGATGCTTTTATAAAAAACACTCAGCCTGAAAATGTGTGGGCGGTTAAAAATTCAAATTCAGAAACTACCGTATTTTCTCCCATTTGTCCTCATTTGGGATGCCGTTATCAATGGCATGAAGGTCGTAAATTATTTATTTGTCCATGTCACCATAGTGTATTCAATATAGATGGTAAGGTAGTATCGGGACCGGCGCCCAGACCTTTAGATACATTGCCTTCAAAAATAAAAAATAATAATCTCTTTGGTTTATGGGAGAGATTTAAACCCGGGGTTCCTGAAAAAGAAATTATTTAAGGTAAAATATGGCTTCAAAAATTTGGAAATGGATTAACGACAGAATGCCTGTCGCTAAGATTTTACAGTTAGGCTTAGATGAAGAGATTCCAGGTGGTGCTAGCTTTTTCTTTACGCTTGGCAGTGCAACACTTTTTATTTTCATTCTTCAAATTGTAACCGGTATTTGGCAGTTATTTTATTATGTGCCGACTGTAGATCATGCTTACGACAGTTTGAATTATTTAAGACTATTTGTACCGTATGGCTGGCTAATTCATGGCTTGCATTATTGGGGTGCTAGCGCAATGGTAGTTTTGGTGGGTCTTCATATGCTTAGGGTTTTTATTTGGGGAGCTTATAAAAAACCCCGCGAAATGACCTGGCTGATCGGAGTTATTCTTCTGTTGATAGTCGTTGGAATGAGTTTTACCGGTGCAGCATTACCCTGGGACGAAAGAGGTTATTGGGCCGCCGAAGTGGGAACAAGTATTGCCGGAACTATTCCATTTATCGGAAGCGGTTTAAAATTTCTGCTTGTCGGCGGAAAGATGATGGGACAGCTGACCCTTTCCCGATTTTTTATCCTGCACACCGCAATTATACCGGGTATAGCTATAATAATGATCTCGGCTCACTTAATAGCTTTTAGAAAATTTGGGAGTGTTGGCCCCTGGTCTGAAGATAAGAGAAAATTTAAAGGTAACTTTTGGCCCGATCAAGTCAGCAGGGATATTTTAATTGCCGTATTACTTTTCTTATTACTAGTTACTTTATCTGCTTTTAGTGCGCCGCCTTTTACTGGCCCAGCCGATCCGCTTGACACAACATTTACTCCGAAACCGGAATGGAATTTTCTATTCTTATATCAAGCTTTAAAATTTTTCCCGGGAGCGTTGGAAGTAATCGGTACTGTTGGCATTCCTACATTAGTTATTTTTATTTTTGTTTCATTACCCTTCCTTGATCGAAGATCAGAAAGAAATCCCCTTAAACGACCTGCAATGATGCTTGGAGGTTTTGTATTTGTTATTTTACTTCTCACTCTTACAATTACAGGCTACAATAGTAAAGTAAAAACCATAAAGCAGCCGCCTAAAAAGGTTTCGACAAAAACCTTCAAATTATCGCCTTCAGCATTGGCTGGAGAAAAACTGTTTGCTACATACGGATGTGTAGCTTGCCATACTATGAGTGGTTCTGGTGGAAAAATTGGACCGGATTTAACAAATGAATCTCAAAAAGGCAGAACCAGAGAATGGATCCTTACTCAATTAACTGATTCTAAAAAGCATTTTCCTAAATCTGTTATGCCTTCATTTTCAATGTTAAATACTTCACAGCTGAATAATCTAGCTGATTATTTATTAAGTCCTCATCCCGCCGGTACTACAAATTCAAATAATTCAACCAACAGTCCAACATCTTCAAATTCTAGTTCTAGCGGACAATCAAATAATTCAGCTGCATCCAATTCGGATACGGCAAATCAGCCAATGAATAGTAAGGAATTCAATATTCCGGGTCCGGCTGCCAGTATGATTGGCAACGTAGCACACGGTGCTTTATTATTTCAACAAGACTGCGAATCGTGTCATGGAACTAATGGAGCAGGAGGAATTACAAATCCTGGATCCTCATTGGGAAAAGTGCCTGCTTTGAATCCGGTAACGAATGATTTATTCAGCAAGAATCCCCAGGAATTTGCAAATAATATTGATAAATTTATACAACATGGAGCAACACCGGCGGGACCAAATCCAGCTTTGCATATGTTTGACTATGGTGACTCTTATACATTAACACAGCAGCAAATAGCAAATATAGAAGCGTATATTTTAAATCTTAACGGAGTTAATCGTGCACAGCTTGAGGTAACTTCTTTTTCCCCGAAACAATATTTTTTAATAATAGGATTAGTATTTGCAGCGCTATGTTTAGGTTTAATTTTTATTAGCTTCAATAACAAAAAGACTAAAAATAATTGACTCTATTAAACTGATTCTGCAAAATGGGATTTCAATTTTGGTTTATTGAATTCAATTAAGCAGGTCGGTCTTTAAATGAAGATTATTAATTGTATAATAGAAACATTTGTCGATTAACTACTTAAAATTTAAGTTCAAAGAAATAAATATTGTTTACTTGCGGTAATAAAGTTCCGCTCACCTTAGGGTGAAGTATAATTCGAATTATTAATCTTTTAATTATTATTTTAAAAATAGAAATTAAATTCTGTACCACTTTAGATATAAGTCAATGATTATTAATAAACTCTTAACCTTAAGACACTTCTTTATTTTAAAAAGGAACAAAATCGAAATAGGAACACCAAGGCATCAAATCTTAATTTTTTCCCATATCATTTTAATCCTTTTTATAGATTGCGCTTTTCTTACAGCTCAAAATAAAAGTATTAATCAGACTATAGAAATTGCTCCCGGGATATATCATCAACAAATAATAAACAAAAAAGATCGATTAGTTATCAATACTTTAAAAATTGACTTAAAAAATAAATCATTCATTATTGATGCGATTAAAGCAGACAATCTTTTACATTCAAAAGCAACAACTAGTATGGTTTCAGCCCGCTTAAATATTGAAAGATTTAAAGTTATTGCTGCAATAAATGCAGATTTCTGGGAACCCGATGGAGAAATTGTTAATAATATGATTTCCAAAGGAGAATTTGTTAAAGCAATTTCCGGAAATACCGATATAAGAAGCGGCCATATTTTTTCTCAATTTGCTCTTACAAAAAACGGCAAACCATTGATTGAACATTTTTCTTTAAATGGTAAATTAATTTTAAAAGACGGATCAATTTTTAAAATAGACAGGATTAACTCTAAAACCGATAGTTCTGCTATTACACTTTATAATTTCTATGAGGGTAAAAAAACACCGGGAAAACATCCTCGATGGAAACTTTCGGAAACCGATCTGAAACCGGCCGGAAATTTAGGCGACACACTACTATTTGCCGTATCAAGCAAGTGGGACAATTCGGGTGAAACTAACATTCCGACAATAGGTTATATACTTTCAGCATCAAATAAAACGGCAGAAACACTTGATCAAAAAATATCGGAAAATGACACTGTAAAAATTTTATTAAATATGAATCCGAATTTTGGGAAAATATATACTTTAACCGGAGGTTTGCCTAGAATTGTTGTTAACGGTAAAAATCTTCCTGCCGAATCCGATACTCTTTTCGGATTAAAAAAGTATTTTACCGTAACTCAACACCCCAGAACAGGTATTGGATTTTCAAAAGACAGTACGTATTTATACTTTTTTACTGTTGACGGCAGACAGGAATCAAGTTCCGGAATGTCATTAAAAGAATTTGCAGATCTTATGATTTCACATGGAGTTTATCAAGGATTAAATCTTGACGGAGGGGGTTCAACTACAATGGTAATAGATGGAAAAGTTGTAAATCATCCATCCGATAGAACCGGTGAAAGACCTGTAGGAAGCTGTCTGGTAATATTAAAGAAAAACTAAATAAAAAATTTCTCATGAATATAATTTAATCCTTCACTCAAATTAAAATCATATTGATGTTGTTAAAATCATTTACTACAAAGTAAAATAAACTGAAAATTTGATTGAGTAATCTCACAGTCATTATAATAACGGATTTTAATTCTTGCCTGGTTAGCTATAAATATTTATTATTGAAAGTTTAATTACCAAAATCAATTATAATTTTAAAAAGAACAAAGTAAACTTTAACAACTGAATTATTGATGATAGAAATTAATATCTTCAATAATTTCCGGAGGAATTGATGAAACTTAAATACATTTTTATACTTATTATCGGCTTAGCACTTATAAATATTTCTTGTTCTGATCATAAATATCAAAGCGAAAAACAGCCTGCACCTGATACTTCTGAAAATCCTCCGGTTCAACACCAAAATAAAGCTAATATGCAAACTCAATCTAGCAGTTCTTCAAGTCAAACTGAGGCTAAATCGAAATATGAATTTCCGGATGATAATGGAATAGGACCGATCAAAGAAGTAAATTTAGGCCCGATTAATAAAGACTTAGTTGAAAAGGGGAAGAAAATATTTAGCACAAAATGCGTAGCCTGCCATCAACTGGATACCAGGTTAGTCGGTCCGCCTCTAAGAAACATTACAAAGAAAAATACTCCAGCATTTATAATGAATTATTTATTAAATACCGTAGACATGCAAAAAAAGGATCCTATTATGAAAAAACTTGTTGATGAGTATAAGATTGTTATGCCTGATCAACAATTAACAAAGGAAGATGCAAGGGAAATTCTTGAATATTTTAGGTCGGTAGAAAAATAATAACAGCGTTTAAGAAAATCGGAAAAGTATTAATTTCCTTAAAAAATTAAGTATATAACATTATTGAAGATTTACATTTTTTAATCAAATTCTTTTTTCATAAAAATTCTATCAATTGTTTGCATGTTGAACGAATCATATAACTTTTTTGCCGACGGATTAAACTTATTTACTTGAAGATGAAGCGTTTGAATATTACTTAACTTGCATTGCTGCTCAATGAACTCAAGAGTTTGTTTGCCGATTCCTTTCCTTCTATGACTATCCTTAATATAAAATTCATCTAAAAGTGCATTTCTTCCTTTGAATTCCATACTAAACATAAATGTTAAAATAAAATAACCGATCACTTCGGAATCTAAATTAATCAGCCAAATTTTTCCTAAAGAAGGATGGCGGATAATATCAATTAATGCGGAGTGAAGTACTTCTTTATTAAATTGAATTTTTTCATGTTCATAGAAATCAGACATCATAACTAAAAGAAATTCAATATCGTTTTCTTTTGCAATGCTGAAATCAATATTCATGTTTTTATAATATTTAAAACTTTAAATTTCCCAGGCTAATTCTAAACGGATATAATAGTTTGAATTTTGTACCCGAACTGGTGAATTCTATTGCAGGCGACGGAAGCTTAAGAAAATTCAAACTTTGACGCAACCAATTCCAAAAAAATCCTCCTTTAGGAAGAAGCTTTACCAAATTATAATCAAGTCCGATAATATATCTTCTTCTTGATAATTGATCCGGCGGACCGTTCGGATTAAACTTAACATCAATAGCATCTGCGCCGTAACCCACAGCAATGTTTAGCCAGGGAAGCCAGTATTTTTTTACATTATCGGGAAGGATGTTATAAACATTTAAAGACCACCAGAATGTAGAGCTGTTATAATCATCTATAAAAGTTCTCGGACGGTTTATAACAGGTTCGCCGGTCCATTCCGATGGGATATACTGCCATTTAGGAGTAATATTTTGAAGTGCGGGGACATAATGTTGGGATAGGAAGAAAAGCGGACCCAACGCATCGAAGTACCAATCGGATGGGCTAAAACCCCATTGCTTGGCAAAACCATCTTCCGTTTCCACATAAGTTTGGTATGCGAGCCCAAAGGCACTCCCCCATAAAGTAGCTTCATCCCATGATAAACCGGAAGCCATTAAGCCTTCGCTCATAACATATGAAGTAATATAGCCGCCAAAAGCATGCCCCGCCTTATCAACCTGTAATGCCGATACCCAGTCCTCTTCAAAATGAAAATTACCTCGGCTTCCGCTCCACCATGCATGCTGTTGATGAATATGTAAAAATACGATTGCTCCCAAATAAACTCCTCCGACAATAGCAGCATTTACAGGTTTAATTTTAGTTATCTTTCTTGGTAACGAACCATCCAGAGTGTATCTGCGCTGATTGGCATAAGTAAATCTTGACAGCGGTACATAATTTACCGTATCGGGAGATTGTGTATTTTTATTTATTGTAGAATCGGGTAATCCATTGAGCTGAACGCCGAAAATACTTTGATTAGAACAATAAAATATTAGAATTAAAATAATAATAAAATTAAATTTGTAACCAATGTGCTTATCTATAATCTGCATTTTAATAACTCAGCAATTCTGTATAGAATATGATTTTTAATCAATATGTTCCGAATTTAAAAGTAAGTACTCCGTTATATCCGCTTAAATCACCTTTACTTATTCCATAGTAACCATCATAGCTGCTAATAATTCTGTAACTGATTCCTGCAGCAAGGTGAAGCCAATTAACAATTTTGAATTCAATGTTTACTTCTGGTTCCCAAACCAAAAGGTCCTGGCTGTAATAATTTAAATGAGACGTATTTTGGTTAGAAGCTACAAATGTAACTCCTCCGCCCGCCAAAAGCATATCAAGAGAGGCATGAATCGAAGCCTCCGATAAAAAGATATATTCAAATTCCAATCCGCCGTAGTTGAATCCCATAGAAACGTTCTGACCGTTTTGAGGATCTATAATACCTGATTTTACATTGTTTGCAAGAGCATAAAATCCGCCACCCAAAACAATGCTTTTATTAATCATCCAGCCTCCCCGCCCCCCTATTAACAATGCACTTTGACCTTTTAAGGTAGTAAATTTAAAAACAGGTGCACCGAAAGCACTACTCTCAAAACTTTGACTTAGTATAAAAGGTGCATAAAGAAGAACAGCAGCCATCCAAATGAACAGTAAGAAAGATTTCATCTACAACTCAAATTCTAGGGAAATAGGATAAATAATATTTTCTTTCAGATAAAAAATACATACATAAAAAACTTTTAAAGTTATTTTTTTTCTTCATAAAAAAATACATTTAAATCTTTACATCTTAAGATATTTTAGTTATCGTGATGTATACCACTAAGGTAATAATTTCCTAATTAATCGATAATTAAATACAATGCGGTTAAAAAAGGGGCTTTTCACTTTACTATTAAAAATACACCTTCCTTTTAACTTATTTACCAATCAAACTAATTTTGATCCTAATTAAAGAATTTTACTATAATTTTTAAAAAATATTGGTTAACTGCCAGTAATCTTTTTTATTTTATCCAAGTCTAACCTAAAAAATAAAGGAGCAACTTATTATGACCCAAAAATACTTATTCAAAATAAGCTTACTCAATATCCTTCTTTTATTTGTATTTAGCTTTTCGTCTATTGCATGCAATGATTTTCATGGAACAACAGACAGCAATTTAAAAGTTTTGGAAGAAAAAACTTTTAATACTACTCAAGGCAAGAATTTTGAACTAAAAGCAGCTTCAGGCGATGTTTATATTTCTACAACCGAGTCGTCTACAGTTTACATTAAAATTTTAGGGAATGAAAAAGCAAAGGAAAATATTACCTTTGATTTTGAAAATACCGGCAATGGTGTATCAGTTACTGCTAAGATAAAAAACAAGTGGAATGTTTTCAACTTGTTTAATGGAATTAATTTAAGATTTGAAGTTATTCTTCCTAAAAATTATAATGCTAGTGTTTCAAGCAGCGGCGGGGATATAAATTTAACAAATCTTACGGGCAGTATAACGTTAAAGTCTTCGGGAGGAGATATTACTGTTAAAAACACAAATGGGAAATTAGACATTTCAACTTCCGGTGGTGATATCAATTTAAATAATGCAAATGGGAATCAAAATTTAAGTACATCTGGAGGAGACATTAAATCGGAAGAATTTGAAGGCGATATTAATGCATCTACATCCGGAGGAGATGTGGAACTAAACGGCAGTAACGGCAAGATTGATGCATCTACTTCCGGAGGAGAAATAAAATTAAATTATTCAGGCAAAAATCTGGGTATAAAATTAAGATCTTCGGGGGGGGATGTAGTTGTAAAACTGCCTAATGATTTTAATGCCCACGCTGACCTTCATGCATCGGGCGGGGATATAAATTGCGATTTTAAGGCAAATAATGTTGAAAAAATTTCATCATCAAAATATGAAGCTGATCTAAACACCGGAGGTAATTCTCTTTATGTAAGAACTTCAGGTGGAGACATAAATATTGAAAAAAAATAGAAGAATTAACCGAGAAGCGCAATTAAAGATATTATAAACTTCATTGCGCTTTTTAATTTTGCATCAATTTGTAAACTTATCTTGTAATATTTATCCTACTTTTATAGTTTTATAAAAAAAATAATTTTAATTATGCAGAAGCATTTAATTTATAATTTCCTTTCGGACGACGATTTACTAAGGATATCCTATAAAATTAAACAGGTAGAAAAAAATACGGCAGGTGAAATTTGTGTGAATATAAAAGAACATCTTTCCGTCTTAAAAAAAAACAAGCCTATACGTGATTTAGCCGAAGGTGAATTTACAAAACTTGGATTACACAATACAAGAGATAAAACTGCCGTCTTAATCTACATCTTATTAGAAAAAAGGAAATTTTATATTCTAGCAGACAGCGGAATAAATAAAAAAGTTCCAGACAATACATGGGATGCAATTAAAAATGAAATGCAGAACATGTTTTTAAATGGGGATTTTAGTAATGGAATTTTATACGGGATAGAAAATATAGGCAAGATTTTAACACAGCATTTCCCGGTTAAGCCGGATGATAAAAATGAAATTTCCGACCGCGTTATTATTGAATAATGTGTTAAACGTTAAATATTATAATTTTCACTCTCTTTATTTCATATAAATAAAAAGGGCAGGTTTTTACCTGCCCTTAACATGTTAATTAACAGATTGGATAAAAGGTTTAATTTTATTTTCAATCATGTGTTTGGGAACCGCGCCAATTACCCCGTCAACAATTTGTCCGTTATTAAAAATTCCTAAAGTCGGAATACTTCTAATTCCGTATTTAACCGCAATATTCTGATTATCATCGGTATTCAACTTAACAACTTTTAATTTACCCTGGTATTCTTTTGCAATTTCATCAAGAATTGGAGCCACCATTCGACAGGGGCCGCACCAAGGTGCCCAAAAGTCTACTAAAACAGGTACATCGGAATTTAAAACTTCCTGATCAAAATTCATGTCACTACCTTCTACGGTGTATTTCATAATAACTCCTTTATTTAAACCGTTAATTGGATGCTTTATATATTTAATAGTTTCACAGAGTTTAATTAATCATCGGAACTTTAATTATAAAAAGTTGAGAATTATTATTAATCTGTAGCTTTCCTGTCTATTAGTCCCAAATGTGTGTGCTTAAAAGCATCACTATATTTTAAACCGAAACCAAGGAATCTATCGATGCTTGAATGTCCAAAAATTATTAGGCCAATAAAAATTAATGTATAATTAAATAAATAACTTCCAATTAAATAAATAAGAACGGCAAGTCCTTTATGATGAAATATATTATACAAAACTGCACCTATCTTGAGATTTATCAAATATCCCAGCATGGAAATATCCGGAACTAATATAAATAACAAAAACAACCACCACGAATAGCCTAAAAGATTAAATAGGAATAAAGTTAGACAAAACATTCCTAATTCTTCAAACTTAAGTATATTCTTCATAATAGAATTTTGTTTTAATTAATTAAATTCTTCCAAAAACTTACTGTAATTACTATCAAAAATAATTTAACTAATTTCGGATTAGATAAATAATTATTGGGTTCATAAATTTCCAAACCGGAAATTTAAAGCGGAAGATGTTTTACCAATTTATAAAAATTATTTTATTAAAATTAGTTTCTTCACTGCCTCAAAATTATTTACTTGCAGCATATAAAAATAAATACCGCTTGATAGGCCTACAGCATTAAAATTTATCATATGAATACCCGCCGGTTGAAATTCGTTGGTTAAAGTTCTTATTTTAAGTCCGAGGACATTGTATATAGTTAAGCTCACTAAACCGCTTTGAGGAATGAAGTATTTTATTGATGTTTCTGGATTAAATGGATTGGGATAATTCTGATAGAGTATATAATTCCGAGGACTTTCATGAGTTGATATAATTCCTGTTGCGGTTCCGGATAAAGAAAGATTATCCAAAATGAAATAAGATCCTACATGATAATCAACGTTACCAGATTTTCCTAGAATTATAAACTGGATAATACAAGTATCAGGTGTTTCGGAAGAGCTATAATTTAAACTAAATTCAAATAATTTATACGATGCAACTGAGGTTAAACTATCTATCCCGCTGGCTATTGGTTTTCCCGCCTTCATCATAGTAATATTTGCAATAAACTTATCTCCGCTATCGGCATTAAAAATATAGTAACCGCTAATTTTTGCATATCTTTTATTTATGGAAAAACCCTTCCCGTTAGTACCTGATGTAATAAATGGATTAATAACAGAAAGCCCTGGAATATCAGTGGAAATAACATCTCCTCTTAAAGCATAAGATCCGGAATATGCATCAGTGGTTCTAGTTATATTTGTATATAATAAAGGAGAATTGGAAGTAGTCCAAGAATCAGGCTGCCCGCCTGTCCAATTTTCAAATCCACCATTAAGGATTTGTGCATATGTAAAGGATACAAATAAAAAAGATAAAATCAGGCTGCTTATCTTTTTCATTATTGTTCCTTTCTTAAATTTAAATCTTTATATAAAACTTAAATTATATTTTTTATACACATATAATTATTTGCAATAATACTATATATTAAAATTCTCGGGTTTATTATTTCTTAAAGCAGACAATTTAGCCCCTTAAAAATGAAAACCAAATCATGTAAATTTCCCTTGTGAAAAGGTTTTAAGTAAAGTTCTACAATGCATTTAAAAAAAACTAAAATAAAAAAAATAAAAAGTCAAAAATATTCGAGCAGTTGTGCGCTTGGGAACTTTACCGATGTATATTTTTTAGACATATGGAACTCCAATGAAATACAAATTACTCACATTCTCTCAAGTTTAATTAAGTCCGCAACTTAAATAAAATTAGTGTTCCAATTAAATTATAAAAATTTTAGATCTTAAATTTGAACATGAGCAGCCGGAAATAAGTAGTATTTGACTTTAAGAAATATAAATATAATTTTCTCAATAGATTTTTTAATAATCATAAATCTGGATAATAATTTTCATAAAAATATGGAAGCAATATGTTTTTAAAGTTATTTTTTTTATTTGCAATAATTCCGGTTATAGAGCTATATATTCTTTTAAAAATAGGAGCTGTCATTGGTCCTTTAAATACGGTTATTATAATTTTAATTACTGCCAGTGTAGGTGCATTTTTAGCAAAACAGGAAGGTTTTAGAGTAATCAAAAAAATTAATCATTCTTTGCGTGAAGGAAAAACTCCAACCATAGAATTATTAAATGGGCTATTTATACTGATCGGCGGATTTCTATTATTAACTCCTGGCTTTTTAACGGATATTGCGGGCATTACTATGTTAATCCCCCCTATAAGGGTAATCTATAGCGAGGCAGCAGAAAAATTTATCCGAAAGAAATTTGAACTCGGCAAGTGGGATATGGAAAAGTTTTGATTCACATGGTCTCATTAGCTTGATTGTTTTATTATTTAAAGTATGAATGCTTGAATTAATATTTATAGCTCGATTTGATTTTTCAGCCAAAAGATTTTATCAATTGTAATTCCATTAATTCCATATTCAATTAATTTCTTAGCAATTTCTATATCATTAACTGTCCATGCATATAATTTCAATCCCGATCCTTTAACCTTTTGAATGAAGTTACGATCTATAATCCTTGAATATCTAATACTAAAACCGTTGAACTTATTTTTTAATGCTAAATTCATTAATTCACCCAAATTTAATTTAAAAATAGAAGGAAATTTTTCCCATTTACTCTTAACCAAAAGATCTCACATTCTTTAATTATACCTCTGGCGACTTTTAGGGTATTTAAATTAAAACACATTATCTTTATTTGATCCGGCCTAAGCTTTGATTCATTCAATTCAATTTTAAGCCGGTTAAGAATTTCGTGTCCGCATTAAATTTCAACAATTAATTAATTGTTAAGGACATAAAAAATAATGCAACAAAAATGCGACTATATTTATTACTCGTAAAAAAATTAAAATAAATTTAGACATGACTTGATTTAAGTAAATTAAATAATTAAAATAATCGCGAGGTTTTTTACTTGTTTTATTATTCCGAATAAAAAGATAAAACTTGAATTTGTGAACCTTCATATTAATATACTTAAAAGAGGGAAAATTTTGGACCCACTATTTTTTAATTAAACTATATATACAACTATTTAATTATCCCCCGAATAATTGTGTGTATTAAAATGTCTGTACGTAATAATTTATTCGCATAAAAAAAATTAGAAAAGTGTTTTTCCAACTTCCTTTTTATTAAGTAAAACGGTAGGAATAACATATTGAATTATTCTAAGAAAAAATATAGCTATAGTTTACTGTTAAGAAAGAAAAAGTTGATATTTGTTTCTCTCTTAACAGCAATACTTTCATTAATATTTATAAATAATACCCAAGCACAAAACATCGGAGCATTAAGAGGTGTTCTGATTGATTCAACGACAGGCGAAGTACTTCCCTTCGGCAATGTTTTAATCAATTCTTTAAATATAGGCGCTACTTCTAATGCACAAGGATATTTTCTTATTCCTTCCCTTCCGGCAAATAAACACTATAAAATAAAGGTTACTTATGTAGGATATAAATCAAAATTAATTAGCGTTTATATTTTACCGAATAAAATTACCGACATTAAGGTTGGTCTTGTACCTACCAATATTATGCTCCAACCGGTTGAAAAAATAGGGCAGAGAACCGTTGAAAAAAATGCTACTAATTTAGGCCTTCAGGAAATATCTATGAGTAATATTAGGATATTACCAAAAGGTGTTGAATTAGATATTTTCAGATCACTTCAATTTATACCCGGTGTTCAATCTACAGGTGATGTTTCGGCAAGGTATTATGTTAGGGGAAGCCCGAGTAATGAAAATTTGGTTTTATTAAACGGCATTACCATTTATAATCCGTTTCATGCTTTCGGGATATTCAGCGTAGTTGATCCGGATATGATTAATAGTATAGAGTTTTACAAGGGGGGCTTCCCTCCTGAATACGGCGGCAGGTTGTCATCGGTATTAAATATTATTACAAAAGACGGAAATAAAAACAGGCTAAGCGCATTGGCTAGTTCCAGTTTTTTAACAGGCAGGGCACTTTTGGAAGGACCTATTCCGTATGGTTCTTTTATTATTACAGGCAGGAAAAGTTATTCGACGGAAATACTGAAAAAATTCTTAAATAACAAAAATGCACCAATTAATTTCTATGATGCCTCTTTTAAATTGAATTATGCAAATCCAAATTTTATTAAAGGTTCTAAATTTATTATTGACGGATTCTTCAGCGGCGATCAACTCATTAACAATAATCCCTTCATTGAAAATATGAGGTGGTCCAATAATGTTCTTGGAATAAGATGGTTCCAGGTTACAGAAATACCTTTGTTTTATGAAATGGACTTATCCATGAGTAACTTCATGGGTGAAGTCATTCCTAATCTTAGCAACACTAGGCCAGAAACCAATAATGTAACCGATTTTTCCTACAGTGTAAAATTCACATACATATATGACACAAAAGATGAATTACATGCTGGATTGGAAATTAAAAATCTATATACAAAATTATTTTTGCAAAATTCACTCGGAGCAACTTCAAATATAGGCTCTAATGGAAGTAATATAGATGTTTTTACTTATTATAAATTTCTTCGTTATTCAAATTTCGGAGCTAGTTTGGGAACAAGAATTGATCTAGTGGGATTATCACAACCGGATGGCAGTCCTTTGATTTTTAGTCCTTATGTTAACCTTACATATGATATTACGTCCTTTATAGCTCTTAAGGCTACCTGGGGAATTTATAGTCAGCAGATAACAACACTTTCTGATGAAAACGATGTAATAACTTTATTCGAACCATGGATTATAACACCCAGCTATATTAAGCCGGCAACAAACATACTTTATTCTGCCGGGGCCAGGGTAAATTTAACGGATTTCTTATCGCTTGATGCACAAACATATTACAAAGTTTTACAAAATATTACCACTTTAAATAACAATAAAATTCTAGATTCGGACCCGAATTTTGCAGCTGCAAGCGGCGAATCTTACGGGTGGGAATTCCAACTTAAATATGCAAAAAATCCACTTAACATCACTTCCTCATATACGTTAAGCTGGGCTTATAAAGATTTGAATGGGTGGATTTACTATCCGAGATACGACATTAGAAATTCGTTTAACATTATGGTTGATTATAACTTTGGTGCCGGTTGGCGGGCTAGTGCCGTTTGGATTTTCAATTCCGGTCTTCCATTTACTCAAAGCATGGGATACTACAACAAATTCTATTTCCAAGATTTTTATTCTAATTGGCAGATCTATGAAGGTTACCAGCCATATGGGATATTAGGAGATAAGGATCTAGCACGCCTTCCAGATTATCATCGGTTGGATTTAAGCGTAAGTAAATATTTTGAAATCTCACCATTCAAATTTAATATAGACCTAAGCGTTATTAATGTTTATAATAGGAAAAACATTTTTTATTTTGATCGCAATACAGGTGAGCGCATTTATATGTTACCTTTTTTGCCAACTGCAACGTTTAAAGTTGAATTATGAAAAAACTAGAAATAATTTTATTTGCTATTGCGGTCGTCATGTCAAGTTATTCATGCAATAACAACTTTGATCCGAATGCACCTTTTAGAGAAAGATATGCTTTAAACGGTATTATAAGAAGTGACACTTCTTTACAAATAGTAACTCTTACAAGCAGCTATGAGGCGGGCGATGGCTTTAATCCATTGTCTAATAATCAAGACCCGGCTATCGTTGATGCACAGGTAAAAATGTGGTATAAAGGTATAATGTACCCAATGAGAGATACATCGGTTCCAAGGCAAGATACTTCGCGTTATAAAAATTCTGTACATTGTTATGTTATAAATAATTTAAAACCGCAGGCAAATGAATATGTTGATATAGAAGCTTTATTGCCGAACGGATTTCTTTTACAATCAAGTACAAAACTTCCTAATGCAAATCCGACTACTTTTTTTGATGTAAATAATGACAAATCAGTACCCCCTTCTTCGATCGAAAAAAATTATGTTACAGTAAAATGGACCGCGTTGGATAATACAATTTACTCTCCAAAGATAAATATAATTTATTACACCAACGGCTCTCCGGAAAAAAAGGAATGGCCTGTGCCACTATATTATATTACTGAGAATGATAATCTTGTGGGCGTTTATCCGCAACCTACTAAACAAAACTATATAAAAATAAGCATGGAAACTATAACTCAAGCTTTGAACGAAATACCGCAGGGAAATAATGATAAAAGCAATTATTCAATTTCCGTTCTTAGTGTTGAAGTAGTTGTTTATGATGTAAACCTCTCGACTTACTATTTATCTATTCAAAATGGATTAGATGCTTTTACGATAAGACTTGATAGCCCCGATTATTCAAATATCCAGGGAGGATACGGTATATTCGGTTCTTATGTAAGAACAGATTATACTGTCAGATTCACATATTATTATTTAAAATCATTAGGATTTGAATAAATATCTTGAAGATTAAAACATATTTAGCAATAATTTTAATTGTAGAAATTGTACTTTATTCTTGCGGGAGACAAGTATCCATTACGCCTCCCGATGCACCCCCGCCAAGTGGATTTATATATATTAATTCTAATCCGGAAGGATTCGATATTTACCTTGATGGAAATGATAGGAGAAGATTGACTCCCGATAGTCTAACATGGTTAAGCAACGGTATTTATAAAATTACGCTGAAAAAAGATTTATTTAGAGATTCATCATTTAACATCAATATAGTAGAAGGAGAGAAAAAGTCAGTATATATTGATTTTTCAGAAAACCCGCTAATGCTTAGTAGTATTTATTGCACAAGTAATCCAGAGGGTGCTGAAATATTTATTAACGATTTAAGTACGGGGAAACACACACCTGCAACTTTGAATAATATTCTTCCTGGAAATTATAAAATTAGTTATAGATTAATAAATCATCAGGATGCAAGTCAGAATGTTTCAGTAAGCAGTTATAATTCAACCAGCTTAAACATGACACTTGTAGATACTTCAATATGGAGAGTTTTCACCACAAATAATTCACCCATCAAGACAGATAATTTAACTTGTTTAAGTGTTGATAAAAACGATGTTGTTTGGATTGGAACTGATTCACGGGGAGTTATAAGTTTTGATGGAAACATTTGGGGAGGGTCTGAGGTCACTGGTGCTTTACTGGACTGGCATATTAACTGTATAGCAGTAAATAATAACAATGTGAAATTTTTCGGTACAAATAATGGATTTGTAACCTATGACGGATCACATACACAAATATACACAACACCAATACAAGGCACAGCACCCTTACCCAGTCCTACCATAACAGCAATTGCTTTTGATAATTCAGGTAATTGGTACATTGGTACTCAAGGAGGATTGACAAAATCATTTATGGATCAAGATACTAGGGCTTGGATTTATTACGATTCATTTTTACCGGATAAATTAATCACTTCCGTTTTTTTTGATAATGCAGATAATCTCTGGGTTGGCACTCATGGCTACGGCATTGCTAAATCAGATACTAATAATAATTGGGAATACTTTTATACCGGTAACAGCTTACTTATAAACAACTTTATCCGGGCTTTTGCTCAAGCACCTTCAGGCGATATCTGGGCGGGATTCGGGACTTCCGTAGTCTTAGGAGGCGAACTCGCTGTTTATAACGGTACGACCTGGCAGAATTATTTTGTAATACCAAGTTCAAGTCAAACTTTTGCGTTATTAGTAGACAAGAACAATACCAAATGGGTAGCTACAGATCAGGGATTGGTAAAATTTAATACAAGTTCAAATACTATTATTTTTAATTACTATAACACCGGGATAAATATTAACAATGCAACAGGGATTGCTCAAGATTCTAAAGGTAATATCTGGATCTCAACTAACGGCGGAGGATTAATTGAGCACAAGGGCAACCAATAGAATTTAAATTTATATTAAATAAGATTTTGATATATATTGGTAAATTTGTTTTTTCAACTGATATGGTCTATCACTTGTAATTCCATCAATTCCATATTCAATTAATTTCTTAGCAATTTCTATATCATTAACTGTCCAGGCATATAATTTCAAGCCCGATCTTTTAACTTTTTGAACGAAGTTACGATCAATAATCCCGGAATATTTAATATTGAATCCGTTGACCTTATTTTTTAATGCCAGATTAATTAATTCATCTAAATTTAATTTAAAAAATCGAAGGAAACTTTTCCCATTTACTCTTAACCAAAAGATCTCGTATTCTTTAATTATATCTCTGGCTACTTTTAGGGTATTAAAATTAAAACACATTATCTTTATTTGATCCGGCTTTAGCTTTGATTCATTCAATTCAATTTTAAGCCGGTTAAGAATTTCGCGTCCGCTTTTAATTTCAATAAATAGTTTTTTGTTTTCCGGTACTGTATCTAGAACTTCTCTTAAAGAAGGGATTTTTACATTATCCCACCGGTCTCCTTTATATTTTCCAACATTTAATTTTTTCAGTTCGTTCATTGGTTGAGAGGAAATTTTAAGATGGATTCCGCTAACTCTTTTTGTATCTGCATCATGTATTACGGCAATTTTATTATCGGCAGTTAAATGAATGTCAATTTCGACTCCATCAGCATTTCTTTGCCAAGCTAAATTTATTGACTCAAGTGTATTCTCGGGGGCGTCAAGAGATTCCCCCCTGTGAGCAATAATGATTAAATTATTCATTTTTATGTGATGCAATTAAATAATATGATCGTTTTATGGATTTTACACTATAATAATTAAAGGTTTAATATTTTAAAATTTACTAAAACGAATAATACTATATTCATTGATAGGATGGAAAATTTAAATAAATTAAAACTTAACTTGATTTAAGTTAATTAAATAATTAAAATAATTGCCAGTTTTTTTACTTGTTTTATATTCTAAATAAGAATTGAATTTATGGACCCTCATGTTAATATACTAGGAAGCAGGGAAAATTTTGAACCCACTTTTTTTAACCAAAAAATCCACACTTATTAAAATATTCCCTTAAATAATTGTGTATTAGATTGACCGCCCGTAATAAATTATTATACATATAAAAAAATTAGAACAGGGTTATCTCAATTCTTTTTGATTGAGTAAAACGATGGGAATGAATATTGAATAATTCTAAGAATGCATATATCAATGACTTCTCTTTAAGAACTAAATTATTATACATTATTTTTATAATTTTAATATTTTTTATATCATTAACAAGTAAGTCTCAGGCCCAAAACACAGGTACATTAAGAGGCGTACTTGTGGATTCAACATCTGGGGAAGTGCTACCTTTCGGCAACATCTCAATTAATTCTCTAAAAACCGGTACTACTTCCAACTCTCAGGGATATTTTTACATTCCTTCTCTTCCGGCTAAGAAATATTACAAAGTTACAATTACATTTATAGGATATAAATCAAAAACAATCCAGGTTTATATTGCTCCGAATAAAATTACCGATATTAAGGCTGCTTTAGTACCGACAAATATTATGCTTCAGCCGGTAGAAAAAGTCAGTAGAAGAACAGTTGAAAAAAATGCAACAAATTTAGGCCTTCAACAAATATCTATGAAAAGCCTCGAGATGTTTCCACAGGGTGTCGAATCGGATGTATTCAGATCACTTCAATATATTCCCGGAGTGCAATCTACCGGAGATGTTTCGGCAAGATATTATGTTAGAGGCAGCCCTAGTAATGAAAATTTGGTTTTATTAAACGGCATTACAATTTATAATCCGTTCCATGCCTTTGGTATATTCAGCGTTGTTGATCCGGATATGATTAATGGTGTGGAATTTTATAAAGGCGGTTTCCCTCCCGAATACGGCGGCAGACTTTCTTCTGTATTAGACATAATTACAAAAGACGGGAATAAAAACAGATTCAGTGCCCAAGCAACTTCAAGCTTTATTTCCGGCAAGGCACTTTTGGAAGGACCGGTTCCTTACGGTTCTTTTATAGTTACGGGAAGAAAAAGTTATTCTACGGCAATATTAAAGAAATTTTTGAATAACCAGACTGCACCGATAAATTTTTATGATGCGTCTTTTAAATTAAATTATGCCAACCCGAATTTTATTAAGGGTTCTAAATTTGTTGTTGACGGATTTTTCAGCGGAGATAGACTTATAAACAGTGATCCTTTTACCGAAGATATGAAATGGTCGAATAATATTCTTGGTCTAAGATGGTTCCAGGTTACGGATGCCCCTTTATTTTTTGAAATGGATTTGTCAATGAGTAATTTCGATGGTGAGGTTATTCAAAAACTTAGCAGCGTATCACCTAAAACTAATAATGTAACCGATATTACCTACAATACAAAATTCACTTACATTTTTAACTCAAAAGATGAGCTGCATACCGGTCTTGAAATAAAAGATCTGGATACCAAGTTATTCCTGCAAAATTCTTTTGGTGCAGTATCGGATATTGGTTCACATGGAAGTAATATTAGTGTTTACGCCTATTACAAATTTTTACATCTTTCAAATTTCGGTGCCAGTATCGGATCAAGATTAAATGTTGTGGGGCTTTCTCAATCTGATGGCAGCTCTTTTCTGCTGGATCCATACGTTAATTTAACTTATAATCTTTCACCGCTTATTTCACTTAAGGCTGCCTGGGGAATATATGATCAGCAAATAACTACTCTTTCGGATGAGAACGATGTAATATCTTTATTTGAACCCTGGATTATAACACCAAGTTATCTTAATCCCGCAAAAGAAATACTGTATACCGGCGGAGCTCATATAAATTTTACGGAATTCTTATCACTCGATGCACAAACATATTACAAAGTGCTGCAAAATATTCCTACACTGAATGATAATAAAATACTCAGCACTGATCCGGACTTGCTCTCAGCCAGCGGTAAATCTTACGGATGGGAGTTTCAGCTTAGATATGCAAAAGATCCTCTGAACATTACTGCTTCCTATACCTTAAGCTGGGCTTACAAAGATTTAAACGGTTGGATTTATTATCCCCGATACGATATTAGAAATGCATTTAATATAATTCTTAATTACAACTTCGGTGCCGGATGGCAGGCAAGTGTTTTATGGATCTTCAACTCCGGCTTGCCCTTTACACAAAGCCTGGGTTATTATAATAAATTTAATTTCCAGGACTTTTATTCAAACTGGCAGATTTACGAAGACTACCAGCCGTACGGAATACTATCGGATAAAGATTTCGGCCGATTGCCGGATTATCACCGGATGGATATAAGCGTAAGTAAATATTTTGAAATTAATCCGTTGAAATTTAGTATTGAAGCCAGTGTTATCAATGTTTATAATAGGAAGAACATTTTCTATTTTGAGCGTAGTACCGGTCAGCGAGTTTATATGCTGCCGTTTTTACCAACAGCAACTTTAAAAGTTAAATTATGAAAAAATACCTATTACTTTTTTTTATAACTATTACTGCTGCTTTGTTAACTTATTCATGTAATAATACATTTAATCCGAATGCTCCATTCAGAGAAAGATATGATTTAACGGGGATTATAAGAAGCGACACTTCCCTGCAGATTGTTACTATCTCCAGGAGCTATGAAGCTGCAGACGATTATAATCCGTTGACAAATACCCAGGATCCTGCAGTAATTGGTGCACGGGTGAATATGTGGTATAGAGATACTTTATATCCGATGAGAGATACGACAATTGTTAGAACAGATACCTCTCATTATAAAGGTTCGGTACATTGTTATTATGTAAATAATTTAAAGCCGGTAGGAAACGAATATGTTGACGTAGAAGCTTTGCTGCCAAGCGGATTTTTGCTTCAGTCCAGCACAAAACTTCCCGATGTTGAACAATACGGCTTTTTTAGCAGCGAAAGCGACTCGTTGGTTCCTCCGGTCAACGGTAATGAATATGTTACGGTTAATTGGGCAAAGTTTGACAATACGATTTATTCGCCTAAAATATATATTGTTTATTTTACTAACGGCTCTTCGGTAGAAAAGAAATGGGAAGTACCGTTGTATTTTGTTTCGAATAACGGTACACAAAATCCGGTTTATCCAAAACAAACTGATGTTAATTCCGTTCAAATTAGTTTGAGTACAATAGAACAAATATTAAATGAAATTCCCCAAGGAAATCTTAATAAAAATGATATTTCTATTGCCTGGCTGCAGGTTGAGGTTGTGGTATATAGCGTCAATTTATCTACTTATTATCTTTCTTTGCAGACAGGCCTTAATTCTTATACAGTAACTTTGGACATGCCTGATTATTCTAATGTTCAAGGCGGGTATGGAATTTTTGGTTCTTATGTTAGAACCGATTATAATATAAGATTTAGAAGAGATTACTTAAAGTCTCTCGGTTATGATCAGTAAGTTATGAAGCCCGGAATAAAAATAAAGAAATACTTTATGCACATGTTTTTAATTTCAATTATCGGAATAGCCTTCGCTTCGTGTAATCAGAAAGTATCCGTAACCCCGCCGGATTCTCCACCGCCCAACGGTTATATTTATATAAGTTCAAATCCGGAAGGCTTTCAGATTTTCCTGGATAAAAAACAAAGGCGAAGGTTAACACCGGATAGCCTTACATGGCTGTCAGGTGGTACTCATCTGGTAACTCTTAAAAAGAATTTATTTAGAGACACAAGTTTTGCAGTTAATATTGTTGAAGGAACCAAAGTAAAAGAATTTATTGATTTTACACACAACTATTCAATGCGTGGAAGTATTTTTTGCGACAGTAAACCCGAAGGTGCCGAAATATTAATTAGTGACAGCAGTACGGGTTCGGTTACTCCCATAACTATAAGTAACATCTTACCCGGCAATTATTATGTAAGATTTCATTTAAAGAATTACCAAGATGACAGTGTTAATGTGGCTGTAAGCAGCGGTAATAAATCATCAACTAAAGGATTCCTAGTTGATACTACTATTTGGAGTTTTTATACTACAAAAAACTCGCAGATTAAAACTGATAACCTTACTTGCGTAGGTGTAGGAAAGAACGATGTAATTTGGGTAGGAACTAGTGATCAGGGAGTATTAAGCTTTAACGGAAGTACCTGGGGTGGCAGTGAATTATTTACTACATTGCCGGGGGAACAAGTTAATTGTATTGCAGTAGACAAGGGAAAAACAGTGTTCTTTGGAACTGATCAGGGTTTTGCTACTTTAGACTCTAATTCAAATAGGGGAGTTTTCAAAGGTCCTTATGTTAACGCAATCTGTTTTGATGATACAGGAAATTTGTATGTCGCTACTAAAACGGGTGTAATTTATACATCATCTTATTCCGGAATCAGAACATGGCATTCTTATGGTGATTCGATAGTGCCATATACTCAAATTACATGTGTTCTTTGTGATAATTCCGGCAACGTGTGGGCAGGTATACAAAACGGCGGCTTAACCGAAATAACTAACGATACCTGGCAGAGATTTACGCAAAGAGGTGTCGGAATTGTAAATGATAATGTCCGTGCTATTGCTCAATCGCATAGCGGAATTATTTGGGTTGGATTTGTAACCAAGCAATCTTACGGCGGGGAACTCTCTTATTATAACGGAGTAAACTGGCAAAATGCAATTATAACTCCGCCCTACAGCCAGGTTAATGCAATTTTTATAGATCAAAATAATACCAAATGGGTTGCAACCGATCAGGGGCTGGTAAAATTTAACTCTATTTCCGATGTTACGATTTATACTAACGATAATACCAATTTAAACTTAACAGACGTAACCGGTATTGCTCAAGATTCAAAAGATAACATCTGGATCTCCACTTACGGTGGCGGTCTGATTGAATATAAACAAGATCAATAATGTTCTATTATGTTAAATCTAAATGCTTTAAGAATTTTAACAACACTTTAATTATGAGTGTTTACTTTTTTTATAATTGGTAAATTCTCTACTATTATGTTAATAATTTGAAACCTTTAGTAAACAGATATGCTGATATGGATGCTTTCTTATCAAATAGATTTTTGCCTTAGTTCGGATAAATCTTCCCAATGCAGAGTCGTATGGTTTTTTCTGGAAGCAAAAGCGATCTTAATAAAAAAGTTTTCTCTAATGCAGAGATGAAGATTGAAGCGATAGTTTAAAGAGTAAGTCTATCACATATTATATATACTTGGAGACTGGAGACTATGGTATTATCAACCCATGCGTTAGAACAAATTATGTTATTAAATTCACGAAAGATTATTTAGAACCACTTGGATTTGAATAAGTAATTATGATTTCCAAAATTAAAATAAATTCGATTCGACTAATAGTATATTTGATTCTTATTACTACCGTTGATTTAATTTTATCTTCATGTAACAGCAAGGTATCGATTACACCGCCCGACTCTCCGCCGCCAGACGGATATATTTATATCAACACAAAACCGCAAGGTTTTCAAATTTATCTGGATGGAAAACAAAGAAGAAGGGTAACACCGGATAGTCTTACCTGGCTGACGAGTGGTAACCACCTGGTAACTCTTAAAAAGAATTTATATAGAGATACAAGTTTCACAATTAATATTGTTGATGGTGTTAAAGAACAGAAATTTATTAATTATTCGGATAACTATTCAATGCTCGGAAGCATTTCTTGCGACAGTAAACCCGAAGGTGCCGAAATATTTATTAATGACAGCAGTACAGGTTCGGTTACTCCTGCAACTTTAAGTAACATTTTACCAGGTAATTATTATGTAAAATTTCACATAAAGAATTACCAGGATGATAGTGTTAATGTTACGATCAGCAGCGGTAATAAATCATCAATTCAAGGATTTCTAGTTGATACAACTATTTGGAGTTTTTATACTACAAAAAACTCGCAGATTAAAACTGATAACCTAACCTGCGTAGGTGTTGGAAAGAACGATGTAATTTGGGTAGGAACTAGTGACCAGGGAGTATTAAGTTATAACGGTAGTACTTGGGGCGGAAGTCAATTATACGCGGCTTTACCCAGTGTACAAGTTAACTGTATTTCAGTAACTCAGGATAAAGTAGTATTTTTTGGAACTAGTAGAGGTTTTGTAACATATGACGGTTCTTCAGTAAAAATTTACCAGCTTAAAACAGCTGTTTTACCCAGTTTCTATATTAATGCAATCTGTTTTGATAATACCGGTAATTGGTATATCGCTACTCAGGAAGGCTTGAATAAATCATCTTTATATAACGGGAATAGGACATGGTACACTTATCCGGATTCTATAGTACCAAGTACTCAAATTACATGTGTTCTTTCCGATAATTCCGGCAATGTATGGGCAGGTATACTAAACGGCGGATTATCCGAAATAACTAATAACTCTTGGCAGAGGTTTACACAAAGAGGTGTTGGCCTTGTAAATGATAATGTAAGAGCTGTTGCTCAATCGAATACCGGAACTATTTGGGTCGGATTTGGGACTAAGCAATCCTTTGGCGGGGGACTTTCTTATTATGACGGAGTAAACTGGCAAAATGCTAATATAACTCCCCCTTACAGCCAGACTAATGAAATTTTTATTGATAAGAATAATACAAAATGGGTTGCAACCGATCAGGGATTAGTAAAATTTAGCTCAGTTTCCGATGTTACGATTTATAATAAAGATAATACAAATTTAAATATAAACGATGTAACCGGTGTTGCTCAAGATTCAAAAGGCAATATTTGGATTTCAACTTACGGAGGCGGCCTTGTTGAATATAAAGGGAATCATTAACCATATTTATTGTTAAAAATATTATCAAAATTTATCTGTCTCACCTTTAAAGATTTCATTTCCTGTGCATTGGCATTAAAATTATTTAAATTTCTGTTGTTAACTTTTCAATTTTTAGGAAAAAATAATGGATACATTTGAAGCAATTCTCAAAAGAAGAAGCATACGTAAATACACCAATCAGAAAATCTCCGAAGAAAAAATTGAAACAATTCTAAAAGCGGCTATGTATGCACCTTCCGCTATGAATTATCAGCCGTGGCATTTTATCGTGATTGATAAAAGAGAAGCCATAGATCAAATATTTAATATTAATCCGCATGCCGAAATGGTTAAAGGAGCCCAATTATTAATAATAGTATGCGGTG